>NZ_JADMSV010000040.1:0-28406 GCF_015560935.1 Butyricimonas sp. BSD2780061689_150309_C8
GGATTGCGGGACGAGCTGGATGCCGACCCGAACCAGCCGTTGTTTATCCTGGATGGTTTCGAGTCAACGTTGGCAGCGATTAATGATCTGGATATAAACCGGGTGGCGTCGATCACGATCTTGAAAGACGCGGCGTCGACGGCAATTTACGGTTCAAAAGCGGCAAACGGGGTGATCGTGGTGGAAACGGTGAAACCGGAGGCCGGGAAGTTACAGGTGAGCTACAACGGGAACATGAATATCTCGATTCCCGATTTGTCGAGTTATAACTTGATGAATTCAAGGGAAAAGTTGGAATTCGAATTATTAGCGGGTAGATATGATCCGGCCTCTTGGTCAACGGCTAGCGAGGTGAAATTGAACGAGCTGTATAACGAGAAATTGAAGGTGATCGAGAGCGGTGTGAACACGTACTGGCTGGCAGAACCTTTACGGGTAGGTGTCAACCAGAAACATTCACTCTACGTGCAGGGAGGTGAAGGGAATTTCCTGTTTGGATTGGGAGCGGGGTATAACGGGATTTCCGGGGTGATGGAGAAGTCTGACAGGAGCGTGCTTAGTGGTAATATAGATTTGATTTACCGGATGTCGAAATTCCAGTTCTCTAACAAATTCTCGTTGACCTCGACGGATTACAAGAACCCGATCGTGGCTTTCTACGAGTACGCGGAGGCAAACCCGTACTACAAGAAGTATAATGATGACGGTACGGTGGACAAGTGGTTGGAAAATAATGACTATTTCAAGGCCTCGAACCCGCTGTGGAACGCGAAACAAAATAGCCGGGACGAGGGAAAGAATCTTGCCTTGAGTAATTATTTCATGGCAGAGTATTTCCCCACGACTGAATGGCGGGTACGTGCCCGGTTGGGATTGACTTACGGGAATGACGACACGGAGAAGTTCTATTCCCGGAATGATACCCGTTATGAAGACGTGGAGACCATCAAAAAAGGGGAATATCGTTCAACGAATACCCGAAAAAATCAAGTGGAGGCGGAATTGAGTGTCACGTACGCGAAAGTACTGGGAAAACATAGGATTAACCTGGTTGCCGGGGGAAATCTTTCCAGCGATAAATCACTGACCCAGGGATATTCGGCTTTGGGATTTCCGGAAGGAGATTTTTCTTATCCCTCTTTCTCGAACGGTTACCCGGAAAACGGTACGCCTACCTACTATGAATCCGTGTCCCGCTCGGTGAACGGTTATTTTAACACGGGGTATTCTTTTGATGATCGCTACTTGATGGACTTTAGTTTGCGGACGAGCGGTTCATCGGTTTTCGGTACCTCTCGGAAGTATAACACGACGTGGTCAGTCGGGTTGGGCTGGAACTTGCACAAGGAGAAGTTTATCATGGATCACGTGGCATGGATTGACTTGTTGAAATTGCGGGCTTCAATAGGAAACCCGGGAAACCAGAGTTTTGACTCTGCGCAATCCTTGTTGACCTATTCTTTCCAGTACGGTTCGATGAACTATTTCGGGCTGGGAGCCGTGTTATCACAAATCGGTAATCCCGATCTGGAATGGCAGATCACGGTGGACAAGAACATCGGTTTGGACGTGACGCTGTTTAATAAACGCTTTTCGTTGACGGCGGATTACTATTACAAGGTGACCGACCCGTTGTTGATCAAGGTGAGTACACCGCTTTCTTCCGGGACATCCACTTACATGACGAACGCCGGAGAACAGGTGTCGCAGGGTTTGACGGCATCTGTGTCTTATTATATTTTCCAAAATTTCGAGCAACGTTTTTCGTGGATGGTACGGGCGAACGTGCGGACGCAGAAAACCCGGATAAACAAGATCGGGAATAAACTCTCCACGTTGAACGCCAGCGGAAAGGGAGAAAATACCGTGAGGTATTATGACGGGGCAGACCCGGATGATATTTGGGCGGTAAGGTCCGCGGGGATTGATCCCTCGAACGGGAAGGAGTTGTTTTATGCCAAGGATGGTGGTTACACGTATGATTTTACCTATGATGACGAGGTGATTTGCGGGAATACCCGTCCGGACGTGGAGGGAGTGATCGGTTCATCATTGAACTGGAAGGGATTTTCCGTGAGCTTGAATTTCCGTTACCAGATGGGGGCTGACGTGTTCAACGAGGCTCTTTACAACAAGGTGGAAAATATTTCAAGGAGTGATTTGAACAAGAACCAGGACAAGCGGGCGTTGTACGAGCGTTGGCAAGAAGTGGGGGATATCGTGCATTTCAAGGATATTGCCAGCGCGGCAAGTACCCCGATGTCTTCCCGTTTCGTGCAGACGGAGAACGTGTTGACCTTGGAGTCTCTCTATCTGGGGTACGAGTTTTACAACGGGTGGATCGAGAAACTCGGCTTGAGTAGCCTGAAACTACAATTCTCCATGCGTGACGTGTTCCGGGCATCGACAATCCGGTCGGAGAGAGGTATATCTTATCCTTTTGCGCGGAGTATGGAGGCAGGACTTTCGTTTAATTTTTAAAGATGAATGGTTATGAAATTATGGAATATCATTTGGACCGGGGTCATACTCGTGTGTGGTGTAGGGTGTTCGAGTTTTCTGGACGTGCAGCCGAAAGACAAGCAATCGGAGAAACAATTATTCGCCACGAGAGGCGGTTTTTATACCGCGGTGAACGGGATATATAACAAGATGGCGTCTTCGGCTCTTTACGGGAAGAATCTTTCCTACGAGTTGGTGGACGTGATCTCGAAACGTTACCAGCCTCTTCCGGTGAACACGTACTTGACGGCGTTGAGTACCTTTGCTTACACGGACGAAGATGTGAAAAAAGCGTTGGAAAGTACATGGACCACGGCTTACAACACGATATTGAATTGTAACGTGGTGTTGGAGAATATTGACGAGAGCGAGGGTGTGTTACAGGAACAGGAGTATCGGGTGTTGAAAGGGGAGATGTTGGCGGTGCGTGCTTTCCTGCATTTTGATATGTTGCGGTTATTCGGTCCGGTCTATAAATTGCACCCGGAGGCGGAGGCAATCCCCTATAATGAATCATCGAAAGTGATTGCTTTACCGTTGATGACGGCAGATTCCGTGCTGCATGAAAAGATCCTGCGGGATTTGGATGAGGCAGAGGAATTACTGGCGGATAGTGACCCGGTAATAGAGAATGGACCGATGGCTTCTCTTGAAAAAGACGAGGAGGTGTATCTGCGTTATCGCCAGTTACGGATGAATTATTATGCCGTGTTGGCGTTGAAGGCTAGAGTGTACTTGTACGCGGGAGAACAGGCGAATGCATTGGCCGCGGCTCGAAAACTGTTAGCGGATTCGAAAGTGAATGAACATTTCCCGGCGGTGGACCCGAATAAGTTGTTGGCAAACCAAAGTAATCCCGACCGGGTGTTCTCCTCGGAAGTGCTGGCAGGGATTTACAAGAAAGACCGGGTGGATATTTATACCAGTTATTTCAGTGCCGAGCAAGCGGGGAATAATTACTTGCACCCTAGAAAGGATTTCGTGGGGACGAGTCTTTTCGCGGGCGAGACACAGGATTACCGTTTCCAAACGTGGTGGCAAGTTGCCTCCGGTGTGGGGGAGAGCGGGCATTCTTTGATCAAATACAAGGGGATAGATAAGCCTAGCGGAACAACGGATACGGAATATTTCTATGCCGTCTTCATGTCGTTGATCCGGTTGAGCGAGGCGTATTATATCGCGGCAGAATGTGAACCCGTGTTGGCAGATCGTTATGGATGGCTGAACCAGATGCGTACCCGGAGAGGATTGCCCGAATTGACGGTTGTTTCGGAGGATGATTTCATGAAACGCTTGCGTTCGGAATATTTGCGGGAGTTTATCGGAGAGGGACAGATATTTTTCATGTACAAACGGCTGTATATTAATATTAACAGTGATGAGAATGGATATGATACCAGCACGTATGGAGCTAAGGAAGAACGTTACGTGTTACCCTTGCCTTCCGGCGAAGTTGATAATCGTTAAATTGTAAGGTTATGAAATGGAAAATTATATTGTTTGTTTTAAGCTTGACGCTTGTTTTCAGTGCTTGTGAAAAGCAAGATATTTCGGTCTTTACCACGGATGATAGTGGAATTTATTTTCAACGGGTGACCAGTTATATTTATAATAGTACCACGGAATATTACGGGGATTCGTTGGCCTATTCATTCGCCTCAGCCAAGGCGTCTATAAAAAGCGCTGTGCTGTCCGCCACGATACGGACAATGGGAAAGGTGGTTGATTACGATCGTCCTTTTAAAGTGGTGGTGGATCAAGAGGGAACAACAGCTATCGAGGGGAAACATTACGAGGTAAATTTGGATACGGTAGTTGTGCCTGCGGGAAAAAGCACGGCTTACGTGCGTGTCCGTTTCTTTCGCACGGATGATATGATGGAAAAGGCTGTTCGGTTAGCTCTTCGTTTGGAGGATAACGAGTATTTTAAGTGTTATTTTCCGGAGTATAAGAATACGAACGCTTATTCGGCCACAGGGGTGATGATTCACGGGGATGTGTTTGCCTTTTCGTTGAGCGAGATGTACACGGAGCCGAGTTACTGGGCTATGTTTGGGGGAAGTTTCTTTGGAGATTGGACGCCTAAGAAATATATCGTGGTTAATTCTGTTTGTGGGTTGACTCCTTCTGATTGGAGTAATGCCGGGTATGCAGGGACGAAGGTTCAGTATGGACGGTTCAATTTTTTTGCTACTGCGGTACAGAAATATTTACAGGAACAGGCAGATGCAGGAACTCCGGAGTTGGAGGCGGACGGGAGTTATATGCAACTTGCACCTTCTTACTCGGTAGACTATTCCCGGTATGAATAATATTAAAAATATAAGGTTATGAGAATAAATCCTATTATACTGTTTTTGTTTGTTTTTTCCTTTTGTAGTTGTTTTGACGATAAGGGAAATTATACTTATCATGAGGTGGCGGATATAACCATCGAGAACATTCCCGAAGTGGTGGAGGTGTTGGGAAATTCTGATCATATTGTTGTGAATCCGAAGGTCGTTTCTTCGCTAGAGGGGGAGATTGGTAAGGAGAATGCTAATTTTGAGTTTAGTTACAAGATTGAGAAAAAATCCGGTGGTGTATTGGTATCCGGACAACATTGGGTTGATCTGAATCCTTCGGGATCATTGGATTTGGACACGTTGGCAGCTTTTGCAGCAGATACCTATATCACGTGGTTCTCCGTGACGGACAAGCGTTCCGGCGTGCGGACGTCTAAGACATTTGATATTAAAGTATCTTCTCCTACTTACGAGGGTTGGATGGTGCTTTGTGATGAAGGTGAGGAGGAACGTGTTCGGATGGATATGATTTCTGTGATTTCGGCAGAGCGAGTAATCCCGGCTTATGACCTGTTGACTTCTTTGGGATTACCGGAGTTGAAACATGCCAAGGGAATCGGGTTTTATCCCAATCGATTTGCGAATCCTTCCGATCTTATTTACGTGATGTCGGCTGAGGGAACGTATATGCTGGATCGGGAAACGTTTAAGACAGATGAGTCTTTGGAAATTGGTAATATTGATTTTATTATTCCACCGGTAAATGAACATGTTGTGTGTTACACGTCGGTAAATAATACCAGTACAGCAGGAGCTTTAGCTAATCTCTGCGTGACGGATGCCGGGAATGCTTATGCACAGGTGAGGGATTATTCCGGTCCTGCTTTTGAATACCCGATCAACACGTCGGAACGGGGAAAGGCTCCGGAATATAAGGTCGCTCCTTACGTGGGAGTAAGTATGGCCCGTCCGGGGAATGGAGAAACGGCTTTATTGTATGACTCGGATAACAAGCGATTTGTGGGCTGGAAGTACGGGTATGTCGCTGATGCGATGCAGGTTTTGACTCCGGTTGCAGACCCGGAAAATGGTTTGTTTAGTTTCAAGACGGGGATGGAATTGGTGTACATGGAAAGTACCCGGTATTCCGGTGGTTTGGTATATTCTATTTTGCAGGATGCCAGTGGAAAACGTTATATTTACGGGATCAATATGTCGAATAACGGTTTCGTACAGGAGGCGAAGTACGAGAATTTGAATGCTCCTGATTTTGATAAGGCAACGAGCTTTGCTTTTCATTCTCAATTCCCTTATATGTTTTATGCCGTGGGGAACAAGGTGTACTTGCATAATTTAGGAACGAACACGACTTACCCGATGAATGATATTACTTTAGGGGAAAACGAGACGGTTACGATGTTGAAATTTAACCTGTACAGGCAATGCTCGTTAAGCGATCTGAATAATCAGTCCGACGAGTTTATGGCCCGGCAGTATGAGTTGATGGTGGGTTCGTACAATACGGCGGCTCAGGATAACAATGGCGGAAAGTTAGGGTTCTATCCGGTGGATGGGGTGAATAATAGAGTGACGAAAAGGGCGGAATACAGTGGTTTTGCAAAGATAAAGGATGTCGTGTATCGTGAGCGGCGATAACGTGATAGAGAAAAGGTGTTAAAAGTCGTGTTTTAAATGACTACCCCCTCCAACTCCCCCTTGCACAGGGGGAGGGATGATTACCAAGCGGTTCCCCCTCCTGTGTAAGGAGGGGTTAGGGGAGGTAGTTATTTAAAACATGATTTCTTTTGCCTTTTGATAAACTCTCTTTTCTAATGCGGATAGGGCTTCTTTGTTTTGAGATAGTCCGCTACGTTCATAATACAAGGATGTTATTTGTCGTTCCAGTTCTTTATATGACCAGCACCCTCGAATGGTTCCCATTTCATAAAATGCTCTTTTTATTGGGTTGTCAATAGTTGCGATGAGTATTAAGTTGGAATCTGTGAGTTTGTTGAAGAGTTTATCTGCGGGAATTATCCACTTTAGGTTATTCGTTAATTCGGCGGATGACAACTGCCGAATTGGTTCTATGAATTCAGTACTCAGTGAATTTTGAAGTTGCGATGTAATATATTGTGTATCAGTGTTTATTGTCCATATGCGGCACGGTCTTCTCCGTTTTGTTCAAACTCTACAATATAACAACCCATAAGCCAGTTACGGGAAGTAAGAGCAAGGTTTACAGCATGTGCAGCTTGTGCCTGCAATGTGCATTGTATTGTACTAATATGTTCTACTAATGTCTCAAAATTCATAGATACAAAGATAATCCTTTTGTAATTAAAATGTTAGTTTGTACAAACTGTTTGTCGCTTTATGGGTGGCTATTTACTTTTTGTTACGCGTGAGATCGGTCTACGACTTGAGAGTGAGAAGAGGTCTCCGCAAGAATGGGGGGAAATAAGGGCATACAGATTTCAGATAGGCGTGTCCCCGTCGGTGTAAAGACGTTCAAGGGGAGCGATTATCGAACGAAGACGAAACGTCTGTGATCTGTGCGTGTGGCCTTATTTCCCCCTGATCTGTTTTGTAATCGGGAATGTGATGTAAATAAAATGTGATGGAAGGGGAATTTGTTTTTTGTGGAAAGAAGGTTTGTTGAATAAGATTATGATTAAAATAAAAATATTTATCTTTGAACTGGACATGAGGAAAAAAGGATCGATGCAAAAAGTATGGATCAAATTGAAAGATTATAGTGGATAAAGAAAAGAGGGACACGTTTGAGTTATTGTATAAAACTCATTATAAAGAGTTGTATATTCATGCTTTAAGCTTTGTTCGGGATGAAGAAGAAGCAAAAGACATCGTAACGGATGTTTATGAATACGTGTGGAAGAATTTTGAAAAATTGGATTCTTCAGTTTCTCTGCGTCCCTTTTTATATTCTCTGGTTCGTTCCCGTTCTCTTGATTTTTTGAGGAAGGAGAAAACAAAAGAAAAGTTTTTGGCTTATAAAAAGACCTTTCCCGAAGAGGAGGAGGAATACGTGGAGTATGAGCAACTCATCGAAAAGGTGATGCATATTATTGAGAATATGCCCCAACAGACAGCTACCGTGTTCAAAAAATGTTTTATCGAGCGGAAAAAATATCAAGAGGCGGGGGATGAGTTGGGAATTTCTATTAACACGGTTCGTTGGCATATAACGAAGGCAATCAGTATATTAAGGGGACAAATGTCTGATGTCGAAATGATATTGTTATATGCGTTTTTCTTAAAAAAATGAAAAATATTGCTTTTTGACCCACATCATTTACCATGCTTTACGTGTAATAGTAAAATGAACGTGAAGTTATGAAATTCGAGAAAGAAGAAGATCGTTTAAATTTTGTCATCGAGATACTGAATCATCCTGAGTTATTGCAGGAAGTTCGGGTGCAGGAATGGTTGGCAGAACCCCGTAACAAGGATTTGTACGAGGAATGTCGGAGGTACTTGGAAGGAGGGCTTCGGCTGACCGTGGGTGATCAGTTGGATGTGGAGGGAGAATATCGGAATTTTACCCGGAAGATGAAATCCGGTGGTCGGTCTCGACGAATGACTTGGTTTTCTGTGGCTGCAGCCGTGGTTATACTTATTTCCGCCAGTTGGTGGTTGTTGGAAAATTCGTTGTCGTCGAAAAAGCAAGAGGTGATTCCGGTGGCAGAACACATTGTCCCCGGAAAAAATCAAGCTGTGTTGATTACGGAATCCGGAGAGGAACTTGTTTTGAGTGCATCCGGGAGTGAAAGTCGGGAGCTGGGTGAAGGTATCCGTGTGGAGTACGATAGTCTGAGAGGGATTAATTACAATTTGGCCAAGGGGGCTGTGGTCAGTTATCACACGCTTCGAGTACCCAAGGGGGCAGAGTATAAATTGACCTTGAATGATGGAACCGTTGTATGGTTGAATTCTGAATCGGAATTGCGTTACCCAACTTCTTTCGTGGGTGAAAAACGGGAGGTATTTTTGAAAGGCGAAGGTTATTTTTCCGTGGCTCACGATGAGAAACATCCTTTTATAGTCGTGTCTTCTGATATTTACACGAAGGTGTACGGGACAGAATTTAATGTACGTTCTTACGGAGAGGAGGATGTTCACGTGACATTGGTACAGGGCCGGGTTGCCGTGAAGAAAACGGAGAACGGTTCGGAGTATACGTTAAACCCGGGAGAGAATGCCCGCTTCACCGAAAGCATACCGGAGATCACGAAGGTGAACGTGAACAGGTATATTGCTTGGAAGGATGGGTATTTCTATTACGAGAACGAGTCATTGGAATCTATCATGGATGATTTGAAACGGTGGTATGATTTTGATGTCATGTACGTGGGGGATAAGGTTCGAGATTATCGATTTGAATTGTGGGCAAGTCGGGATAGCGAGATTTCGGTGATTACCGGTTTGTTGATGAAGACGAATCGAATTGGAGTAAAGGTAAATGGAAAGACGTTAGTCGTTTCCGAGGTAATTAGATAAATAAGTAATCATTTTAATTTATAACCAAAACTATCATTTATGGCAATACTTTTGAGTAAGAAGCGTTCCATTGACAGGAACGTTAGTAGGAGAATTGTGAAAATGTTTTTGATACAATTCGTGTTTTCCTTGTGTTTTTTCACGAGTATCGCATCCGGTGTGACTCAAAATCGGGTGGTGAGCTTGGACTTTGAAAACGTGGAATTGTCGAAAGCATTGAAAAGTTTGAGTGAAGCAGCTGATTGTAAGTTTATCTTCAATTATGATGACTTGAATAGTTATAAAGTGTCTGCAAAATTGGAAAATAAGAGTGTGGAGGAATGTTTGGATATTTTGTTAAAGGGAATGCCTTTTAAATATAGCCATGAGGGAGAATTAATTGTTATTTCCTATAAAAGTAATGACGAGAAGAAAATTTACACGGTTCGAGGAGTGGTGAAGGATGAGACAGGGATGCCTCTACCCGGTGTAGCGGTGATTCAGAAAGGTACGACGTTGGGAGCGGCTACCGATGTAGATGGGAGATTCGAGTTTAAATTAACAGAAAAGAACGTTGCCTTGGTATTTTCATTTGTTGGAATGAAGACGAAGGAACTGTTGTATGATGGTTCGGATAAATTATTGGACGTGACGATGGAGGAAGAGGTTGAGATGTTGGGAGAAGTGGTGGCTACTGGTTACCAGACGATTTCTCGTGAACGTTCAACGGGTTCCGTGACGATTTTGAAAGCGGAAGATTTAGGAAAAGTACAAAGTACGAGTTTGGTTTCCAAGATTGAAGGTTTGACTCCCGGTTTGTCTACTTATGGAGATGAGTTGGAGATTCGGGGAGCATCTTCTTTCGCGGTGAGTTCAACCCCTTTACTTGTAGTAGATGGTGTGGTAATGAATCAAGCGCTGAGTTCAATTAACCCGGATGACGTGGAGACGATTACGGTATTGAAGGATGCGGCAGCTACTTCATTGTATGGAGTACGTGCTGCTAACGGGGTGATCGTGGTTACGACGAAAAGAGGTTCGAAAGAGGAAAAGTTAAATGTGAATTTGTCTGCAAATTTTTATTTCAATCCGGTTCCTAAAATAAGCTATATGGATTATGCATCGACAAGCGATATCATTGATTTCGAAATTGACTTTTTGAAAAATGAATCCTTGTACCAGAGTAATCCTGGTGAGTATTTCGATTCTAAGAATGATCCGAGTGCCTATAAGAATTATACCCGAATTGAACGTTACTATTATGAATTGTATAAAGGGAATATGACTCAGGCAGAGGTGGATGAGAAAATTAATGCCATGCGGAAAAATGATTATCGGAAAGAGGCTCAGGATATTTTAACGCATACGGCCATTACGCAGGATTATAACCTGTCACTTTCTCGCGGGGGTAAAAATTCTAATTTATTTTTCTCTTTGCGTTATCAGAATAACGGGAAATATTTGAAATCATCCAGTGCAGATAAATATAGTATTTATTTAAAAAATGAATTAGACCTGACGGATTGGTTTAAGTTGACCTTGGGGGCTAATACTTATATTACGAAGCAAGAAGCTTCGCAGGCTGGTGTTACTTATTTGGAGTTTATGCCTTATGAACGTGTGGTGACAGAATCCGGAAATCCGGTATACCAGTACAAGCATAATTTCTATCATAGTATGGAAATTAACGAGACCGAGGGGTTGGAATTTATGGGATACAATCTGAAGGAGGAGATGAACAAAAATATGCAAAAAACAAATTCTTTGTATGTAAGATTATTTGCTCACACGGATTTCAAGTTGTTGAAAGGACTGGATTTAGGATTGAAATTTCAGTATGAAAAAACCAACACAAGTATTATCCAATACGATGAAGCTGATTCTTATTTGATGAGGGAGATGGTAAATAGGTATGCGTCGGGGAGTGTGGGAGATTTCGAGTATAACATCCCGCAGGGAGGACATCGATCTGAACAGCATCAGAATGACGAGTATTTTAATTTCCGGGTTCAATTGAATTACCAGACTACGTTTGCCGAGAAACATGATTTAACAGTGCTTGCCGGAGGTGAGATTCGTCAAGATGCTAATGACGTGACTTATAGTGAGCGTTATGGATATGACGATCAGAAATTGACTTATAAACAAGTGGATTGGTTGACATTAAGTAATGGTGTATCAGGTCAATTGGTTAGTAGCTTACAGACGAAGAATGAGATGTTGCAAGTGTCAGATGTAAAGCATCGTTATGTTTCAGCTTATGCAAATGCAGGATACACGTATGATGCTAAGTATAGCTTGAATGCCAGCGTGCGTGTGGAGCAAGCAGACTTGTTTGGGTCAGACCCGAAGTATCGTTATCGTCCGTTATGGTCGGTTGGTGCAAGTTGGTTGATGACAAGAGAAAACTTTTTGAAGGATATAGCTTGGTTGGATATGTTGAAGTTAAGAGCAACATACGGAATCACGGGTAATGTTGATCAATCTTCTTCACCTTATTTACTCGGGTCTTACTTTAATTCGTTATACACGCAAGCTAGTCTGACCGACATTTTGACACCGCCTAATAATATGTTGCGTTGGGAGAAGACTTCAACGTTGAATATTGGTGTGGATTTCGCTTTAATAAGTCGTTTAAGAGGATCGATGGAATTTTATCGTAAATATAGTTCTGATCTGTTAGCCAACAAGACATTGGACCCGTCACTTGGTTTCGAAACGGCAAGGGTAAATAATGGTGCAATGAGAAATATTGGATTCGAATTGTCACTTTCTTATGATTGGTTGAAAAATAAGGATTGGGATTTGAATACGACATTTACGGCAGCTAATAATAAGAATGAGATTCGGAAAGTTGGTTTCACGCCTTCTAATGCGATTGACATGTTTTTGTATCCTAATAGTAACTATTTAAAGGGGGATGCATTCAATTCTATCTATGCTTATAGATATGCGGGTTTGACGGAGAATGGTGATCCTTCCGTGTATGATGAGAACGGGGATATTAAGGCAAATGAACCGGTGCGTAATATAAATGCTCTCGTATGTGCCGGGCAGTTAACCCCAAAGTGGAATGGTGCTTTGACAGTGAACTTGAGATATAAAACATGGGAATTTTTCACGAAGTTTGTTTATTATACGGGACATTCTCTGAGAAATGATGTTACTCCGTTATATTCGATGTACAGTGATTTGAATGGTTCTTTGCATAAAGATATTGTGAATCGTTGGACAGAGGATAACAAAGATACTGATATTCCTGCAATCCGACCGGGAGGATCGAATGACCAAGAGCAACGTGAATATTTGTGGAAATATGCAGATGCCCATGTAAAGAGTGCTTCTTTTATCAAGTGTCGTAATATAGGTATCGCTTATTCTTTACCTAAAGATTTGATTAAGAAGTGGAATTTACAAAACGTGAACATTCGGGCGCAGGTAGATAATCCTTTTTATTGGGCGGCTAATAACGAGGGAATCGATCCGGAATCGTTTAACGCAAATGGCGGTAAACGTACAGACTTTATGATGCCGACTTACAGTGTTGGTTTGAGTATTAATTTTTAAACGAGAGAAAGTATGAAAAAATATATATCAATCATTGGTTTGAGTCTGATTGTATTACTGACATCTTGTGACAACTATTTGGATTTAGTCCCGAAGGGAGAATCCGTGTTAAATACAACAGATGATTATTTGGGGTTAGTGGAATCGATGGATGCGGCTTATCCGACAGATGATTTTTGGTATTTTGCCGGTGATGCGACCTGGCCTTATAAGGATCAAATTGAAAATTACCAGTATCCATTACGTTCAATCTCTTTCTTATGGGATGAAACGGAAGGATTGCGGCAGCAAAATATGGTTTCTAGTGAACTCTACAGCAAGTGTTACTCCCGGATAGCCAATTATAATATTGTGGTGGAGAATATGAATGATGCAGAGGGGCCAGAAGCGGATAAGAGACTGGGTATTGCTCAGGCAAAGGCTATGCGTGCGTATAATTATTTCATGTTGGTGAATACTTTTGCTAAGCCTTACGTGAAGGAAACTGCTGCCACGGATAATGGTATTATTATTCACAAAAAGTTTGATTTGGAGGCGGTGAGTAAACAATACACGGTTCAAGAGGTATATGATTTTATCATGGAAGATTTGAATTCGGCTATCGTTGATTTACCGGAAACCCCGTTAAACGAGTTCCGTCCTAGTAAGACGTTGGGATGGGCATTAAAAGCTAAGGTGCATTTGTACAAGGGGGAGCTTGATTCTGCCTTAAATGCAGGATTGGAGGCGTTGAAATCAACCTATCATAAGTTGTGGGATATGCGTCCGATGTTTTATAACGGTTTAGAGGAATTGCCTTTCGGGGATATGCAGTCGACAGGATGGAGTTCTGTTGCTATTCATTTGAAGAGTGATCCGGAAAATTTATTATATCAATTCTGTAATAATGATCAGGGAGAGCCTTCTCCTTTATTTATTCGCAAAGAGACGTTGGATTTGTTTGATAAACAGAATGATTTGCGTTACAAGACTTGTGTAAATTATGACACTCCTAATCGGCCGACAGGCGAGAGTGGGGCGAGAATGTTCGGTTCGAATCAGGTAAAGTGGAATTGTGGCGGGATACGTTTCTCTGAAGTTTATTTGATCGTGGCAGAGTGTTATGCCCGCTTAAATGATCCGGAGAATGCGATGAAGTATTTGAATGAGTTGTACGTGAATCGGGTAAAAAATAATACTCCGGAACTGACGGCTGCTAATGCAGATGAGGCTTTCGAACAAGTACGTAAGGAGAGAAAGCGGGAGTTGATGTTCACTTATAACGGTTTCTTCGATATGCGTCGATTTAGCGTGCAATTGAACGAGACGTTTACTCGTACCTATGTTAATACAGCGGGTGAAACACAAGAGTTTACTTTGGAACCCGGTTCTCCTTTGTATGTATGGCCTTTCCCGCAGAATGCGATGGAAACAAGTAATTTGGTTCAAAATACAAAATGATGTCCCATATGAATAAAATATGTTGTGTATTTCTGATATTAACGGTTCTGGCTTTTGCCGGAACCGGATGTCAGGATAAAACGACTTCGGTTACGAAGGCGAGAGTGGAGTTTAGAAATACGGTTGAAGGAAACTTCTTTTTTATTCCGGAAGGGTCTACGGCCGGATATACGAAAATGGAACCGGATTCTTTAGGAAATTATATCTATGAGGTGGATTTGAAAGTGCCGGGGTACTTTCGTTACGTGGGGGTGAATAAAAAATTCTATTTGGTTTATTTGACTCCGGGCGCACGGATGGAGATACAGGAAGGAGCGGAAGGAGTTGTGTTTGCAGGAGATAATGCGGCCGAGAATATGTTTTTGTCTAAGAATGTATATCTAGGTTCTGTCCCAGAAGATATTCCGCTTTATTCGGCGGAATGGGAACGATTGAATACAGAAGAAGTGAATCGGTTGATTGCTAATCTGGATGTTTCTGGTTTAAACCCGGACTTTATCCGTTTACAGACATTGAAGTATCATTGCGATTTTTATTTACAAAAATTAAATGGCCCTGCTAATACTGCAATGTTTGCTCCTCAAGTGAAAATTGAACTGTCGGATAATTTTTATGATTTCGTGAAAGAGGTAAACTTCTCGGATTCTTCTCTTGTGCAGATACCGAAATGGTTTAATATGGTGTTGGGGACATTCGAGCAGATGGAAAAAAAAGGATGGATTGAGGTTTCTCCGGATAAATACATGGAAATTTATGCGAAAAGAATCGCCAACGAAAAAGTACGTTCCATGTTTTTGGTGGAGTTATTGAATTTCACGTTACAGAAAGGGTATTCTGATGATTTCCCGTCCTATCTGGAAGGGGTTCGTCAATACATAACTCACCCGGAGGCATTGGAGGCGTTACCAGCTTTGGAGGCTCGTTACCAAGAGTCTAAAGAAACTCATAAAACCATAGCAAGAGGACAGATGGCCCCGGAGTTTAAAGCGGTTGACGTGAAAGGAAAAGAATATACTTCTGCTGATTTTAAAGGCAAGGTGATGGTGTTGGATTTCTGGTTCACGGGATGTATTCCTTGTCGTGCAGAGATGCCTTACATGGAGAAATTAGCAGATGATATGCAAGGAGAGAATATTGTATTTATCTCAATGTCAGTGGATACGGGGGATGAGTTGATGGCTTTGTGGAGAAAGATGGTTAAAGATAAGAAGGGTGCCGAGTTACAGTTGAATGTGCCGGGTGGTTTTAAATCGGATTTGATAAAGAAATATTTGATTCATGGAGTTCCTCGCATCGTGATTGTGGATAAAGAGGGGAAAATTGTGGATGCAAATGCCAAACGTCCTTCGGATCCTAAATTGCGGATGCAGTTGGAGCAATTGGTGAAATAATTGTCGAATTAATATAGAATTGATATGATGAAAAATATAAAAGCATTTGTATGTGGAACATTATTGCTTTCTATGGGCTTGATCCCATACGGTTGTTCTGATGATGATAAAAATACGTCACTTGCCGGAAATGATATTTTATCATTTTCAATTGAGGGGATTGATACGGAAGCCGTGATTGATACGGATAATAAAAGTATTTCGTATGTATTATCCGATATACCGGAGAATTACAGAGAAATTACACCTGTGTTTACTTTGTCGGAGGGGGCTTGGGCAAGTGTGAATGAGGATGAGGTGGTTAGTGGTGTGACTCCTGTGAATTTTTCAACTCCAGTAACATTTAAAATCACGGCATCAAATGGTGATCGTGCTTACTGGGATGTGAGTCTTTCTAACACGGATTACACGATAGCTTGGGGGTTGGGGGCTTGGTTGACAGAAGAGAAGAGTAACGAGGGGGTAGATCCCGAGGGCTGTTATTTGGATCAACAAAATACAGGTGATTATGCGGATCGGAATTGTGGACCGGCTGTTGGAGCGATGGCTGTTATATGGTACGGATCGCCCATGGAGGAGATGACCGTAGAGTGGGCTAGAAGTTATAGATATTTTAGTTACTATTCTTCTTCTTCAACGGATTTAAGCTGGTACCCGGGGGATGTTCGGGATTTCATTAATTTTTGTAGTAGAGGAGGAAGTCCTGCTTATCTGGAAGAAATTCCCAGTGAGAAGTATTTAGATAATACCGAGGAGGAAATGAAAGAAAAATTCCCCGTACAAGTAAAGGCTCATATCGATGCAGGAGAATTAGTGATAGTCTGTTTAAGTATGTCCTATATATCGAAGAATGAAACGGGAGATTCGGAGACTCGAGTTGATAAATATTATAGTGGAACAATGGGACATTTCTTGCTGATTAAAGGATACAAAGTAGTTGATGGAGAATTGTTCTTTGAATGTAATGATCCGTGGGGATTAGGATTGACTTATGAAGACGGTACTCCAGTAGGAGCAAATCGTTATTACCGGGCAGAGGAGTTGGCTTTAAGTGGAAATCATAATTATTATGCAGTAATCGTACAGCCTAAAGTATAGTTTGTCGTAAGAAAATGTGAATCCGCCTCAAGTTTCTGTTTCAGGCGGATTCTTTTTAATATGTAGGAAAATCATCCGTTTAGACTAAATTTTACCCGGTTTACGAGGGAGCGTCCCAGAGTGAGTTCGTCGGTATATTCGAGATCATTACCTATGGCGATACCTTTGGCGAGGGTGCTAACCGTGATTTCATCCCGGCGGGGGAGTTTTTTGAAGATGTAGTAACCCGTGGTGTCTCCTTCTATGGTGGCTCGCAAGGCGAAAATAACCTCCTTTACGGAAGGATTGGCCACTCGCTCCAGTAGAGAGTTAATGTGAAGGTCGGATGGGCCTATGCCGTCCATGGGGGAAATAATCCCTCCTAAAACGTGGTAAAGCCCGTGGTATTGGCCGGTGGCTTCAAGGGACATGATGTCCTTTATGTTTTCCACGACACATATCGTTTGAGTATCCCGTTTCGGGTCGGAACAAATCTCGCAAGTGTCACTGTCTGAAATGTTATGGCAGTACTGGCACTCTTTGATAGATTCTTTCAAGGCGGTGATACTGGCTGTAAATTGCTTTACCTCTTCGGGGCTTTGGCGCAGCATGTGTAGCACGTAACGCAAAGCTGTTTTGCGTCCGATTCCCGGAAGGGAAGCAAATTGTTCTACTGCTTTTTCCAATAGTTTGGAAGATAAAGATTGCATGTTTTATTCCTCTTTGAATTTTAAATCCCGAATCATCATTTGAATGTCGCTTTTCCCCATGAATTCGTTTTCCTGAAGGGTGTAGCAAATATCGAAATATTCACCTTTACTGATACGGGAAAATGCCTCTCCCATACCGAAAGCTATACCACTCCGGTCGTTGCAGACTCTCGTGTCATCCACGACAACCAGTTTTAGGTGTTCGTTGTTACGTCCCACTTGTTTTGAACCAATGAAATTCGTCACGTTTTCAGTCATGAACACGGGGATCGTGTTGTTGGGACCAAACGGGGCGAACTTCTGAATCATGGCATAAAGATCCGGGGTGATGTCGTTTAATTTGATTTGGGCGTCAATATTGATCTGGGGTGTCAACATCTCTTCCGTGATCGTTTCACTCACGATTTTTTGGAATTTAGCCTTGAAAGGTTCGATGTTTTCAAGCCTTAATGTCAGTCCTGCCGCGTATTTGTGTCCCCCGTAATTTTCCAAGAATTCGCTACATTGTGAAATGGCGTAATACAGGTCAAATCCTTCCACGGAGCGAGCAGATCCGGTAGCCAAACCGTTGGATTCTGTCAGGATCACGGTCGGGCGGTAGTAATATTCCGTCAGACGTGAAGCAACGATTCCAATGACACCTTTGTGCCAGTTCGGGTTGTAAAGTACGGTTGCTTTTTGGGATTGGTCGTAGTGGGACTGATTGATGTATTCGAGGGCTTCTTCGGTGATGTCGTGATCCAGCTTTTTGCGTTGATCGTTGAAGTTGTTGATACTTGCGGCGACTTCCGTGGCTCTGGTCTCGTCATCGGCAATCAGGAGTTCAACTGATTTATTCCCCGATTCAACTCGCCCTGCCGCGTTGATTTTTGGGCCTATGCGAAAAACAATGTCATTTATCGTCAGGTCTTTACCGATTCCGGAGAAACTTAGTATCGTTTTTAATCCCAGGCTGGGTTTTCTGTTTAATTGTAATAAACCGAAATGGGCGAGGATGCGATTCTCTCCCGTGATCGGAACAATGTCACTGGCAATGCTGACACAAACCAAGTCCAACAATTTGTACAGGTCTGCCATCGGCAAGTTGTGTTTCATGCTATATGCCTGCGCCAGTTTGAAGCTGACACCGCAACCGCTTAACCACCGGTAGGGATAGTGACAATCTTTCCGTTGCGGGTCGAGGACGGCAACGGCATCCGGAAGTTCGTCCCCTGGGGTGTGATGATCACAGATGATAACATCCACTCCTTTGGATTTTGCGTAACGGACTTTCTCCACGGCTTTCACTCCACAATCGGTTACGATCATGAGTGTGATCCCGTTGCGGGCCGCATAATCGATGGCCAAGATGGAAACCCCGTAGCCTTCCGTGTACCTGTCCGGGATGTAATACTCCGGATTCTCGCATTTATTTTTCAGGTATTTATAGAGTAAAGCAACGGCCGTGGTACCGTCCACGTCGTAATCGCCGTAGATCATGACTTTTTCCTCGGTGCTGATTGCTTTTTCCAACCGGAGAACTGCTTTATCCATATCCTTCATCAAGAACGGGTCATGGAGCATGTTGAGGGTTGGATTGAAGAAAGCATGGGCCTCTTCTGCAGTGTCCACACCGCGTTGCAAAAGCAAGTTCGCGATAACATGACTGCAGTTAAGTTCTTTGGATAGTTTGTCAATTTTTTCCCACTCGGGTGGGGTGTTGATGACCCATCTTTTTTTCATTATCTCTTTCTCCTATTCTGCTACAAAGAAGCAGAAATTCCTTGGGATTTCAAAAGAATACTGATTATATTTTTTAACAGGTTTGTTCTAAATAAGGTTATGCGGTTGTGTTTCAGTTGTATAAAAATAAGATTGAATTTTTGGTGATAAAATTTTAACAAAAAGCAGGGGAAATGTAAATAACGAGGGAGAGCAGCCCTTTTACTTTCTTCTTTGCACTTTATTTATTATCTTTGCACATTAATTTTTGAATAAAATTTAGAGCGGGCGTATGCCCGGTGATAAAATAGATTTTATATAACCTTTTAAAGCATATAAAAATGAGTCTTGCAGAATTAAGCGAACAGGAAATTATTCGCCGGAACTCTTTAAACGAGTTGAAAAATTTGGGAATAGATGCCTATCCGGCACCGGAATTTAAAGTAACTCACCTTTCTAAAGAGATCCTGGATAAATTTGAAAAATCACCGGAGGAATTGCAAGAGGTTGTGATTGCCGGGCGAATGATGAGCAGGCGGATTATGGGTAAGGCTTCATTTTTTGAATTACAGGATGCCGAAGGTAGGATTCAGGTCTACGTGAGTCGGGATGATGTGAGTCGGGATGAAGCTTGCACGATGTATAATACCGTTTTCAAAAAGTTAATGGATATTGGTGACATTGTGGGAGTCAAGGGATTCGTGTTCCGCACGAACATGGGAGAGGTCTCAGTTCACGCGAAAGAGTTGGTGATGTTGTCCAAGTCCTTGCGTCCACTACCGGTTGTGAAAGAAAAGGATGGTAAAGTGTTTGATGCTTTTACCGATCCGGAATTGAGATACCGTCAACGTTATTTGGATTTGATCGTGAACCCGCAGGTGAAGGATGTGTTTATCAAGCGTACGAAAATGATCAACGCCATCCGTCAGTTCTACACGGAAATGGGATGTTTGGAGGTGGAGACTCCGGTGTTGCAGGCTATACCGGGAGGGGCTTCGGCGCGTCCGTTTATCACGCATCATAATGCGCTGGATATTCCGTTCTATTTGCGTATCGCGAACGAGTTGTACCTGAAACGTTTGATCGTGGGCGGTTTTAACGGGGTGTTCGAGTTTTCCCGTAATTTCCGTAACGAGGGTATGGACCGGACGCATAACCCGGAATTTACTTGTATGGAGGTGTACGTGCCGTACAAGGATTATTTGTGGATGATGGATAGCACGGAGAGAATGATCGAGGCAGCGGCAATGGCCGTGAACGGGACAACTAAAGCTCCTTTCGGGGAGAACGAGGTGGATTTCAAGCGTCCGTTCAAGCGCGTGAAGATGTCCGAGGCGATTAAAGAATATACCGGGTTTGACATCACAGGTAAGAGTGAGGATGAGATCCGGGCATTCTGTTTGTCTATCGGCTTGAACGTGGACGAGACGATGGGTAAGGGTAAGTTGATTGACGAGATCTTCGGAGAGAAATGTGAAAGTCATTATATACAGCCGACTTTTATTTACGACTATCCGGTGGAGATGTCTCCGCTAACAAAGATGCATCGTTCAGATCCCGGATTAACGGAGCGTTTCGAGTTGTTCGTGAATGGTAAGGAGGTGGCGAACGCTTATTCCGAGTTAAATGACCCGATCGATCAGTTGAATCGTTTCAAAGATCAGTTGGCACTTCAGGAAAGAGGGGATGATGAAGCCATGTTTATCGATTACGACTTTGTGCGTGCCTTGGAATACGGTATGCCCCCGACCTCGGGAATGGGTATCGGAATCGATCGGCTTTGTATGATCCTGACTAATAGTCCGTCTATACAGGATGTGCTGTTGTTCCCGCAAATGAAACCGGAGAAAGTGGCTACCGTGGATGCTGACGAGAAATTTATCGAGCTGGGAATCCCGGCTGATTGGGTTGCCGTGGTTCGTAAAGCCGGTTACCAGACCGTGGAAGCCTTGAAGGCGGTAGAGAATCCGAACAAGTTGCATCAGGAATTGAGCGGTTTAAATAAAAAAATGAAATTAGGCTTGAAGACCTTATCTCCGGACGAGGTAAAAAGCTGGATAAAATAGGTTCTAAGGTTTGTAAAGTTTATAAGGTCTATAAAGTTATTTTTTGGCCTTATAAACTTTATAACTTTATGAACTTTATAAACTTATTGGTATCATGGAAATAGTTGAAAAACCAAGGATTGGAGTCGTAGGTGGGGGTAGTTGGGCTACCGCTATCGCTAAAATGCTGACAGAAAATAACGGGCATATTAATTGGTTCATGAGAAACATTGAATCGATAAAGGCCTTTAAAGTATTAAAACACAATCCGCGGTATTTGTGTGGTGTCGATTTTGATATAGACAAAATCTCGTTCTCGGATGATTTGGATTGGGTGATCATGAATTCCGATGTGATCGTGTTCGCCATCCCGAGTGCTTTCCTGCAAAACGTGGTAACTCCAAGGTTGCAAGTGTCGTTGAAAGATAAGATTATCGTTTCGGCTATCAAGGGGATGATTCCGGATGAGAATCTACTTATCGGGGAGTTCTTCCACCAGAAATATGAGGTACCTCTAGGACAGATTGTAATTATTTCCGGACCTTGCCATGCGGAGGAAATAGCTTTGGAACGTTTGTCTTATCTGACATTCTCCAGTGAGAACCTGCGGGTAGCACGGACTGTGGCTCAATTATTCGAGTGTTTCTACGTGAAAACCACGATTTCCGATGATATATACGGGGCCGAGTATGCCGCGGTGCTGAAAAACGTTTTTGCTATTGCGTCGGGAATCTGTCACGGATTGCGATATGGCGATAATTTTCAGGCCGTGTTGGTTGCTAATGCCATTCAGGAAATGGAACGCTTTGTGAATGCCGTGCATCCGATTCAACGGGATATTAAATTTTCTGCATACTTGGGTGATTTGTTAGTAACAGCCTATTCCCAGTTCAGCCGGAACCGGACATTCGGTACGATGATCGGGAAAGGATATTCTGTGAAGTCCGCGCAAATGGAGATGTTGATGGTTGCCGAAGGGTACTTTGGCGTGAAAGGAATTCATGAAATCAATCAACAGTATAAAGTCCACATGCCCATCACGGAGGCTGTTTATAACATCCTCTACGAGCGAATCAGTCCGACAATGGAAATCAGATTGTTAACCGACGAGTTGAGATAAAAATTAAAAGATAAAAGCTAAAAGTTTAATAAGAAAATTCGGAAAGTGTAAATGAGGTTTTATCATTTTCAATTTTCAATTTTCAATTTTCAATTAAAAAGTATGTCAAATTACAGTGCGAGGGTTTGGGAATGTGTGAAAAAGGCCTTACCCGTGGCGATAAAGACGTCAGTATGGTTTTTGAAAATCATGTTGCCGGTATCTTTGTTCGTGACCTTGCTGTCATACTTTAATATTCTGCCTTATATTTCTTCATTCGCATCCCCTTTGTTTACCTTGATCGGTTTGCCGGGAGATGCAGCCTTAGTGTTCGTTACCAGTATATTTACGAATATATATACTGTGATTGCTTTGCTTTCCACGCTTGATTTTTCCGTGCGGGAAAGTTTGATTATGGCGACGATGTGTTTGATTTCCCATAACTTTGTCGTGGAAACTATCGTGTTACAGAAGACTGGTTCGTCTGCGGTGTGGATGGTGATCTTGCGAGTCTTGGGAAGTTTCGTTGCGGCAATTGGTTTGAATTGGTTGCTGCCGGAAATGAGCGGGAAGATGATGGCGGAAACGGCGGTTTCTCTCGGTTTCTGGGAGACGATGTTACATTGGCTGGAGAGTAGTGTGATGCTGGGGCTGAAAATCGTACTGGTGATTTCGGGGTTGATGATATTGCAACGGTTGTTGGAAGAGTTCGGCATTTTGAAAATATTGTCTGCCATGTTATCCCCGTTAATGCGTTTGTTCGGGCTGAATCCGGATGTGGCTTTTCTGTGGTTGGTGGGGAACACGGTCGGATTGGCTTACGGTTCCGCGATCATGATGGATTATGCCAAGATGGGAAAACTGGGACATCAGGAGGCAGATTTGCTGAATCATCATCTGGCGATTTCTCATTCGCAACTGGAGGATCCGCTGTTGTTTGCCGTGATGGGATTACCTGCGGGATGGTTGATATTTCCCCGTGTCGTGTTAGCCGTGATTGTTGTGTGGATTCGTCGGGGCATTTATTTATTACAGGTGCGTGTACACTCACCGGTAAAAGTTGAAAATATTAGTTTATAAAGATATGAAATACACTATTGAAGAGGTTTTGAACGAAAAGCAAGCAAAAGAATTTTTGCTGCTACCTGTATCCCTTTACAAGAATGACGAAAATTGGGTACGGCCTTTAGATAATGACATCACAAAGGTTTTCGATCCGGCAAAGAATCCGTTTTTCAAGCATGGCGAGTGTACCCGTTGGCTGTTACGGGATGAGAAAGGTCAATGTGTTGGGCGGGTGGCTTCTTTTATTGATAGAAGTTCCTGCCATTTGGATTCCTACTCGGTGGGGGGAATGGGTTTCTTCGAGTGTATTAATGATCAGGAGGCCGCTTTCATGCTGTTCGATCGTTGTCGGGCATGGCTGGAGGAACGGGGAATGGAGTCCATGGAGGGGCCGGTGAATTTCGGGGAACGTAACGAGTGGTGGGGATTGTTGGTAGACGGTTTCAAACCGCCTGTATTCCAAATGCCTTACACGCACAAGTATTATGTTCCGTTCTTCGAGAACTACGGGTTCCGTGACTATTTCAAACAATATATCTACCGGACTCGCTTGGTGGAGGAAAGTCTTTCCAAGGTCGTGGTTTGGAAATCGGAACGGTTGTTGAAGAATGAAGATTACCGGATTATTTCCTATCGTGAAATGACTCCCCGGCAGGCAAAAGATTCCTTCCTGACCATTTATAATAAGGCATGGAACTTGAACGTACATGGCGTTGGAGGAATGGATAAGGAACAGGTGGAGGCGTTGTTCAAGACCCTGAAACCCGTGCTTGATCCTGATTTATTGTATTTTGCTTACTATAAAGGGGAACCTATCGGTTTCTTTATCATGATTCCGGAATTGAACTATATCGTGAAGCACGTGAATGGTAAGATTAGCGGGTTGGGTATTTTGAAATTCCTGTACTATCGTCATATCAAGCGGGGACGTGTGGCCTTGGGATTGATCTTTGGAGTTGCATCCGAATTCCAGGGGCGTGGGGTGGAGGCTGCTATGATTTATGCTTTCTGTAAGAATATCATTTTGTCGAAGAAGACATATGACTGGTTGGATATGAGTTGGGTAGGAGATTTTAACCCGCAGATGATGCACTTGATGGATTATATCGGAGCAAAACAATCTCAGATTTATATTACTTATCGTAAGTTGTTCCGGGATGATATTGAATTTTGCCGTTCTATCGATAAAAAGGTGAAAGACCCGGAGAGTGCTGAGTGATAAAATAGCGAGTTACTTGACTTGAAATCTAAAATTTAAAATCTAAAATAAGTATGTCTTGGGTAAGTGAGCTGTTTTTTGGACAGGGGGTTGCTCATTCGGTGTTAATGTTCGCAATCGTTATCGCTTTGGGGATCGTGCTTGGGAAAGTGAAAATTTGGGGAGTTTCGTTAGGAATAACCTGGATTCTTTTTGTTGGGATTATTTGCAGTCATTTCGGGATGCGGGTAGATGGGCATACGTTACATTTCATGAAAGAATTCGGCTTGATCCTGTTCGTGTATTCCGTGGGATTACAGGTTGGTCCCGGTTTTTTCTCCTCTTTTAGGAAGGGAGGCTTAACTTTGAACATGCTGGCCACGGGAATCGTGTTGTTGGGGGTGGTTACCACGTATGTTATCCATGTCGTTACCGGGTTACCGATTACAACGATGGTCGGTATTCTTTCCGGGGCCGTGACTAATACGCCGGGATTGGGTGCCGCTCAACAAGCCTATTCGGATATGACGGGAGTGAATGATCCCACGATTGCTTTGGGGTATGCGGTGGCTTATCCGTTGGGCGTGATCGGGATTATCGGGTCGATCTTGTTGATGCGGGTGATCTTCCGGGTGAAGTTCGAGAAGGAGAACGAGGATTTGGAACGGCAGGACGGGGATCGGGCCAACGGGGCTCAACAGTTTTCCGTGCGGGTAACGAATCCGGCTTTGTTTGGTAAGGATTTGATGGAAATTACCCGTTTGATAAACCGAAAGTTCGTGTTTTCGCGGGTTTGCCACGAGGATGACCGGATTGAAATAGGTTCTTCCGAGACTTGCTTGCGCGAGGGGGATAAATTACTTGTCGTGGCAGCCTTACAAGATATTGATGCGATCACGGCTTTTCTCGGGGAACGGGTTGAAGTTGCTTGGGAACAGTTGGATAAGCAACTGGTGTCTCGTCGAATCGTGATCACCAAAGGAGAGGTGAACGGAAAAATGTTAGGAGAGATGCGGTTGCGGAATTGTTTCGGGGTTAACGTGACCCGGGTGAATCGAGCCGGGGTGGATTTGGTGGCTAAACCGAATTTGCAGTTACAGATCGGGGATCGCTTGACGATTGTCGGTCCGGAAGCTGCCGTTACGAATGTGGCAAAGGTGTTGGGTAACTCTTTACGTCGTTTGCGTGAACCGAATCTGGTATCCATATTTTTGGGTATATTCTTAGGAATTTTGCTGGGGAGTATTCCATTTACTTTCCCCGGTATTCCTCAGCCGGTAAAGCTGGGATTAGCGGGAGGTCCGTTGATTATTTCTATCTTGATCAGTCGTTTCGGTCCTCAATACGGTTTGGTGACTTACACGACTATGAGTGCCAATCTGATGTTGCGGGAAGTGGGGATTGCCTTGTTCCTTGCGAGTGTCGGGTTGGGTGCAGGCGATGGGTTTGTGGAGACCATTATTGATGGAGGTGGTTATGCCTGGATTGGTTACGGTTTTATTATTACCGTGGTTCCTTTAATTATTATCGGGATAATTGCCCGCACCATATATAAAGTGAATTATTTCACGTTGATGGGGTTAATGGCCGGAAGTATGACCGACCCGCCAGCATTGGCTTACTCCAATGGAATCGTGGGAAATGATGCTCCTGCCGTGAGTTACGCCACGGTGTACCCGCTCACGATGTTCTTGCGGGTACTGACGGCACAGATGCTAGTTTTATTTTTTGTTTAGCGGTAATGCTCGTGTAAGATTTATTTCAAATGAGCCCTAATCCGGCTTAATGACTGAGGCGTGATGTTTAGGTATGAGGCGATTTCTTTTAACGAAACTCGTTGTAAGAGTTGCGGGAATTCTTTTATTAGCATTTGATACTGGTGGCCTTTATCGGCCCAGTAGTACTCGATAAAATAATGTTCGTACTCCTGCATGGTCTTTTCCATCAGTTTGCGTCCCCAGTTTGCCAATTCCAGGGAGTGAAGGAAGAGGTATTCCAAGTGAGAACGGGAGATTTTCACGAGCGTGGAAGATTCGAGGGTTTCTAGCGTGAATTTAGCTGTCGGTGTTTGTGACAGGTCTGGCATGGTGGCGGCCATATCTCCCTCGAATGCAAACAATAGGGTAAACTCCTTACCTTCCCGTTCGATAAATCCACGGACAGAACCTTTTTCCACGAAATAAATATAATCATTGCGTTGCCCTTCCTGCACGATGGGTTCTTTTTTGTTGAAAGAGATGGTTATTGCATCTTTAAGGAGAAGGAGGATACTATCCGAGGATAGTTTGTATTGTTGTTGGAGTATATCTGAAAATGTCATGTCATGATGTTTTGAAAGGTTATAGGACGATCCCGCCACCGATTACCCGGTCTTCCCGATAAAAGACAGCCGGTTGTCCGGGGGCAATAGCCCATGCGGGAGAGGAGAGTTGTACGTGTAATGTCCGGTCGGGTTGGAAAGATAGTTGTACGAATCCTTCCGGGTTCAGCCCGATACCCCGTACTTTAACTTCTATGTCTTGTGAATGAATTTCTTCGGGATTAATTAAATGAACTTGCCCGAGAGTAAAGGTCCTTCGGTGTAGGCTTGCCTTATCTCCCACGACGATTTGGTTCGTGGACGGGGATAGGCGTGAAACATATTGTGGGAATTGTTCCTTGGGTGGGATTCCTCTCTTTTGTCCCACGGTGTAATTCACGATTCCGGTATGTTCTCCCACGTGATTTCCGAATTCATCCACGATCCGGCCGGGTGTGAAACAAGAGTCTGTCCCTGGCTGGCGGGCGATGAAATCCCGGTAGTCTCCTTTCTCAAGAAAACAGATACTCATGCTTTCCTGTTTTTCAGCCAAGTGGATAAACCCGTGTTCTTTGGCCATTTCCTTTACCTGTGTTTTCGTGTAATCTCCTAATGGGGTGATGGCCCGGCATAGAATCTCTTCCGGTACGCCCCATAAGAAGTACGATTGGTCTTTATTCGGGTCAACTCCTTTATGGACGTAATAATGGTTCGCGAAAGGGAGAATCCGAATGTAGTGTCCCGTGGCGACATGGTGTACTTTTAGTTCGTTTGCCAAGTCTCGAAGTAGATTCCATTTGACAAAGCTGTTACACGTGGCGCACGGGTTGGGGGTAATTCCCGAAAGGTAACCTTGGATGAAGGGTTGGACCACCTGTTCTTGGAAAAGTTGTCTACCATTTAACCGGTAGAGTTTGATGCCCGTTTGTTTACACAATTCCTCTACTTCCGGTTCTTGCGAGGAGCCGGCCCGTGATTCCCATAATTGCAGGTGGACACCAATAACTTCAAAACCCTGTTGTTGTAACAGAAGTGCCGTAACGAAACTATCCACGCCTCCGCTGAGACCAACTACAACTTTTTCCATGTTCCTTTTTATTGAAGTCGGGGGACAAAAATACGGTTTAATTTTAGAATTGTCATGAGGTTTTGTATTTTGTTGGATGAATTTGTTGCTTGAACTCCTGATACTTGTGGGATAGCAAGTATTTTTAAGGCAATATTTTTTACGTGTACTTCCGGATGGGACTTGTTTTTCTCGTTTAAATTACCTTAATTTGCAGCACGAAATACGGGAGTGGCTCAGTTGGTAGAGCATCGGTCTCCAAAACCGAGGGTCGGGAGTTCGAACCTCTCCTCCCGTGCTGAAAGAGGTTGTTACGGCAACCTCTTTTTTCGTGTGTTATGCTATTGGGATAATGTCTGTCGCTTGTTGATCATGACTTTTATCGGCGCATAGTAAAAAAGCTGTGTATACGGATATAAGTTTGTACCTTTGCAGAAAAGAAAAACAGTAATGGAAAAGAA
>NZ_JADMSV010000041.1:0-27602 GCF_015560935.1 Butyricimonas sp. BSD2780061689_150309_C8
TCTTTTAGCACCCCCAGTAACATCGGGTAAAAATGGTTGTTACGACTACGCGGGACCCGAAGTTCGAAGACCTTACCTCCATGACATACTCGACGACCACGAAAACCGTTACTCACGTCACCACGTGTCTCGTTATGAAGATCACGTTCCGATAACATTAAACTCTCTAAACCTTGTTTGACCAAGCCTTGTAAACCTAGTTCACCGTTTGTGATTTCGGAAATTATTTCCGAGATTTGTTCATGTGTAAATTCCATAATTATTCATTTTTGAAAATTGCATTACAAAAATAATCAATTCGGAATTTACACACTTTTTGAAACACTATCAGTCTGAAGGACTTCGAGTCATCCCTCCCTCTCCGCGAAAAACAATCAAATAATGAGAGAGTTAGCACACAATGGCTGACTCTCTCCCCATCTTTTCCTAAGGTAATAACCTCCCCCAGTCTCCACCGAAGCTGCCCGGTCCGTTTGGCCGTCCTCCTCCGCCACTTGTGGAACCAACAGAGGTTACCATGGAATTTGTGGTAAAGGTTGTTACCGAACTACCGCCCGTGTAGGTTGCGTTCGTGTGTAACCCGTGGAATTCAGTGCCACCTGCCACGCTACCGCCTGTGCTTACGGTGTAAGTCGTGTTCGCAGCGAGGGAGGGACTACTGAATAGGAAGGTTAATTGTGTGTATGATCTCGGTAATTGGTAGGTTAATATACTCGTTCCATCTGGAGATTGGATGTTTATAATTTGTCCTTCGGTTCCGGAGGTCCCGTAAACGAGAGAGTGTTGGGTGCAGGTCTTTGTGGTCGGGGTACTAGTACTCCCGCCTGTTCCGATGATGATTCCCCCGGTGATTGTAAAAGTGTTCTGGTCGCAATCGAATCCTTCTTCCGGCATGGTTGTGCCGGAGGCAATCACGGTACCTCCCGTAATGGTGAGGGTTCCATTGGAGTCAATGCCATCATTGTTGGAGCTGTAACAGTAGATCATTCCGCCATTGATCACGATAGCATTCGCCGCGTTGATACAATCGTCGTAGGCGATAACTTCTATCGTTCCGCTTTCAATTGTGAGAGTGGCCTTGCTTTCTATACCTTCGCTATTCTCGCCCCCGGTTGTTTTAACAGTGACGTTACTACCTCTAATCGTGAGATTTCCATCGCTTTTAATACCTTTGGCCGAGGCGTCCAGACGACCGTATATATAAGGTTTACCCGTGGTTGTCACATTTACCGTGCAATTCTCAATCGTGAGAGTTCCGTCACAGTTAATGCCTTTACCCGCGGAGCCGCTACTGGTGATCGTTAGGGTGGTTTCGGGATTGGTTATTTTAAAACTGCCGTCACATTTTATGCCTGCCGCCGAGGATATGTCATTGCTCTCGTAGAAGGCGTTGCCCGTGGTGGTAATGTCTAATGTACCCCCGGTAATCACGACGTGTCCCCCGGATTTGATTCCCTTGGAGGCCTCGCCCGAGACGGCAAGACGGAGGTCCCCGCCGTTAATGGTGGTGTTACTTTCGCTTTTTATTGCCATACCTTTTTGCCCGCTCGTCGTGATCGTTAGGTTACCCCCGTTAATCTTAATGAAAGGGGAGATCGTGTAGTCATTGTCCTCGCAGGACGCGACAATCCCGTCGTCCGTGCTGTTTATTGTGATCTCTCCCCCGTTGATTTCGATACAGCCTTTCTCACATTCAATCCCGTCACCGGAGGCGTTGATGTGGAGTGTACCTCCATCTATCAGCACGTAATCATTAGCATGGATGCCGTCTTTCACGGCTTGCTGTATGGAGAGAGTAACGCCTGCCCGGATGCGCACGTAGTCATCGCTACAAATGCCATGTTTGTAGTTGGCGGTGATGTTCAGCGAACCGGTACCGCTAAAGACCAATTGTCCTTCGCTGAAGAAACAGGCTTTCATGTCCTCGCTACCGGAAGAGGTGTAGGAAGTTCCGTCCGTGAGGGTGTTTGTCGTGTTGTCGGGCAGTACGACGTAAGCTCGTTTACCCGATTGTATGTTGATGGCGGGACCGTCAGGGTTAGTCAGATTTACGGTGTTTAGTGTCAGTTTGAATTTTTTATCGCTGTATAGTTTGAACATCCCGTCGGGAGAGGTTCCCGACAAGATGTATTCTACTTGATCAATAGAAGAGGTGATTGTCACGTCGGCTCCGTTACATGCTACACTTACTCCCGTGGGGAGGGAGGAAACCGTGGCATTATTCCCGGAGTACTTGATCGTGACGGTAGAGGTAAACGTGGCGTTTTCCACGAAGTCTTCCGGATCAGATTCCAGTACGTCGTTGATGGTAATCTCTTCCGGATCATCAACGAGATCCGGGAGGTCTGTATCCGATTTGCTACATGCCCAAGCGATGTCAATAGCAATGAATAGGGCAAGGTACACGTATTTTTTCATGGTAGTTTATTTTTTGATTAACGAATTTGTATCAAGAAATCGGTTAAAGTTATCCTTGTACTGGTCGCCCACGGGGATATAGGTGTCCGGGGCGAAAATGATCCGGTTGCGAGCAACTTCCTTCACTTTGTCGAGATGTACGATATAGGAGCGATGCACTCGCATGAAACGGTTGGTGGGTAGCCGTTCCTCGATTGCTTTCAGGCTGAGAAGTGTCATGACGGGTGGTTGGTTTTCCCGAAAAATCCGGGCGTATTCGCTTTGTCCCTCGATGTAGAGAATGTCCCGGAAATCTATCCGGATCATCTTGTAATCGGCTTTCACGAAGAGACCATCGGGGTTTTCGCCTTCCTCGCTGCGGTTGAGAGGGCGTGAGAATAACTCGTGTTGCAACCTCGCTTTGTCGGCGGCGTGGAGAAAGTCCTGATAATTGAATGGTTTTAACAGATAATCGGTTGCATCGACTTTGAACCCCTCAAGCGCGAATTCCGAGTAGGCCGTGGTAAAAATGATCATCGGTTTTCGGACCAGAGATTTCACGAAATCCATACCGCTGAGATCGGGCATATTGATGTCGATAAACATCAGGTCTATTTCCTTTTCCGAGAGAACCCGCATGGCTTCCAGTGCGCTGGAACATGAACTTTCCAGTTCAAGAAATGGGGTTCTCTTGATATAGTCACCCAGTTTTCGCAGGGCGAGGGGTTCATCGTCGATAGCAATACAACTGATCATGATTCTATTGGAATAATAAGGTTTACACTAAACGAGTTTTCTTCGGCACGGGTTTCCAAGATGTATTTGTCACCATAGAGTAGTTGGAGCCGTTTGGTCACGTTTTCCAGCCCGATACCGGAAGGGTTATGGGTATCACTGAAGTTACTGTTCACGATGTAGAATGAGAGTTCTTTTTCCCGTGTTTCCAGCATGATATGAACGAATGAGGGATGCTGGTAGCTGATCCCGTGTTTGAATGCGTTCTCTATGAACGAGATAAAAAGAAGTGGCGGGATCTGCACGTCCGGCAGGTTGTCCGCTATATTTACGCTGATGTCGATGGAGTCCGTGTAGCGAATCCGCATCAAGGCGATGTAGTTGTTCAGTAACGTGATTTCTTTTTGGAGAGAAATTATCGGTTGACTTGAATCATAGAGGATGTATCTCATGATTTTAGAGAGTTCGATCACCGATTCTTTGGCTTTTTCCGTGTCAACGTCAATCAGGGCGTGAATGTTGTTCAGCGTGTTCATGAAGAAATGCGGGTTGATCTGGTGTTTCAGATATTCCAGTTCGGTTTGCAGGTTTTGTTTTTCCAGTTCTTTCAAGTGGCGATCGTCCCGGATGGATTTGAACAGAAGTTTGATTGCTACGTTGAATCCGACCATGAGAATAGCCAGCAGGAGTTGGTTGAAAAACGGATTGCGAGGGAATGGGGCCTTGAATTTGAACGGGGCCTTTTTCGCTTGTTGAGGTTGCATTTGTTCCTTCTTTTCCGGTAGGGGCATTTGTTCACCGGACGGGGGGGTGAAACGTTCACCGCCGGGGCCTCTTTCTCCGGAGCGTGGAGCGTTTTCAAACGGACGTTCGGTAAATGGCCGGGGATGGGGGATTGTTTGACGGGTTTCAAACGGGTTATATATGAAAATCACAAGGATAACTCCCAGCGTGACAATGAGGTATTGCCACGGTTTCTTATCCAGCAGGAAAAAGGGTAATAGGAGGTAGTTGTGAACGCAGAAGAGCATGAAGAAAGGGAGAATAATCATCCATTCCCGTGAAATGTCATCCCAGTTAAGGCCTGTTTCCCGGTCGAAGTGCAATACGGGAACGGCGAATACGATGATCCATGCCAGTGCGTAAACTAAGTTTTCCAGTATTCTTTGTCGTTGTTCGGTGTTTTTCATGGTGTTAAAACTTATGCGTGTAACCTAATCCTAGCATCTGTTTCCCGTTTGATTCGTCGTCATCCGTGAAGTTCACGTAACGGTAATACAGTTGAAGGGCGTTCTTTTTATTGAGTTTATAGCAGCTGCCGATGATGTATTTCAGACGATCCATGCTGTTGCCTTGCGGGTTATTCAGCGTGTTGTACCATTCTATGGAGGCGAACGGTTCGAAGGCTGACCGGCGTATGTCGTATTCTACTTTCAGACGGCTACGGAGGTAAAGTTTTGGATTTGCCCGTTTTGCCGTTTCTTTCACGTGTACCCGGTAGGTACTCTGAAACCGTTCCCGCAGGGAGAACGTGAAACGACGTAATTTGTAGGAACCCGTGAGATAGAAATAGTAGCGGTGGCGCATTTCCCAATCTTTGGAGGGATGATTGTAGTTAATTAGATTGTATGCGCCGCCCGCTTTCAGGTGGTTGCAGACCCGATAAGAAATTTCTAGCGTGGTTGAAAAACGATCTATTTCTTGGAAGTTGTCACGGAGGCGGAAATCTTCTTCCAGCGTGATCGTGAACTTTGGGAATATCTTTTTGGAGAGTTCAATGCTAAATGAATTCTCTAGGTTGTCTTGTGCCGTCAGGGGCAGGACTGAAAGTAATAATATTATGATCGTGATGTAGCGCATGGTGTTATTCTCCTTCTTTTGGGAATTTGGTTAAATGATCCACGGTGTTTGTTTCCCGGCTGTCCGATTCGTAGTAAACTTTGATGAACGCGGCGTCCCGAAGGAAGTCGATATGTCCGATCTCGATCTTTTGTATGTGTAGCCCCGTGCGGGCGGAGAGGTCCGCGATGAGTTCTTCCCGTTTGTCGGGCGTGATAAGTTGAATCCGGTCGTAAAGGATCAGTTTGCTACTCGTGTGTTTCAACCATCTCTCGCTTTCCAACAGGCTGGTCACGAGCAGGAAGATGGCGTTTGTCACGAGCATCTCGGTGAGGCCCACTTGGATGGACAGGGCGTTGATAACGGACAAAGCCGTGATCGTGAACAAGTAGGTCATTTCCCGGATAGGCACGGATTCTGTACGGTAGCGGATGATCCCGAAAATGGCGAAAATACCGAGAGCGAAACCGATTTTCAGTTTCACGCTGCCGAGCAGGAAGATAAGGAAGAACACGCTGATACTGATTAGGGTGAACGTGAAGTAGTAGTCCCGGCGTTTGCTTTTCGGGTAGTAGAAGAAATGAATGATGATTCCGACCACGATAAAGTTAAAGACGAACCGGAACAAGAGTTGCCAGAGGTCTGCCATGTCTATCAAGGGAGTTTCGGATAGCAGGTCTTCCGTGAGGTCAAGAAAAGAGTTCATAATTCAAGGTTTTATTAATTTGTATGAGGATAGGTTTGAATCGGTTTTGTTTTAATGCCGGATCAGTCAGCACGGAGCCGATACAGAATTTACTGAACCCGCCCGGGTGAATATGGTGATCGGCAAGTAGCTGGCGGGCAAGTGACGGGCAGTTGCCGTCCTGTTTCAGCTCGATAATCACGAGATCGGGAAGGGATTGCTCCCTACCCGTGTGAAGATTACGGAACCGGATGTTCGTGTCTATCGTCAGGCGTTCCGTTTTATCCCGGTTGACGAGAGTCACTCGTTCGAAATAGTTTTCTAGGCAGGGCCGTAGTTCGTCAGTCTCGAAAAGGGTATGACGGCTCAGAAAGTCGTTGTCCGCGGGGCAAATAACTTGTCGTGTTTCCGGTAACAGGACCCTCTTTTTGTCTGTACGGCCTTTATTACTCTTGTCTTTGATCTCTAAAAAGGTTTGCCGGGTGTCGGCATATTCCCGTATTCTGATTTTCTCCCGACTCTTTTTCCCGTTATGGTGGGCGAGGTACATCGCGTTGTGGGGTGTATCATAATAAATGGTATGGTAGGAGGCGATGCGCCTGCCCATGACTTCCTGCACGAGGTAGTCTTTTCCAAAACACGGAAGAAGGTGTAACCAATTTGTTGAATTTGTAATAAATTTTGTATCTATCCGGTTCATCAAGCGTACCTTTTCCATTTCATCCAGCGTGATGGGGGTGAAACGGGAAAGTTGGGGTTCTATTGGTAAGTTGATGAACATGATGTTTTTTCTTGCTTGTTGAGTAAAAGTAAGATAGATCGTGATAATTTTGAAAAATAATCAATAAAGAGCCGTTTTTTATCTACGAATAGGCGAATGTTATCTATTGGTTTTTAGGCGAAAGTCGTTTTTGAAAACCCGTGTTCTTTTTAATGTGATAAAATGATTGTATCTTCGTACCCATATTGGCGTTTTATGAATAAAGTACTGATTATAGACGATGAAGATCAATTAAGGGGATTATTATCCCGGATCATAGGGCTGGAGGGGTACGAGGTCTTCCAGGCGGATTCCTGCAAGAACGGGTTAAAGCAATTGGCTTTGCACGATCCGGACGTGGTGTTGTGTGACGTGCGTTTGCCGGACGGGAACGGGGTGGAGTTGATTGCGGAGATCAAGCGGACAAAGCCGCTGGTGGAGGTGATCATGCTGACGGCTCACGGGAATATTCCCGACGGGGTGCAGGCGATCAAAAACGGGGCATTTGATTATCTCACGAAAGGGGATGATAATAACCGGATTATCCCGTTGATCAGTCGGGCTATGGATCAAGTGGCAAAGGCCAAGCAGGAGAGTCAGGCGGAGATTCCGGTGGATCGGGAATACTCGTTTGACACGATTCTGGGGAGTTCAATGGCAATCCGGGAGGCCATTGCGCTGGCAAAGAAGGTTTCCGTGACGGATGTCCCCGTGCTATTGACGGGGGAAACCGGAACGGGGAAAGAGGTGTTTGCGCAGGCGATTCACCGGAATAGCGAACGGGCCAAGAAGTCTTTCGTGGCGGTGAATTGTGCGGCTTTCAGCAAGGAATTGCTGGAGAGCGAGATGTTTGGACATAAAGCGGGTTCTTTCACGGGCGCTTTGAAGGACAAAAAGGGATTGTTCGAAGAGGCGAATCACGGCACGATATTCTTGGATGAGATCGGGGAAATGGCGTTTGATTTGCAGGCGAAGTTGCTGCGTATTCTGGAGGCTGGTGAATTTATTAAAATAGGAGATACGAAACCCACGAAGGTGGACGTGCGGGTGATCGCTGCCACGAACCGGGATTTGACAAAAGAGATCGGGGACGGGCATTTCCGGGAGGATTTATATTATCGGCTTTCCGTGTTCTGTATTCCGTTACCGCCATTGCGGGAACGGGTGGAGGATATAGAAGTGTACGCGCGGGCTTTCGTGCAATATTTCGGGGCGAAGATGAAGAAGAAGGGGTTGGAGATTCATCCGGATTACATGGAATGTTTGAAACGTTACGGCTGGCATGGAAATGTCCGGGAATTGCGTAACGTGGTGGAACGGAGTATCGTGATCGCGGGAGAGGGGCAGTTGACGGTGGATGATCTGCCGCTTGAATTGCGACGTCCGGTCCCGGCTGCGGGAGAAACGGGAGGATTTTCCGATTTTGACATGGCGAATATCGAGAAGAATCATATCCGGAGGGTTCTTCAACACACGGGGGGCAACAAGACGGAGGCTGCCCGGTTGATGCGTATCGGGTTAACTACTTTGTACCGTAAAATCGAGGAATACGGGTTGGGAGACAAATAACAAGTATCGTTCGTTTGTTTTCCGTTTTGCTATACCGAAATGAAAGGATGACCTTTTCATTTTGGTAGGGTTTCTTGTCTTTTATTCTTTCCTATAAGGATGTTTATATTCTTGTTTCATAGATGGTTATAGTAATTGTTCCTTCATGTGGCATACCATTGGTATCACAAGGGCAAAGATTATTGAATTAATATATGAAATTATGGAACAGGTATTATCATTTATTTTCTTGTGTCTGACAGGCGTCGTCTGTTACTGGTTTTTCTTTAAGTGCATTGATTGGTTTGAGAAGATTTAAAGGAGGAAAAGATGTTTACGGTATTATTTATTTTTAGTGTGGTGATGTTCGGGTACATGATGTATGTACTGGTTCGGCCCGAGAAATTTTAGATAAAATAAGAAATGAATACAGAGATTCTAGGTAGTGTATTGCAGATCGTCCTGTTGGTGGTACTGGCTTACCCGTTGGGACGTTACATCGCAAAAGTGTACAAAGGGGAGCGTGTATGGACGGATTTTATGGCTCCCGTGGAGAGATGGATGTTTAAATTAGGCGGTATAAACCCGGAAGAGTCAATGAACTGGAAGAAATTCTTGGTGGCATTGTTGACGATCAACCTGTTTTGGTTCTTCTGGGGAATGTTCCTTTTGGTCTTCCAGGGGCATCTGCCGTTGAACCCGGATGGGAATGTGGGACAAACACCCGATCAGGCGTTCAATACCTGTATCAGTTTCATGGTAAACTGTAATTTGCAGCATTATAGCGGTGAATCGGGATTGACTTATTTCACCCAGTTGTTCGTGATCATGTTGTTTCAGTTTATCACTGCCGCCACGGGTATGGCCGCGTTGGCCGGGATATTCCGGGCGATGGCTGCCAAAACGACACGGGATTTCGGTAACTTCTGGGCGTTGCTCGTGAAGAGTTGTACCCGAATCTTGTTACCGTTAGCTTTGGTTGTTGGTTTTATCTTGATCATCGAAGGTGTTCCGATGGGCTTTGACGGGAAAATGGAAGTGACCACGTTGGAGGGACAGACCCAGATGATTTCACAGGGACCGACGGCTGCCATCGTGCCAATCAAGCAGTTAGGGACGAATGGCGGTGGTTATTTCGGGGTGAATTCTTCCCATCCTTTGGAAAATCCGACTTTCCTGACGAACATGACGGAGTGTTGGTCGATATTAATTATCCCGATGGCGATGGTGTTCGCGCTGGGATTCTACTTGAAACGCAAAAAGTTAGCATACACGATCTTCGGAGTGATGTTATTTGCCTTCCTTGTGGGTGTTTTTGCCGCTCATTATTTTGAAATGCGAGGCAGTGAGCAGATCAACGAGCTGGGAATAGCCCAAGAGCTGGGAAGCATGGAAGGTAAAGAAATCCGTATCGGTTCCGCGGGTACGGCCCTGTGGAGCCAGGTGACTACGGTAACATCCAATGGTTCCGTGAACGGTATGCACGATAGCCTGACTCCCATCACGGGAATGTTCACGATGTTGAACATGATGATAAACTGTTGGTTTGGCGGTGTCGGAGTGGGATTCATGAATTACTACGTGTTTATCATCATAGCCGTGTTTATCAGTGGATTGATGGTCGGGCGTACCCCGGAGTTCCTAGGGAAGAAGGTGGAAGCGAGAGAGATGAAGATCGCCATGATCGTGGCATTGGCTCACCCGTTCTTTATCTTGTTGTTCACGGCGATAGCTAGTTTTTTGGCGGCTCACAATCCCGAACTGGCGGGAGCTTGGCTGAATAACCCTTCCTTCCACGGTTTAAGCGAGATGCTATACGAGTACACCTCTTCGGCTGCCAATAACGGTTCCGGTTTCGAGGGATTGAGCGATAACACCTATTTTTGGAACTACACGTGCGGTATCGTGCTGATCATGGGACGTTACCTCCCGATTGTCGGTCAGGTGGCCATTGCCGGGTTGCTGGCAAGTAAGAAGTTTATCCCGGAGAGCGCAGGTACGCTAAAGACGGACACGACGACTTTTGCCGTCATGACTTTCCTCGTAATCTTTATCGTGGCAGCCTTGTCGTTCTTCCCGGCATTGACGTTAGGGCCTATCGCTGATTATTTATCATTTTAGAATTTGAATTATAAATCGTGTATGAATATGAAATCCAATAAATCAACTTCACTTTTCCCGCGGGAATTGGTGCTGGAGAGCTTGAAGCAGTCGTTCGTGAAGTTAAACCCGCGGCTGATGGTAAAGAATCCCGTGATGTTCACGGTGGAGATTTGTACGGTGTTGATGATTGTTGCCACGTTGTATTTTCTTTTTGCCGGGATCACGGATCAGGGATCATTCGGTTATAACGTGGCGGTTTCCATCATATTATTTATCACCTTGTTGTTTGCCAATTTCGCCGAGGCTATCGCCGAAGCGAGAGGGAAGGCACAGGCTGATAGTTTACGAAAAACGAGAGAGGAGACTCCGGCGAAGATGATCGTGAACGGTAAAGTACAGGTGATCAGTAGCTCTCAATTGAAGAAAGGAGATGTCTTCGAGTGTGAGGCCGGGGACGTGATTCCTTCCGACGGGGAAATTATCGAGGGATTAGCCTCTATTGACGAGAGTGCCATCACGGGTGAGAGCGCCCCGGTGATCCGCGAGGCGGGAGGGGACAAGAGTTCCGTGACCGGGGGAACCAAGGTCCTTTCCGATAAGATCCGTGTACAGGTGACGACCCAGCCGGGTGAGAGCTTTTTGGATAAGATGATCGCTCTGGTGGAAGGTGCATCTCGCCAGAAGACCCCGAACGAGATCGCGCTGACCATCCTGTTGGCCGGGTTCACGCTGGTGTTCGTGATTGTCTGCGCGACGCTGAAACCTTTTGGTGATTACGTGGGAACCAATATCACGGTGGCAGCTTTTATATCTCTGTTCGTGTGCTTGATCCCGACGACAATCGGGGGATTGCTTTCGGCGATCGGTATCGCCGGGATGGACCGGGCGTTACGTGCCAACGTGATTACAAAATCGGGTAAGGCGGTCGAAACGGCGGGTGACGTAGATACGTTGTTGTTGGATAAAACAGGTACGATCACGATCGGTAACCGGAAGGCCACTCGTTTTTATCCTTCTGCCGGGGTGGATGAACAGCATTTCGTGAGAGCTTGTATGTTGTCTTCGCTTTCCGACGAGACACCGGAAGGAAAGTCTATCGTGGAACTAGGGCGGGAGAGTCATCTCCGGATGAGGGATATTGACACGGCCGTGACTCGGATGATCAAGTTTACTGCCGAAACCCGTTGTTCCGGGGTGGACTTGGCAGACGGTACCCGGATTCGGAAAGGGGCTTTCGATTCCATTCGTGCGATCGCGGAGAGAGCCGGGAACGAATTTCCGCTGGAAACGGAACAAAGGATCCGCACGATTTCCGGTAACGGGGGAACCCCGCTGGTGGTTTGCGAGAACGAGAAGATTCTGGGTGTTATCGAGTTACAGGATATTATAAAGCCGGGTATCCGGGAACGTTTCGAGCGGTTGCGTAAAATGGGTGTGAAAACGGTGATGGTGACAGGGGATAACCCGTTGACTGCAAAGTATATTGCTCAGAAAGCCGGTGTGGATGATTTTATTGCCGAGGCAAAACCGGAAGACAAGATGGAGTACATCCGGAAGGAACAGCAAGAGGGAAAATTGGTGGCCATGATGGGAGACGGAACGAATGATGCCCCGGCCTTGGCACAGGCCGACGTGGGGGTTGCTATGAACAGTGGAACACAGGCAGCGAAAGAGGCGGGAAATATGGTCGATTTGGACAATGACCCGACGAAGTTAATCGAAATAGTAGAAATCGGGAAGCAGCTATTGATGACACGGGGTACGTTGACCACGTTCAGTATAGCGAACGATGTCGCCAAGTATTTCGCTATCGTTCCTGCCTTGTTCATGGCAACAATTCCTTCGCTGGGCGTGTTGAATATCATGGGATTACACAGCCCTGAAAGCGCGATTCTTTCTGCGGTAATCTTTAACGCTGTTATCATCCCGTTACTGATTCCGTTGGCGTTGAAGGGGGTGGCTTACAAACCGATCGGAGCCTCAGCCTTGTTACGTCGGAATATGCTGATCTACGGGTTGGGAGGTATTATTGCCCCGTTTATCGGGATTAAGTTGATCGATCTACTGATCGGTTGGTTATTATAAAATGGAAACTTGTAAATGAAGATAATCATGAAATCGAATTTATTGAAATCATTCAGATTGACCCTTGTATTTTGTGTCTTTTTTAGTGTTTTCTACATACTTGTCCTTTGGTTGTTTGCCAAGGTGGCAGGACCGAACGGTGGAAACGCCGAGGTGGCAGTGCTTGACGGGAAAGTGGTCGGGGGTGCTAACGTGGGACAGAATTTCACGAAGGATATTTATTTCTGGGGACGGCCTTCCTGTGCCGGTGACGGGTACGATGCAACCAGTTCGGCCGGAAGTAATAAGGCAACGACGAACCCGGAGTATCTGGAAGAGGTGGAGAGTCGTATCGATACTTTTCTCGTGAAACATCCCTACCTGAAACGGGAGGAAGTGCCTGCCGATATTGTGACGGCCAGCGGCAGCGGTTTGGACCCGGATATTTCCGTGGCTTCGGCCTACGTGCAGGTGAAACGGGTTGCCGAAGCTCGGGGAATGTCGGAAGAGGCGGTGAAAGCGATTGTTGAAAAGGTGAAACAAGGCCCCTTGTTGGGGATGTTCGGCCCGTCGAAAGTGAATGTTCTAAAACTAAATATGGCCTTGGACGAGAAAGCCGATTAGTTTGATTTAGTTAGGTGTTTATTTTGCATCGGGGGATGCGTCCATCCCCCGATTTCTTAAAAATGGAGGAAACGGTCGGGTGACCGCAAGGGATGTTATTACCCTTTAATTAAATAAGTTTTAATATGCAATTAGTAAAGAAAACAATGATGATGGCAGGGGCTTTGCTCCTTGCTTTAAATGTGTGTGGACAAGAGAATGTTCCCGCGGAGAAGAAGGTTGAAAAGAAGGTAACGAGTGAGAATCATGATGCCGGCAAGGTGAATTTTAAAGTGAGTGCCGACGTGGTGAGTTCTTACGTATGGCGTGGAGCTTACAATGCAGGAGCCAGTATCCAACCAACTCTGGGAATGAGTGCGGGTAACTTCTCGCTTACGGTTTGGGGATCGAAAGAGATCAGCGATTTACACAAGGAAATTGATATTACGGCTGCCTACAGTTTCGGACGTGTATCCGTGTCTGTTGCCGACTACTGGTGGGAAGGTGACAAGTTCTGGGAAAAAGAGGATAATTCTTCTGCCAAGTATTTTAATTTGGACAATCATGACACGAAACATCGTCTGGAGGCCGGAATTTCGTGGACAATTTCCGAGAGGTTTCCCTTGTCCGTGGCTTGGAACACGATGTTTTGGGGAGCTGATAAGGATGCCCGGGACGGGAAACAGAATTATTCTTCTTACGTGGAATTGAATTACCCGTTCACGCTTCGGCAGATCAACCTGACTGCAACACTGGGTTTTACTCCTTACGAGAGCCGGAATATGTATGGAACCGGAGGTTTTGATGTGTGTAATATCGCGTTATCCGCCGCGAAAGAGATTCGGATTTCAAAGAGGTTTTCCTTGCCTGTTTTTAGCCGAGTGATATTGAACCCTGCCGCGCAGGATGCACATGTTGTTTTCGGGTTCACTTTACAATAATCCTGTGCGTTTAAGGGGAAAAATCCTGTTTTTAATCGTTCAAATTAACTTACTTTGTTTCTTGTAACTTTGTGATTTGTAGTGTGTTATAAGTGATGTTACCGTATATTAGCCCTATTTCTACAACTTGGGGTACTCTTTTACGGTTCTTGATAGGTCATTGTAACATTCTGGTTACCTTAAGTTTATATGCGAAAAAGCAAGTAAAAATCAGTGATAAGTTATTTGACCGTTACCGACATTTATCGGTAACTTTACGGTAACTTTACGGTGACTTACCGGTAACTTACCGAACAAGGAGTTAAGGATTCTAAAATCTACAGTTACTAAATCTAAGACCAGTGGGAAAAATTGGGGGGATGTTTTATTGCCATCCCCCACCTAATACTTTGTAAAGATTAACGACGGAAAGCAGTTCGTCCCGCACGGCATTGTTCAGGCCGATCTGGGCATCGAAGTAACCTCTTTGGGCATCAAGCACGTCTAGGTAACTGATCACCCCGTTAATATATTGCAAGTTGGCTAGTTCCATGTACGAGCGGGCGGCCTCTTCCAACCGGGCTCTTGATTCCCGCATATCCCGTATTTTCGAGAACGTAGTCAAGGCATTATCAACTTCCTTGAACGCGGATAGAACGGTCTGTTGATAGCTGTACGTCTCGGCCTCTAGTGCGGCACGGGCGGCTTTAAGACGAGCCCGGTTGCTCCCGGCATTGAACACGGGGGCAAGTAGTTTACCTCCCAAGTAAAAGTAAGGTGCTTTCAGGAAGTCACTGAGTTCGCTATCTTCCCGTCCGTATCTGGCCGTCAGCGTGATTTGCGGGAAAAGGCTGGTATAGGCAACCCCTACTTTCGCATTTGCCGCTTTTAGTTTATATTCCGCTTGCCGGATGTCGGGACGGCGTTCAAGCAGGGAAGAGGGTAATCCTACCGGAAGATCGGTCAACAGCGTTTGCCGATCGATGTTTTCCCCGCGGGGGATGTCCCCGGGATAATGGCCCGTGAGCAAGGATATTTCGTTTTCTTTCAACCGGATCTGTCGTTCAAGGTCAGGAACAAGTGTCGTGGTCTTCGCTAGTTCCACTTGTGCCTGACGATAGGCTGTTTCGGAAGTCAACCCGCCTTCGAAACGTAATTTTGCCAGACGAACACTCTCTACACGAGCCTCGTAGGTCTGTTTGACAATACTTAATTCCATGTCAAGAGCCCGTAGCTCGAAATAGGCTTGTGCCACTTGTGAAACTAACGTCATGTGTAGGGCTCTTTGTCCTTCCACGGTTTGGAGATAGGCAGCCAAACTGGCCTGTGAACTCCAGCGGAGTTTTCCCCAAAGGTCAAGTTCCCAAGAGAGGGTGGCCTCCACGTTGAACGTGTTACCGGGAGAACGGTCATATTCTCTTTCAGCGAGCGCGTCTGCACCGACTTTGGGGAAGAGGTTCGCTTTCTCCATGCGGTGGGCGTAACGACTTTCTTTCACCCGGGCCGCGGCAGCCAGCAGATCCTTGTTGTAAGTGAGTGCCGTGTTGACGAGACGTTGTAACACGGTGTCCGTGTAGATCGTCGGCCATTGGATGTCAGCCACGGTCGTCGTGTCTGAACTGTTCGTGTCGGCAATTGTTGTCGGTAAATCCAGTTCCGGACGAGTATATTTTTTACCAATCTTGCAGGAAGTCGCTAGACCTCCGACAAGCACGGCAACGAGTATGATGTGATAGTGTTTCATGACTGTGATATTTTGGGGTTTATAAAGTTTGTAAAGTTCATAAGGTTTATAAAGTTTATAAGGTTTATGGACCCCTGCGGGGCGCTTTGTTGACGGCAGCTCGGGCTGCCGTTAAACGCTGTCCGAAGGACACCCGTCACTTTATAAACCTTATGAACTTTATAAACCTTATAAACTATTTCTTTCTCCACATTTTTACCTTATAAATTTGCACGAAGAAGAAGGGTACAAGGACGATCCCAACGGTGATGGCAACGATCATACCGAAGAAGATTCCGGTACCGATGGAATGACGGCTGGCCGATCCGGGACCCGTGGCAAGGACCATGGGCAACATACCGAGTACGAAGGCCAGAGAGGTCATCAAGATTGGGCGGAACCGGGCTCGGGCAGCGGTGATGGCCGCGTGTACGGCATCAACACCTTTATCCACTTCTACCTTGGCGAATTCCACGATCAAAATGGCGTTCTTGGCTGCCAGTCCGATCAGCGTTACCAAACCGATCTGGAAGTACACGTCGTTCTCCAAACCGAATACCCATACGCCGAGATAAGCCCCGAGAGCGGCAATCGGCAAGGATAATAACACGGCTATCGGTACGAACCAGCTCTCGTACAAGGCGGCAAGGAAGAGGAACACGAAGATGAAGACGAGCGACATCACCATCCCGGTTTGTCCTTCCGCTTTCTTCTCTTGGAAGGAAAGACCGCTCCATTCCGTACCGATGTTGTCGGGCAGGTGTTCACGTGCTAGTTTCTCGATGGCTTTCATGGCTTCTCCCGAACTGTGACCCGGTGCGGTCTCGCCGTTGATGATGGCTGTCGTGAACATGTTGAATCGCTTGATCGATCCGGGACCCGTGGTATTTTCCGCTTTACCGAGGGCCGTCAGGGGAACCATGTTTCCTTTGGATGTCTTCACGAAGAACATATTGAGGTTCTCTTTTTGCATCCGGTAGGGGGCTTCCGCTTGCATATATACCTTGTAAACCCGGTTGAACATGTTGAAGTCATTGACATACACCGAACCCGTGTACGCTTTCATCGTGGAGAATATATCGGCTAGGGGTATTCCTAGGAATTGGGCCCGGTCACGGTCCACGTCAAAGTACAACTGGGGAATCTCGGCCTGCAACGAGGAAGATACCCCGGAAAGGGCCTTGTCATTTGCAGCGTATTTCACCAGCGTGTCGACAGCATCTACCAGATTCTCGAAGGTGGCCCCGTTACGAGCTTCCACTTGTAGTTCGAATCCTCCCGACGTTCCCAATCCGGGGATAACGGGCGGGGTGGAGAGGAATACAAGGGCCTCCGGGTATTGTTTGAACTCGGTGCGGACATCATTCATCACTTCTGTCAGGGACATTCCGCCTTTCTTGCGCTCTTCCCACGGCTTGAGGATAACGGTCAGTTCCGAGCGGGATTGGTTTGTCCCGACACGGGGACTACTTCCCGCCACGCTCTGCACGTATGCCACGGCAGGGTGTTCCTTCAGGTAATCGACGGCACGTTCCGTCACCTTGCGGGTACGTTCCAGCGTGGCACCCTCGGGCAACGCCAGTTCTACTTTGAAATATCCTTGGTCTTCCTCCGGCAGGAAACTACTGGGGATTACCCGGTTTAACACGATGATGAAGACGATAGCCATTCCGAACCCGGCGATGATTCGTCGGGGGTTGGCAAGAGCCCGTTGCAGAAAATGAACGTATTTGTTATTCCCGCGGGCGAGCCACTCGTTGATTTTACGGAACACGAAGTTCTTCTTCCCGTTAGACGGGCGTAACAGGATGGCACACATGGCGGGGCTTAGCGTTAGGGCCACAACCAGCGAGATCAACACGGACACCACGATCGTGATGGCAAACTGACGGTAAAGCATACCGGTGATTCCCGGTAGGAAACTCACTGGTACAAACACGGCTCCCAGCACGAGCGAGGTGGCAACCAGCGCTCCCGTCAGCTCTTTCATGGCTTTACGGGTGGCCTTGTAGGGCGACAATCCCTCTTCTTCCATGATACGTTCAACACCCTCGACGACTACGATGGCATCATCGACGACAATACCGATGGCAAGTACCAGTCCCAACAGGGTCAGCATATTCAGCGAGAACCCGAAGGCTAGCATGAACCCGAAAGTTCCGATCAGGGACACGGGAACGGCAACGAGGGGAATCAGGGAGGCCCGCCAGCTTTGGAGGGAGAGGAACACGACGAAGATCACGAGGAAAAGCGCCTCGAACAGAGTTTTATATACCTCGTGGATGGATTCCGAGATGTAAGTCGTGATATCGAAAGGGATGTTATAACTTACTCCTTCCGGAAAATCTTTACTGATTTCTTCCATGGCTTTCACCACGTTCTTGGCCACTTCCATGGCATTCGCACCGGGGAGCATGTAGATGCCGAGTACGGCAGCATTCTCGCCGTTCAATCCACTCTCCGTGTTGTACGAGCTGGCCTCCAGCGATACTCTCGCCACGTCGCGCAAACGGATGATGGAACCGTCGGGATTTGCCCGGACGACAATCTCTTCAAATTCGTTTACGGAGGAAAGACGTCCCGGAGCCGTGATGGGGATGGTGATGTCCGTCCCGCTCATCGGTTGCTGGCCGAGTACTCCGGCCGCGGATTCCCGGTTCTGATCTTTCAGTACATTTTGTAAGTCTTTGATCGTTAATCCGAAATTGGCCATACGGTCGGGGAGAATCCAGATTTGCATGGCGTAGTAACGGCTACCGATGTTGGAAACACGTCCCACGCCGGGAACACGTTTCAGCACGTCAAGCACGTTGATGGTGGCGAAGTTACTGAGGTATATCTCGTCAAAACGAGGGTCGGATGAGGTCAGCGTGAGAGTCATCAACTGACTGGAAGATTGTTTCTCCACCTTGATCCCGTTCTGCACGACTTCTGCCGGGAGACGGGATTCTGCCAGTTTCACGCGGTTCTGAATATCGACGGCGGCCAGTTCGGCATCCGTGGATATGTCGAAAGTCACGGTAATTGATAGACCTCCCGAGTTGGAGCTACTCGATTCCATGTATAACATTCCCGGTGTTCCGTTCAGTTCCTGTTCGATGGGAGTGGCTACCGCCTGTGAAACGGTAACGGCACTGGCTCCCGGGTAGGACGCGGATATTTTCACGACGGGAGGGGTGATTTGCGGGTACTGGTCCACGGGAAGTAGGAACAACCCGATGAATCCTACCAGCACGATGACGATAGATAGCACAGCCGAGAATATCGGTCTGTCAATAAAGAAACCGGGTTTCATAATGCAACCTCCTCCTCTTTAATCATTTCGGGGCTCACGGGTTTCACGAGCGCACCCGGGGTTAGTTTGTGGTAGCCTTCAACGACAACCAGCTCGTCGGGTCCAAGCCCGCGTTCTACCACGGTATGATTATTCACTTCGGGGCCGGTTTCGATGAAACGTTTCTCGGCTGTACTGTCGCGGCGGACAACGTATATGTAGGCGCCGCCTTTTTCAATGGCAACCGCCTTGCTGGGAACGACGATGGCGTTTTCACGCACGTCGAGTAACAACTTTACTTTCGTGAATTGTCCCGGCAATAGTTTCCTGTCGGGATTGGGGAGTTCGGCACGCACGCCGAATGTACCCGTTTGGGGATTTACCTGCGGGTCGGCGAAGTCCACGATTCCGGTTAGGGGATAAACCGAGTTATCCGCCAGCGTGATGGTCACGCTGGGTTGCCATGACCGGTTGGCGTCTTTTTCCCCGAGGGTTACATTCCGTTGCTGGCTACGCAGGTAGTCGAGGGCGGTAAGACTGAAATCCACGAGTACCTCGTCACTCTCCACGATGGTGGCCAGTTGGGATTTCCCTCCGGGACCGACCAGTGTACCGATGTCAGCGTACCGTTCACTAATATATCCATCAATCGGGGAACGCACGGTTGTGTAGCTTAATTCGAGTTCAGCTTGTGCTAGGTCGGCTTTACTCATGGCGACGTTCGCTTTGGCACTCTCGTAGGCAGCCACGGCGTTGTCAAGGTCAAGCTGGCTGGCAGCTTTTTGCTCGTAAAGGGGGCGCAGACGTTCCACGTCACGCTCGGCTTTTGCCTCTTGGGCTTGATCTTTTGCCAGTTGAGCCTTTGCTTTATCGACACGTGCTTGGTAAAGATCACTGTTTATTTTGAAAAGGGGCTGGTTCCGTTTCACGCGCTTCCCTTCCTCGAAAAGCATCTGTTCCAAGTAACCTTCCACGCGGGCTCTCACCTCGACGAATCCTTTCGCCCGGATCTGCCCGACGTATTCCCCGTATATTTCCACGTTATCTACTCCTACTTTTTCTACAGCCACTACTTGCCGTTCCGGTTCGGTCTTGTCTTTACAACCGGACAAGAGGATGAATGACACGAGTGTAATTGCTATTCCTAATTCTTTCATATTAATTGATTTTGTATACATTTTCGTCGTAATTCTTCTTATGCTATGAAAATAACATGCTACATTTTTACGTGATATTGTAAAAATAAGTTATCTTGTTGAGATACAATATTATTTATGAATTCTGTTCGTTTGTCCATTTCAAAAACGGCGTGTTTCCGTGTAGAATAATACCACAAGTTGTGGAGGGGGCAAGTTGATTTCATGCTCGCTACGGTTTTCATTACTTGGATAGGATTATAATGCTTTTACAATGAGGTGTCCCACGTAAACGGCCGTTAGTCCCAGTACAATGCTGAGGACCGTGTAGGACATAAAATATAGATAGTTTTGTTCTCTCAATAACACGAAGTTCTCGTTCATAAAAGTGGAGAACGTGGTGAATCCCCCGCATAAACCCACGGTTAAGAACAGACGTAGGTCTGTGTTAAGTAGATTGCCTCGCTCGAACAACCCGTAGAAAATCCCGATCAACAGGCAGCCTGTGATGTTCACGATCATCGTGCCAAAAGGGAACGCGGCAAGGAAATGATTTTGTACGAAACGAGTGAGGAGAAATCGAAATATCCCCCCGCAGAAGCTTCCGAGACCGATGATAAATAGTGTTTTAAACATATACTACGCCTACTTAATGGTTTAACATTTTACATGTAGGCATCATCAGCTTTTTCAAGCGGTTCGAGGTAGATACCATTACCATAAGTTGGGCGCAAAGGTATGATTTTTTATTGCCTTTGGCAAGTTGCAGGTTAGAAGTTTACAAGTTACAAGTTCTTTTTCCCGACAATCTTTTCCAATTCTTCCTTGTGCGGGAGTCGAGAACTTGTAACTTGCTAACCTGTAACCTGCAAGCGGCAATCTAGGCTTATTTCAACCCACTTCTTTCCAGTAAAGCGTCAACGGTCGGTTCTTGGCCCCGGAAGCGCTTGTAGAGTGTCATCGGGTTTTCTGATGCGCCCTTTTCCAGCACGTTGCGGCGGAACGATTCGGCGGTAGTCTTGTCGAAAATACCGTTTTGCTTGAATAACGAGAAGGCATCGGCATCCAGTACTTCTGCCCACTTGTAGCCATAATATCCGGCAGCGTATCCCCCGGCAAAGATGTGTCCGAAAGCGGGAGAAAAGGCACTACCTTTCACAAGAGGCATGATCTCCGTTTTGCCCATAGCCCGTTGCTCGAAGTCCACGAGAGGTTCGGTGACAGGTTCGGTGATCGTGTGCCATGCCATATCGACCATGCCAAAACTTAACTGACGGTCGCTCGCGTACCCGGCTTGGAAATTGGATGATTTCTTGATTTTGTCAATATATTCCTGCGGAATTTTCTCTCCGGTCTGGTAGTGTACGGCCCATGTGTCAAGCCACTCTTTTTCGAGTGCGAAGTTTTCCATGAATTGCGAGGGCAGTTCCACGAAGTCGCGGGACACACCGTCCATGGACGTGGAACCGTAAGTACATTTACTGAACATTCCATGAAGAGCATGGCCGAATTCATGCAAGAAGGTTGTTACCTCGTTGAACGTCAGTAAGGATGGTTTCGTGTCGGTTGGTTTCGTGAAGTTCATCACGAGCGATACCAACGGGCGCTGATCTTTACCGTGAACCATTTTCTGACCGCGGAACTGGGTCATCCATGCTCCGCCTCCCTTGCTTTCCCGCGGGAAAAAGTCCGTGTAGAGAACGGCAAGGAACGATCCGTCATTGTCATATACCTCGTAGGTTTTTACCTCGGGGTGATATAACGGGATGTTGTTCACTTCCTTGAAGGTAATACCGTAGAGACGGGTTGCCAAGTCAAAGACACCCTTCTGCACGTTTTCGAGTTTGAAGTAGGGCTTCAGCATCTCGTCGTCAAGGGCGTATTTCTCCTGCATCAATTTGTTGGAGTAATAGGACCAGTCCCAGCGTTGCAATTCTCCCTTTAAGCCAGCTTTGTGGGCGAAATCCTCCACCTCTTTTTTATCTTTGAGTGCATAGGGGTAGGACGCCTCGTGCAATTCGGCGATGAAGTTATTCACGATCTCCGGGGTGTTAGCCATGCGATCGGTTAATGCATAATTCGCGTAGGTCGGGTAACCCATGAGTTTCGCTTTTTCCAGACGCAGGGCGGTGATCTTCTTGACCACTTCCTCGTTGTTATACTCGTTGTCTTTGTATGCCCGTGTCGAGTTGGCACGATACATTTTTTCTCTCAATGTCCGGTTGTCAGCGTATTTCATAAGAGGACCCATGCTCGGGTAGTGGAGGGTGAAAATCCATCCTTCCTTGCCTCGTTGTTTGGCCGTCATGGCAGCCATTTCCTTGGCTCCTTCGGGGAGACCGGAAAGGTCTTTCTCGTCGGTCACGTGCAACTCGAACGCATTAGTCTCGGCCAGTTCGTTTTTATCGAAGGTCAGGCTTAGCTTGCCCAGTTCGATGGAAATCTCTTTGAAACGCTCGCGGTCGGCACCTTCTAGGTTTGCTCCCCCGTCGATGAAGGCTTTCCACGTGTTTTCGAGTAACATGGTCTGTTCCGGATTCAGGTTCAAAGTCGCTTTTTGCTCGTGAACTTGTTTTACCCGTTCGAAAAGTTGCGGGTTCATATAGATAGCGTGGCTGAATGAAGTCAGTTTCGGGGACACGTTTTGAGCTATGTCCTGCATCAGACTGTCGGTGAGACAAGCATTCAGGTTGAAGAATATGCCGGAAATGGCATTCATTTTTTCACCGATGTTATCCAGTGCCACGATCGTGTTTTCAAATGTCGGGTTTTCTTTCGAAGAGGCAATTTGCTCTACCTCTTTCTTGGCTTCCTCGATAGCCGCATCAAAAGCCGGTTCGTAATGCTCGGCTTTGATTTTATCGAAAGGGGGCGTCTGGTGGGGAGTGTCAAAACTCGATAAAAGCGGGTTTTGTTCCGTCTTTCCGCAAGATGCCACAAGAAGAATAATTGCAGCCATAAAAGTCGTTTTTCTCATTGTTTTTATAGATTTTGTATTCGAAATTTCGGTCACGAAGTTACAAATAAGTTTGGAAACTTTATAGAGTTTATAAAGTTCATAAAGTTTGTAAGGTTCATAAGGTCTGTGGACCCTTGCGGGGCGCTTTGTCCACGGCAGCTTGTGCTACCGTTAAACACAGTCCGAAGGACTCCTGTGACCTTTTGACTTTATGAACCTTATGGACTTTATAAACTCATTTCTTTTTCCCCTTGAACACGATCTTGGGTTCCACGATCATCGGGATCACGGTTACCGTGATGTCAAGGTTAAGTTGATTCTCAGTTACTTTCCCCTTGTGAGTGTAGGAAATGGTCTGTTGACCGACAGATACTTTACCGCCACCTTCCAGGTTAAGAGTGGAATCGGTTTCGGTTACTTTGCTCAATGCCGGGTTAACCGTGATGCCTTTCACGGGCATGGTGAAGTCCACGAGATTCAGCGTGACGTTCTTGCTGGTATCCGCCGTGATGCTGATTTTGCAGGGAATCGGACCTTCGGGAATAAGCGTGTTGCCGTTAGCGTCGGGTTTGAGCATGGCCTTCACGTGGTCGGGCAGGATGATCGTGGCCTCGCCCTCGTATAGGCCGGGTAGAGATGAAACGTCGTGTGCCCGACGGTCGCTGCAACTATTGCAAGATGTTAATAATGATGTTGTTGAAATAATAACTAATAATATCCCGATAAAGAAAATATTCCGTTTCATGAACTATTGATTTATTTTTGTATTTTCGACGGCTAAAAATATAAACTTTTATCAATTAAACCATCAGGATTATGAAATTTGTAGGATTACTTCTTCTTTTATGTTTCGCGGTCGGGGGATCGATGAACGCCACGCCGGTGAATAACACGAATAAGAAAGACCATGCGGCAGCTGTTGCCGGGACGTATAACGGGGAGGCTTTTATCGAAATCATGCAACAGAAGATGAAGTTAAAGCTCGAATTGCAACGGACTCACCGGGATAGTGTGATCGTGGTGGTGAAGGATTTTATGTTGCCCAACGGGCAGAAGTTTAACTATCGTTCGAACGGGGTTTCCGTGAAACCGGAAGTGAAAGACGGGAAAACCGTGTACAAGCTGAATATCTCGTTTACTTACACGTATAATGGAATGCCGATGAAAGTGACCGCCACGGGAACGGTGAAGGACGGGGAACTCGATTCGCTGGTGAAAGCCACGATCATGGATGCGATGGAGACGAAAGTGACGTACAAGGCGAAAAAGGCCTAGTAAAATCTAGTAACTCCGCTTAAAAAACAAGAGGTGTGGCAAAAGTCATTTTATTTCCAAAAACTCCTCCGTCACTTCGTGCCACCTCCTCTATAAACAGAGGAGGAGCTGGTGACTCTTCCCGAAGAAAGGGAGTATTTTCAACTCTCCCTCTGTTTATAGAGGGAGTACGGCGAAGCCGGGAGGGAGTTCGAGAAATGACTTTTGCCTCTCCTTGTTTTTATGTTACTTTAGTAAATATGCTACCTCAAATCGATAACGTCCACTTCCGGATGGGCATCCTTGTCAAAACGGAAGAAGGTGACGTCTAGTTCTTTCTCCGGTTTCTTTAAACTTTTAATCGTGATCACCACGTCGTTCCCGTCTTTGCCGAAGGACGTGACTTTTTCCACCATGTTTGTTTTCGTGTTGATCCATACCCCAATCTTGGAGATCTGTTTGTGAGTTTGTTTCGGGGTTAACTCGATGTAGGCTTTGCCATCCTTGTCTTCCACCAACTTCTGGGTGAACTTCTGGTTGTGAATATCGAACAGGATAGAAGGATTCAACATCTCATCTTCGTTCTCGTCCGGGTTTTTGATATTTACCTCTTCTTGATCCGGCATGTACGTGTAGATAACTTCCCCGTCGAAATAGTTGACCACGTCCATCACATCAATGCGGTACATCTTGTCTTTCATGTATGCTTTCCCGTGATGTGTTTCATTAATATCTTCTGCCTTGTTGATCATGGAAAGGTCAAAAACGATTTCCACGGCAGGGTAGGACTTGATATGTTCGACTGTTTTATCCAGAATTGCCTTTGCTTTTGCGTCTGTCTGGGCGATAGCGAGAGAACCGCATAATGCCAGAACCATGAATGTCAGAATGTACTTCATACAGTGTGTTATTTTATATTGTCTTTTTCTTAAAATCAAAAGCAAATATAGGGATTATCCCGTAGATGCAAAAACTTATGGGAAAATTTGCTACTTTCGCACCGTTTTTTGAAAAAGGAAATGGACAAATTTAAAGGGATTCTATTTGCGGCATTGTCGGCGGCTACCTTCGGGTTGATTCCGCTGTATGCAAACCAGGCAATACTGGACGGGGTTAATAATGAAACAATATTAGTGTACCGTTACGGGATAGCGGGAATCGTGTATGCTATTTATTTATTGCTCCGGAGAATGAATATGAGACTGACCCGACGGGAGGTGAAGGAAGTTACGCTTGCCGGGGTCGGGGGATATGGAATCACGGCTTTCTTCCTGATGTGGTCGTATCATTATATGCCCACGGGCGTGGCGACAGCGATTCATTTCTTTTATCCCGTGGTCGTCGCGTTGCTGATGGCTATCTTCTACAAAGAACGGTTACCCTTGGAGGTGAAAGCGGGGATCGTGCTGGCGATATGCGGGGTGTACCTGTTGTCGTGGACTCCCGGGGAGGTAAAATGGCTAGGATTATTCTTTGTATTAATGTCCACGGTGACTTATGGGTGTTATATTACCGCACTGAACCGTCCCGTGTTAAAGCGGATGAATCCGGACGTGCTGACTTGCTACGTGTTACTATTCACCGCGCTGTTCTACTTGATCTTGGCCGTGGCACAGGGAAAGATGGAAATCATCACGAGACCCCGGTTCTTGCTGGATATGGTGCAATTGGCCATATTGAGTACGATCGTTTCTGCCCGGTTGCTGGTGGCAGCCGTGAAATTGATCGGTTCCGTACCGAGTTCCGTGTTGGGAACGTTGGAACCGATAACGGCAATCGTCGTGGGAGTGCTTTATTTCAATGAACAATTGACTTACGCGAATTACCTTGGGTTATTGATCGTGATCGTTGCCGTTCTTGTCGTGATTTGCAAGATGAAAAAATAAGGGGGAAAACTTCTGTTATTATGATGTAACCTATTTATTTTTGGCTATTTTTGCGGGTGAAATTGACTTTTAAGAATATCGTATGCTGTTGTTTATAACTATAAACTTTTACACTATAACTGATATATTGCTAGCCGCTTTTATATTTTATCAGGTTTATAAACTGGTGAAAGGGACGGTTGCGATAAATATATTTGCCGGGATTTTTACATTCTACGTGGCATGGTTGCTGGTGAAAGCTCTGAATCTGGAGTTGGTTTCTGGTATCTTGGGACAGTTTATCGGTATGGGAGTGATTGCCTTGCTGATCGTGTTCCAGCAAGAAGTTCGTCGCTTTCTATTATTATTAGGTAGTAAATATAACCTGCAAAACATATTTAACTTGGAGCGGCTTTTTACCAAGACTTCTATAAAAGATGAGGTCGCCGCCGCTATCGTGCAGGCCTGTGATTATTTTTCGAAAACAAAAACGGGTGCTTTGATCGTGTTGTCCCAGAATTCGGAGTTGTACAATTACGCGCAAACGGGTGTGTTGATCCGTTCGATCGTGTCGGAGGAGTTGCTTGAAAATATCTTCTTTAAGAATTCCCCGTTACATGACGGTGCGGTAATTATCGCGGATAACAAGATTTTGGCGGCGCGGTGTATTTTGCCGGTTTCCGATAACACGAATATTCCCGGGAGTTTGGGGTTGAGACATCGTGCAGCGATTGGAATGAGTGCCGTGACCGATGCTCACATCATCGTGGTCAGTGAAGAAACCGGAAATATTTCTTTTGTGAAGGATGGGCATTTCAAGGTGCGGATCACCCCGCAAGAATTGAACAGTTTCTTGCACAATGATTTCACGGGTTTCGTCGTGAATAAGTAATCCTGTTGTTTCTCTTTTATCATATTTGTAAATTATTCGTTCGTGTACCTTGGTTCGCTTGTGGTCTATGGATAGAAGGGGACATGAACATTGCATCTTCATAGCATGAACATAGCATAAACACTGACGGGTGTTGTTGATGAGTTAGAGGAGGGTATCTGTCTAGTTTATTTCCTAGTTTATCCCATGATATTCCATAGAACAAACGCTGGTCACAGGTGGAAGATAGGGTATAAAGACGTATCATTTTCGAATCAAAGACGAATCAAAGACGTTCACGAACGGCTTTGTACCGGCTTTGAAGCGGCTTTGTACCGAGGTTGATTCTTGTCTTTAACCTTATTTCAATAGTATTATCCTGAAAAAAGTTCCCATTCTAACGTTTTGCCAATCATGCTTTTGGTGTGTATTGATGAAAATAATTGAAAAATAATTGTGAAAATATTTGGAGAAGGGGAAAAGTTTGCCTTATCTTTGCACCCGCAAAACAAGAAACGGTGCAAGCATGAACGAGGCTAGAAAGGTGGTTTCTTGTAAAGTTCTTGAAATGTTGAAATGGAAATAAGACAATCCTTCTTTTGCTTGAGTAATTCAAAATATCGAATTACGAGGCTCTTTAAAAAAAAGTTTGAAAAAACTTTGAAAAAGATTTGGAAGGTAACGAAAAAAGGTCTTATCTTTGCATCCGCTTTCGCTCTTAAAATGAGCAAGGCTAAAACAAGAAAGAAAGAGTTCTTTAAGATATTGAAATGAACAAAACGTAGCGAGCGTGAATCGAAATCGACGGTAGTCGAGATTCATGAAACACATGACCCGGCCAGAACAAAATTTCTGTAAATAACTTT
>NZ_JADMSV010000042.1:0-23808 GCF_015560935.1 Butyricimonas sp. BSD2780061689_150309_C8
AGATTATTTTATTGAACTATTTATAATTTTGCAGTCATGAGAAAAGAAGGAATTTACACACTTTTTGAAACACTATCAAATTGGATAGGATAGTGTCTCAAAAAGGGTGATACTTAATCAAAGTGTGTTGAGCGGAAGCCACACCCTGAAAGGCGTTCTTTACATCGTTGGCGGTAGTTGAACCATTCAGTTGAACCAACTTTTGATAATGTAAATTTATCGAAACTGTCAGTTTATCCAACGACTGATTAACGGTTACTGCCATTGTGCTTTTGCCTGACATACGGTTTGCCCGTGTATCCCAAAGGGATACAGTAGCGGTCTGTTTGGTACTGAATTACGCCATCGTTTTTCCGATGGAGATACGTCCCATAATCGGGCAAGTACCATCGGCTTTTACTTCTGTTTTCTTGATGTAGAAAAGCAGTTTGAAATCTGTTGCCATACTCTGTTGTTTTTAAGTGATAAAATTACTTCTAACAGAGCTATTTAAGCGACTGAAAAAGACAGACTAACAATACCTTTGTCGGCTAACGAATGACACCCACTAAAGAAAAACAGCACATATAACTAAACCCGTCTAAAATTCAGTGTTTTACCTTGATTCTCTGTTTTAAAGACAGGGAACGGATAAGTAACTGACCTTTTCCTAAATCTGCTTTTTATTGCATTTCAGGGGATAGACAGTTAAAGCCATTGTAAGACACAAATAATTGATTCAGCGTGAATTACGTTCATTTTCTAATTTCCGCTTTTTAGGTTTACACTTTCGCCATGGCTATTACCTTAGCAAACGGTGTACCCATCGAAAGTGTATCTAAGATGTTGGGACACATCGACATTCGCACTACTCAAATCTATGCTAAAGTCATAGATGCGAAATTAAGTAACGATATGGAATTACTGGCGCAGAAAATTAATACGAAAAAGGTAACTGCTACCATATAAAAGATTAGGAACTGGTCACAAATCGTGACCAGTTCTAAAGATAGTTTATCACTTAACAACTTAAAATATTGAATTATGGATTTACAAATCATTCAAAGCAAGATTTATGAAATTAGGGGGTGAGGGGTTATGCTCGATGGCGACCTTGCAGCACTTTATCAAGTGAAAACAAAAGTCTTGAAACAGGCTGTTAAACGTAATATAGAACGTTCCCCCGAAGATTTTATGTTTGAACTGACAAAGGAAGAAGCCGAATGTTTAAGGTCACAAATTGTGACCTTAAAGAATAATCCGGATGAGATGGAAGAAGCTGCCAGTTCAAAACGTGGTAAACATACCAAGTATTTGCCTTATGTTTTCACGCAGGAAGGTGTAGCCGCTTTATCGGGTGTGTTACGTAGCCCTATTGCCATACAGATGAATATTTCTATCATGCGGGCATTTGTAGCCTTGCGTCAAATGATAACAGGCTATCAGGAACTACTAAAGCGTATTGAAGAACTGGAAGAAAGCACAGATGCATAATTCAGCGAAGTTTACCAAGCTCTGATCCAATACTAAGTAAACCTGAACCGAAGCCACGCAAGCCGATAGGATATAGAACCTATGACGAATAGCAGGCTAAGGTATTCAGTTGTCTAAGGGGTGTCACCAGTGATACCCTTTTTTTAGTTCCCTAAAGTAATGTATCTAAATTATAAATTTTAGTAAAGTTACAGTTCAGTGCGGACAAATACCAAATCTAAACCATCCCGGTTTTCCAAAAAACTCTACATCTACAAAATAAGTAGAAGAGGATGTATTCAAAACTCTCTTGTTTACAAAACTACCCCGATTTCTATGTTTGGGCGTTTTGTACTCCCCTTTATAACCCATACAAGGCTCTACATGCTTCTTCGTATTCTTGATATGAAGGTAAACGTTTGATGTATGAAGCTAATGTTCTTCTTCTTTTTGTCAGAGCGCTTGTATTAGGATTAAGCAATTCCTTGACATCTGAATTTAATAGTAATTCATGGTATTCCGAAACCAAACTCCAAGTCTTTTCCACAACATCTTGATGGGCTATTTGGCTTGAATCATAAGGAGGGGTAACTCCAAATGGAAGTGTATGTATATGTCTCTCTCCAAAAGCACCTCGTGGCTGAAACTCTTGAATAATTCCATTTATGGCTTCACTATTAAAAAGTCCCGTCAAGTAAATTGCCTCTTCTTCAGTATCTACATGTGTCCAATATATTGTTTGGTCAATAATTAACCTGTCTGTGACAACATTTTCATCGTCTAAATTAAGATATGCCGCACATACATTTTTCCCACCTGCACCAGTCATTACAATAAATCCGGTAGATGGAAGAACTTGCTGAGAAAGTTTCCCTCTGACATCTAATAGTGAGAATAATGAATCAACGTTCCCATTAATAGGATCAATTGTTTTAAATATCGCTTCAAAAGCGTTTTGAACAATTGCTCCTTTGGATATAATCTCTCTGTTGGATAGTTTAGTCCATTTACCACCTTCTTTTTTAATGGGGAGAAACACTTGTTGAAATGGAGAGATACAGTATGGAGTTAATAAATTTGAAGTTATTACATCATATATTAAATCCCTCTTTACTATTCTACTAGATAAATGAAATTCTTTAAATTTTTTAGCATCCCTAACAATATAAGCAATATTACTGGTAATAGGATTGATAGATTTAATAGATACATTATTTCTATTCTCACAAGGCGAAACCTCATAAAACAGAAGATTTCGAGGCATAATATCAGCTCCTTGACGAAAAGATCCAGGGTTATAAAACCCTTCCTCTCCAGTAATAAGTCTCTCACCCCAAGCTGTTCTATTACCTTGGGTGTTTTTATAGAAAGTTATTTCAGTCGAAGACTGATTCTCATAAATGATACATCCCGGTATAGAAATAGAAGGATTTGCATCAGGTTGTTGTTTCTTCCCAAACAATATTGCTGCCTTATTTTTAAAAACGAAACCATCAATCTTCCATATTTCATTTACTTTGAATGGAACAGAAATTTTAGATGTTAGAAATTTTGATTTTCTAAAAGGGTTATGATGATGTCCATTTAAAACGGTATCGGGAACTATACAACCTATCTGAGCTCCCGCAGTTAAATATTGGCGAACTGCATGAAGTAAAAAAATGGTGGCTAGTTCGATATGCAAATGAGAAGAACCTTCTGGCTTTATACCAAATTCTTCAGCCTTTCTTTTTAGAACCACATGATAAGGATTATCTGCAACCTTACTTAGCGCAAGCCAAGGGGGATTAGATACAAGACCATTAAATTGTCCTAGAACTAAACCGGGTCTAAAACTATTTCTTAAAATATATGACCATATTCCATTCCGACCATCTCGATTAAGTATATCAATTTTGCTTATGAATTGCTTTAGGAACTCTAATATCATTTCAATCTGTTCAGGAGTAATATCTTGAGCCAAATTGCTTATAATATCCTGAATATGAATTAATAACTCATCTTTTTCAATATACAAATCAATTGAAGACGAATTATTACTTAGAGCTAATTTATAAGCAATAGAGATTAAACTATCAAAGAATTCCCGATATTGAGGAGCTATTAAAAAAACTGGCAGTTCAACCGAAAATTCTGCGATTTTTAGAATATACGCATTCGTTTCACTTACTATATTATTCGATATAGGAGTTATTGCAAACAAAGAATCCGCATGGTATATGGGTATGGAAATATTAAATGTACCAAGAGGCCTAATCCAATCCATTGTGACGAGAAGCCAGTTGATTTTTGACAGCATAACAGCTAATGGATCAATATCAAAACCTGTGATTGATTGTACTAAGAGATTGATTCTTTCCTCCTGACCGTGAATATCTATATTTTCCTTAATCCTATTTTTTATAATTTTGAGTGACTCAACAATCATAGATCCTGAGCCGCAACACATGTCCAGTAAACGAATAGGTTCATTCGACGGAATACTATCTATGACATGATGAACTAGCTTATGTGATAACCAACTTGGTGTCCATTCCTGACCTAATAGCAGTCGTTGAGAACGATTAGCTAACTGAGCCATTAACTTGCCAAATAAATCTTCGTCTGGATCTGATGCAAAATTATATACTAATAAATCTTGTTGTATTAATTGAGCAATAGGAGCAATCTTGTCTGCAATAGGCGAAGAATTGATCCAGCCAAAATAATCGTATTCAATAAAATTTATCAATCCTTTATTCTCAAAATAGCGTCCAGAAATAATGTCTAAAAGTTCATTTTCATCTGAGTTCAAAGCCCTCTTCTCAATATAATTTGCACAAATCAGTTTTCCTAAAGTAAGAATATAGTATTCGTCAATATATGTTTTTATATCAAAATATTTCGAATGCCCTTCCTCTCGTAAGTAGCTCACAAAGCTACACCATAGACTAGAAACTAATTCTGCATATTTCGGACTATCCTTAAATGCCCCATTTATGATTTTTTCGAGTGAAGATAAATAGATAGAACAAAATTGACTTTCAAATCCTAAGTCCTTTGCAATAGAATAAGCTGAAACAGGACGTGCTCCAATACGACCGAGATATTTTTGAAGAAAAATTATTAAATCATTAGATGCTTTATCATCTGCTCGAGAACAATCGATGAAATCGATCTGATTTAAGATAACATTATCTCTATTATAGGGCATCACTGCGGTTTGGTCTATTTCAATCGTATAAGTGTACCAACGAACAGTATCAGACAGTATCCCTATAACTAAATCCGAATCATTACCACGATTAACGAGGGCAGCACAATAATCCTTGACTTGATTAAATCCGGTGTCAAACTTAGACCTTATTGTCAAATCACCTTCATACTCAATAGCAACAAGATCCACCAAATTATCTATAAATCCAGTACTTACTTTAGTTCCTTTATTTATTTTTACGGCGGATTCACTATTTTGTATATGTCGTGTTACCCAGTTGGGCATATCCGTGAATATTTGACGTAAATGTGAAGTAAAACTATCACGAATAACTTGTTCGTTTTTCTTTTCGCTAATGAGCTGGACACTATCAGCCAAACATTTTTTAGCAGCGGATATATTTACAGTGGTATTCATAATTTACTTCTTTTATTTATAAGGTTATCTCTTATGGATGACAAGTGCATTATTTTCTCTTCTACAGAAATATTTTTTCCAAAAAGATCAATTATAATGACTCTATCTATCTTTTCTATAATATCCTTTGATTCATCTGATGAATCACTAAGAATCTTACCATAACGATTCAATACAGAAATGGTATCCTGACTTAAGTGAGGCAATGGTATGGACTTTATTTGTGTCGCTTCTAATTTGAGAGCACCTCCACCCATAACAGTTCCATGCTCTTCGACTAAAGTTAAAAACAGTGTACTGTTCAATAAGGATAACAAACCATATTTATCAAACTTAGACAATTTTACATTAGTCCAGATTGTAGAAAAATTTGCATCTATAAGAAAGTGTTTGTTATTCATCCTTACTTTTACACCATTATTATTAATTCGGGGAACAAACAATTCTGGAGAATGTCGTTTAGAAAAATCAGGCAACATGTACCAGAACCGAGGAGGGTCATCCGGCTTTTTTTCATTCCATTTTTTTATATTAGGCTTCACTGCGGATAATTCATTAATCTTTTTATTGTCTCGCTCTTTTATAATTATAGTTGATGCTTTTCTAATATATTGGATTAATGCAATAGGCAATTCTTTGTATTTATGCTTTAGTTTCGAATTACATCCAATCGCATATTTTGCATCTTCAGGAATTGCATAATTTTGTAAGGCTAGTACAACTCCATTTATTTTAAAACTATTTACCGAATAAGAATCGTCTAATTCTGTTTGTTTTCTCACAACAAATTTTGTATATTTTTTATCGACCACAAATGGATCTATATTGTATTTTTTATCTGGAAATAGTTTGATTTCATTCGTAGACCAATTTTCAGAATCTAAATAAAAAAAGAAGTTTGCACCAGTTCTTAATCCCTGACCCACATTAACTCCCATATCTTCAAGAAAAGAAAATTTTATTCTTTTCGAACCAAACCAATCCTTTAAAGAAGAAGTGGATTTAATATCTTTTCCTTCTTCTATGAAAAGTTTTGAATTGTTTTCTTCGGCATAAATGAATCCTTTTTGACGTTTACTTGTCGAGATAAGTTCTTTGGAGAATTTTTTCAAAGAAACGGTAGTATTATCAATAAATCCATTAATAGACTTTCCTTCTTTTAGAAAATGAATGAATTTTTGCTCAGGAAATATACTATTAGGAAACATATTTCCTATCAAACTGTCAACACTATTTGCTGTTTTGTATATAGATGCATATATAAAAAAATCATTATCAGTCCATGCTTGAATTGGTTGTTTGCTGATTCTTTTAGCAACAATTAAGGTTGTTTTTATTTGAGCTGGTGAAAACCAAGTAGAGTTTGCATCCTCAATAATGTATTCTATTTTAAAGAGTGATAATAAAAGATATTTAATAATGAGAGCGTAATTTCTACTTAACCAGGCTTCAGGAACTACCATTGCAAGAGTCCCTCCCCTTTTAACCATCATGGAGCATAAAATCCAAGCAGGGACAGCAATGTCAGATAATCCTGAATAATGCATTATTACTTTCTCTAAGAATATTTTTTCTTCTTTATCTATCTGCTTAAAGTGCTCTAAATGCTTTATTAAATACTTGCGTATTTGAGCGGAACTAAAGTTGTCATTGCATTTCCCTTCTTTAAGTTCCTGATATCTTATATAAGGCGGATTCGTTATGACTAAATCATAGCCTTCTGAAGATAAGGATTTAATTACTTTAGGGTCAAAAATATTTCCATTAATCAAATTATTAATAGAACTAGAAGCCCTCTTTTGGGCTATTTCAAAGATAGATTTATCAATCTCTACTCCTGTCAGATTTGGTCTAGGACAACCATTGGTATTTATACCTAATAACAAATCACCAATACCACACATTGGATCAATAATATTATTGGCGGTATAACTTTCGGCAAGACAAGACAGAAGTTTAGCAATTGCATTTCCTGAGAAAAATTGCCCTAATTCTTTCTTTGTTTTGATACTGCTTAACTCCATCTTTTATCTTTACTATAAATGAGAAATTATTTGCTTTTCCAATTCCAATTTCACAATATCGTAAAACTCATTCGCATCATATTTAACAGGATACCCAAGTTCTAAGCAAGCATTTATATATCGAGAATATATTCTTTCCGGCTTTCTTTCTTCAATATCCGTAAATTCATCAAAAGCTTTTTTAATTATATCCTCTATTAATAATGTACCATTTTTTTGAATATCAATTTTCTCATTTGTCTTTACCAATAATAATAAAGGATCGCCTTGGACTTTAACTGTTGATGTCACTTGTTTAAAACTCCCTTGAACCTTATTTAAAATACTTGAGGTGCATACCTTTAAGCTCGCATTTTGATATGATTCAATTAAAGCTTTCCAGATTTCAGCCTTAGCCGAATGAAAAACCAAACTCATAGCGGCATTATCTTTCAATACCCGATTAATTTCGGAAAAAACGCATGTCATCAAATCCCTATACTCAGAGATTCCTTTATTCTGAGATCCATTTATAATAGCTTCATTGGTTTGATCTGTGATAGAACCTAACCACGCTTCATTAATTTGATTTATTTCAGAATACGGAATGTAATCTCCGAATGGAGGATCCGTAAAAACATAATCAACAGATTGTGTCGGTTCCAGTAGTGTAGTACTACTCATGTTCTTTACTTCAACTTCACTCTTACTATGTTCAATTAGAGTGAAAGCTTGTTGTAATGTCTTAATTTTTCGTCTAACACCCTCTATTATGTTTTTTTCAACAGGCAGGCTACTGATGTACAAAACTCCTGATTGTGCCCCTGTTATTACAAAATCATTGTTATTACTTTTAACAACGACACGAGTCATCAATGTTGAATGTGAAGCATTATAACTAAGTAATAATAATTTAAGTGCATTTTGATATTTCTCGGGATATAAGTTTATTCTTTTCCACAAAGAGGCAAATATAATTGCATTCCTTTTTGTATACAAATGATGTAGGTGAGTAATCCCTTGATGATATCCTTTGCGGTATAAATCTCCCCATTTCAATTCAAATGTTGGAAAATCAGTCAACTCGATTTTTTCTAATTTTTCCTCTAGAGATTTTATGTCGCTGTCAGTAATATCTTTATACCATGTTTCTTTTCCTGTTTTCCCATAAATACGTACAGGAACTCTTTTTTTTATGGTATGTTTTATCTTTAAAACCTCATCCATTACATCTTCGGTTGCTCTAGGGATTTTACTAAAAGCTTCTGTGTGCTTACAATAAGGACACTTAAAATTAGACAATATTTTAAGAGGAGTATGCTGTACTGCCGTTTGCCAGAATGTTAATTCTTTTTTACAAATAGGACAAATCAAAACATCCGACCATATCACATGCCTTATTTTTCCTATATTATTCTTATTATCATAAGTAGTATAAAGGTATCCTAATTCTTTTTCTGCTTTATCCAATAACTTCTTAGCATACTTAGCGAATTCCTTGGAAGAAGGAGGATTATTCATAGCCTCACTGACAAAAGCCCCTAAAGTACTCAATTCATATAAAATAGCCTTCCTTTTCCCCCATTTAGGATTTAATTGCATTTTAGCTGCTGTTTCTATCATATAAGGAGTCGGATTATCACAAAGTTTTGTGGCTAACCCTGTTGTTCCACTACCAGCAAATGAATCCAATACAGTATCGCCAACATTTGTATGGCATGCTATAAACATACCTATTGCCTCTGGTGATATTTTAGTGGGATACGAAAATGCATTATATAATGCTCCGCTTCTACTTGAAGGAAGTGGAGTATTATAAAGTTGCTTTATCTCTTCTATATTTAAAGTATGTTGCTTTTTCATTATTTTCTATTTTTCAACCTCGTTTTGGCAATTTCTAGCACATTAATAGCATTCTCGCCTTCACTGTTTATTAATTCGTAAACTTGATCTGTTAGCCACAGAGTCACAAGCTCTCTTCGATCCACATTTAGAATATCAGCTAGAACCAAAATCTGGTCTTTTTTTATAGAGCGTTCTCCTCGTTCAATTTTACTTAATGTAGATTGATCAATATCTAACAATGCAGATAATTTCCGTAATGGCATATCCGCTTGTTCTCTAAGTCTTCGAATCTTCTCTCCAAATGTTTCTATAGTTTTTGTTGACATATTCAATCTGGACAAATTTTGTCCAAAGATAAGATGTTTATTTGAACTGGACAAGAAACGTGTTCCTATTTTTGCTTCAACCTCATTCGCTGCCCAATCGGTACCACAAGTCGCCAGTAGTAAACAAACAGACCTGTTGTTTAGCTACCCTACAACGAGCAAATGTAACTCACCACTACCAAACACGACAGACATGTCTTTGAATTAGAAATGACACCTTGCGGCGAGAGAATCCTGACACTTATGTCCTCACTAACCGTGTGGAAGCTGTTCCACTTTCAAAAATCCAAATTCCTCAAAAACTCAAAAGCGTCGAACTCTCACAAGATCAGCAGTACAGCTTAAAGAAAGATCAGGGCGTATTGGTAAAAACATGGATAAGAAGGCATATCCCGGCGAAGAACCCAGCACGAAGATCACGCACATCGTCCAATGCAATACCGTGAATAAAAATTTCGACTTCATGCTTACGTCTAAATAGTGCCAGTACCACCAACAAGAACGGGCGGCGAAAGTGGAACAGAAAACGGGTCAGGACTATGGGCGTATTTTCTGAAAAAATTAGGTTGAAGTCCCCGCCAAACTGTGAGTGTCTGGCAAAATTTCTTATTTTTTAATTTAAAATTCAGTAATCATGAGAACAACAAAATTTACTATACTGGAAATCACTATTTCCTATAAAGACAATGTAGAAGTATCCGAAAGGGTAAAAATCTTAACTTCTCAATCTTCCTATTCCCATTTGAAACCGTTCTATACGGAATATATAGAACAGTATGAAGAAAACTATATACTATTCCTGAACCGTGCTAATAAAGTTTGAGGCATTTCTCTTATTTCTAAAGTATAGCCATGGGGGCTCATGTTTCGGGGATTATCCTTTCACATAACCATCCATCGGGCAATCTGCATCCGAGTGAACCGGACAAACAAATTACCTCAAAAATAAAAGAAGTCTGCAAGGTCTTGGATTTGCGCCTGTTATACCATATCCTCCTAACAGAAGAAAGTGATTACAGCTTTACGGATGAGGGGCTTATCTAAGCCCTTTTTTACTCTCTCATTACCCAATACAAAAAGCCTAATGGCTTTTGTTTCTATCCTCTCAAACAAGAGAAAAATTTCCCCTGAAACTGATTGGAACATTATCAAAGGTATATCCGTGCCTGTTACTGTTCAAATTATTTTTTAGAAATCTCTACACCTGCGGGTAGTATTTCATAAATAATAATTTGCCCTGTACCAGTCCCGAACCTTTGAAAAGACAATGTTCCCATTCAGTTAAAGGAAAAATTTATGTAGTAGGTGACACCTTTAGAAAATTTAAAGCTGTATTCCTTGTAGTGGTGTATAGATAGGTACTAAATGCCTTGTTTGGGTCTATAGATGTATGGTTCATCCACAGTCTCATGAAAATATCCTGTGCCAGTTCTTCAGCATTACTTTCTGACCTTAAAAGCCCCGTCAAGAGATATTTTACCTTATCGGAATAAGCTAAAAATACTTCTTCGAAAGCCTTATGATCGCCCTTCTGCAATGCTTCGATGGTTGATATTTCCATTGATATTATGAATTAGTAATTATATCGCTGTACAAAAGTATAAAAGACAATGGGTAAAAAGGAACGATTACCGAAATAAAACACTGTAACCGCATATACTTTAAGTAATATTTGGTTTAGAATATATTTATTAGTCCAAAATTGTTAGCTGCAAGGATATATATGTATATATAGCTTGCATCTTGTGCCTAAGTTGAAAGATTAATAATCAAACACTTGTATGATTCAAAACGAATACGGACTTTTGAACCCAAGATAAATGGAGACAGACATCCGCCAAATGCGGATAAAAACCCTTAAAAAAGTCAGTATCCCAATCGTACCCCTTCTCACTGGGTGATGATATATAACATGTTGATATTTAAGATGGTGAGACGGATGGGTTAAAGATCCATGCGGATCACCAGAGGCGATTACAAAAGTAGTCGCCTTTTGCGTTGATATGGATTGTTACAGCTCACCCGTAAAGGCTCACGTGAGTTCTTTTAACTCACTTATATTATTACTTGTTTTTTTATATTTGATTTTACTCCCGTAAAATTACCGTTGTAAACTTTACAACCACTATCATTAAAAATCTATGAAACATTAACAATCATGTTCAGTAAAAATGAGCATGAAACAGAAAGACGTCTCATAAGATTTATTCAAGAAGAAGATGGCAAGAAATATTTAGGAAAAGATTACCTTTATCCATGACAAATGAAACCGCCTCTAGGAGAAGAGGCGGTTTCCGGACTTAAAGCGAGAAGGAGTTAACAGATTCTCTCGCTGTTAAGTATCTTAAAAGAGGGGGCGCGGGTTCCCCCTCTGTTTTTGATCTAACTTTTGTAAACTATCAATTTCATTCATCAGATCAAGTTGTCCTAAGTTCAAATACCCCGCGCTCAAGTATTTAACCGATCAATCCTATTTTTAAAGAAAACAGCCGGGTGGGATTCAAACTACTAATGTGAGAAGATGAACGTGGCTCCCCTGTGCGTTTCCGGCTGCTTTCTTGTTAGCACCGGAATAAAAAATCCCGGTGCTGTATTTTAGCAATCCGGGAGATTTATAAAATCGGACCGGGCTGCTCTTCGTGGCGAAGGTCTAGCAAACCTTAGGATACGAAAAGCAAGCCTCGACCCGACTATATATATTACTATACGTAATCAGGTTCGAAGCGTTGCAATCACCGTGATCCTATCGAAAAGTTGCTAGATTTCGCCCACAGTGCATAATTGCACGCTATCAATAAAAACTGAACGTATTGCGTTCTGTTGTTGCAAAGATGATAAATAATTATCTCATAAACAAAAAAAATACTAAATTATTTTTCAAGTCTTGGCAAAATAGCGTGATCCTCGTTCATTACTTTATAATAACCGTGAAAGCTGAATCAATCGTGTAACCATGATCTCTGTTTCCGACTTTCACGTCTATAATATACCGACCACTTGGAACTGTATGATTATACGGGAGTTCGATCACTCCTGTCGGTTTTATTGAAAATTGATTCATGATTTCCGGTTGTCCCCCGTTAATACCCCATATCTGAAAGTAAATAGGTAATGTCCCTTCCACGCCGTCGATCTCGTTGGATTGCCACGGTATCTTGTGTTCGATTTGATACGCGTCTTCTTCCTCGTCCAATTTTGCTTTCACGACAAGCGAATCGGGCGAGTACATGGCATTTGTCACGTTCAAATACCCGATTGCAATATCTTTTTGACAACCGATAACCAAAAGAAGAATGAATAATGATAATATAATTGTTTTCATAGTTTGAGGTTTATAGTGTTGTAAACATACAGGTCGCATCAAGCGAGTGTACCACGCCGTTATTCATTTCTATATTGCACGATGCAACCGTGCCGATATAACCTTCCGGGGCTTGGAACGCTAATTTTTCCGCACCAATGTCAGAAATACCACTAAATGAGGACGTGATCCGGTACACCCTTAATTGGATACCTGATAACGTTCGTTCCATTGTTCCTCCAGTCTGTGTGCCTTTTACCTCGTAATCGAAGTCTTGTAAGAACTTTTTCCCGTGTATCATATACGAGAGTAACATTTCTCGACACTCGTCAGCAGGGATGTCCGCAACCTTCTCGTACAAACGTTCCTCGTTATCATCGAGTGTTTGAAATAAATATTGGTTGATTGAATGATTGGTCGGGGCGAAAATAGTAATCTCGTCTTTGTTCGTCCCGTCAAAATATTTTATCATACCCGCGTGTTTGATCATCACGATCAGAGAATCCCAATTCGCGTGGTCGGTATGAAAATATTCCCAAACCGTGCAGTCGTGCTTTTGCTCGTGCGTGCCGGAATCAATATAATTGTCTTTATCACAACATACCATTAGCAAGGTAATAGTTAATATCAGTAATACGTTTTTCATAGCTTTATTATTTATGTGGATAACCGTTTCTTTTCCAGTATGTTGTTTGAATCATACGGGTGTTATTGCTAAACGCCATAGAACCGACGGGAACAAACAAAGCCCCATCCGCCACGTCTTGATCGGTCAGGGTTTTAAATTTGCCTCTCAGTTTCTCCCGGAACATACCGTTTCTAACCATATCAAAAAATCTTGTGTTAATACCTTCAAGAAATAATTCCCTGTCCCTCTCGTTTTGAATAGCTTCTTTTAGACTACCTTCGTTTTCATCGTAAACGTTAGTATTGGCTCTTTGACGGATAACATTCAAATCAGTTTCCGCACCTGTCCGATCCCCTGTTTTCTCTTTCAATTCCGCGCGCAACAAAATGATGTCGGCAAGACGAATGATGATCTCGTTATCAAGGTAACTTTTTATACGTCCTACCTGCGTTCCATCCGTGTATTTGCTATAATGACGTAGCTTTTGAATGTATGCCGCTCCTTGTGTGATCGAGGTGCTTAACGAGTTATAATAATCAAGGTCATAGAAGTATTCTTTTCTACGATCATCGTTCGCGTCCGGGTAAAGCGCGTAAACGGTTTTATTATTTATCCTTAGATTCCTTCGTGTGGTTTGTGGGGTCGCAAGGGGAACGATTGGAAACGATTGACAAAAACCTGCTAAACGTGAACCGGATGTCACGAAATCGAAATCGTTATCCCTGTAATCCAGTTCAAAAATGCCCTCGCTGCTATTACCAAACATCACGGTTTCGCAAACCTCATGAATATTTCTTGCTAATTGATAATACTTGTAAGATAATACCGTGTCGCACTCCGCTATCGCGAGTTGATTCAGTTCCGGTTCTTTATTTAGTGTCGCTTTCCACGCGTAAAGGTGAGCCAGTATAGCGTGAGCCGTCCCCCGTGAGGCAATTTGTTTACTCGTGATCGTTTCGCCATTCACGTCTTTCAGGGCGTCCGCGTGAGGTAACAATTTTGCCGCTTCCCGCAAATCTGTTATACATTGCCCGGCGATCTCTTGCCACGCTGTCCGTCCTATTTCCCCCGTGTCCTCTGAATTTAAAATCAAGGGAGCGTCCCCCCATACCCGGAGCACGTAAAAGTACATGTAAGCCCTTAGCACGAGGGCTTGCCCCATGTAGTAATTATACCTTTCTTGCGCGAGGTTCCCTTTTTTCAGGTTATAAATAATTTCATTCGCGAAAGTGATAACCCTGTACTCCGGTCGCCAGTCCAAGTTGCCATTCGTCATACTCCATGAACGAGAAAGCTCATTATTACACGGGTTTTGCCAAGTCGCGAGGTTATCAAATATTAGTCCTCGATCCCGGTATTGTACCATAACATTACCTTGTGCGGCTCTAAAAAGCGAATGTAAACCCATTGTCGCGGCTTGGAAGTCTTGATCGGTTTTCCAAAAATTATTGTTCGTGACTGAAATTTCCGGTTCTTCTGTTAGAAAGCTATCAGAACAGGAGTTCAAGATTAACACGAACGGGATGAATATATAAAAAATTGATTTCATATTTATAGATTTAAGGTTAATCCAAATGTTAGTCGTGTTGACAAGGGATAATTTCCAAGCCCGTCGATACCAGTCACGGTATCCACACTTTCGGGATCGGCTCCTTTATAATTCGTGATTGTGAAAAGGTTTTCACCCGTTGCAAATACCCGTACACCAAATCCTATAAATTTTTTCACGTTTTTGGGTAAGGTGTAGCCTATCGTCAATGTTTTCAACTTGATATAGCTCACGTTTTGAACGTTGGCTGCAATTGCAGTTCCAAAATTATTTAATCCTGCTTCTAGTCTATTCACGGGATAATCAGTGTTATCTCCTTTTTTTTGCCAGAATGAAATGTTCTTTATGTCCGCGAAAACGGGTTTGGCCATTTCTTCCGGGCTCATACCTAAAGAGGTTCCCACGGATGCGCCCGTGCCTTTATTTAAAATATGTCTTCCAATCACGTAATTGAAAAGGATATTCACGTCAAATCCTTTAAAATTTAACGTGTTGATAATACCGCCTGATGCGAGAGGAAGCGGGGAACCACAGAAAACCCGGTCTTCATAATTGATTCGCCCGTCCCCGTTGTTGTCAAGTATGACTCGATCCCCGGCACGATAGAATTGTTGCCCCGTTCCGAGGGGGGTATCCTCTCCCGCGATAAAATTACGTGGCACGTCTTTATCGTCTTGATAATATCCCGCGGTTTGATAGGCGTAAATCCCGTTTAAGGGTTTGCCGATGATATTCAGGTTATCGGGGGAATCGTAATTTGTAAAATCTCTCTCGTCTTGACTTTTTTCTAGCCTGTTCCAGTTCCGGGCGATGTTAAACTCCAAGTTCCAGTTAAAATGTCCACACCGCAAGACGTTCCATTTAATAGCCAACTCCACGCCTTGATTACTGATACAATAGGCATTTTGCCATTGCTGCATATAACCGGAATAGTTACCCGGCAGAACAATAAGGTATAATAGTTTATCCGTGTACCTGTAATAATAGTCCAGTGTCACGCCAAGGCGGTGATTAAATAAATCCATATCAACACCTAGATCGTATTGATCTGTTTTCTCCCAGGTTAAGCCTTGGTTTATTAATCCTAAACCAAAGTCAGGGGTTACCGTGGGATAACCTAGAAATGGATTATTAGCCTCTAGCAGACCGAGCGCGATATAGGGTTGATCGAATTGTCGTCCGGATTTTCCCCAACTAGCACGGAACTTACAATAATTCAACACCCCGTGGCTCCAATCCATGAATTTTTCATCGGATATAGTCCAGCCTAGAGCGACCGACGGGAAACTCCCCCACCGCACGTTTTTCCCGAATTTGGAACTTCCATCTCGCCTGATCGTGAACGAGAAAAGGTACTTTTGCAAGTAATTATAATTTACCCTTCCGAAAATTCCCATGAGCGTGCTTCGCTCCATGCTTGTCATGAAATCTTTCAGTTGTCGCTTGTTCTCGGTATCGTACGCGTTACCCGCCCACGGTACATACTGGATCAAGTTAGACGGTGCGGCTTTTCCCCATCCTCCAATATCGTCTTTCTGATCCATTTGGTAAGATAAGCCCGCTAGTAGATCAATGTTGTGTTTGTCGTGAAACCTATACTTGTACGTGATTAGATTTTCATTCAGAAGCATTAGCGTTCGTTGATGCTGCCCGTTGGAATAGGTTTCGTTATATTCGTCCAAGTTGGAAGGCATGAACAAGTTTTGATATTGAAGGGACATATCTGCGGCAACGGAAGATTTTAGCGTTAAACCTTTCACTATCTTGTAACTTAGGTCGAAAGAACCTCTAAGCCTGTAAGCTTCGCTTTTCTCCTTGATCTCGTCATATCGTTTGATCGCTTCTTGAAAAGCTTTAGTGCCGGGACCGGGGAACACGGTAGAATATTCTAGCAATTGTGACGGGATTTGTTCTAACTCCGTGCCAGTGGAGAACCCATTAACAAGCATATCGTATGACGAGCGATCTCGTCCCGTTCGGGCAATGTACATCCTGAAATTAGCTTCCAACCTGTCAAACGGGCGCAAGTTGAAATTACCAATCAGATTTACCCGGTTAAAGCCCGTGTTTTTTAAAACACCCTTTTCAGTGTAATAACCTAAACCTATATTGTAAGAAAAAGTACTGTATCCTTTACTTAACTGTATATTCGCATCCGTGACTTTTCCCGTTCTAAAGTAGTACTTGAAAAGGTTCGTGGAATTGTTATAGAACGGGTTCAAGCTGTCTTGATAGATCGGCACGTTCGTGCCATAACCTTGATTCCAAAAGTAATTGTAATGTAACCCTTCATTATAAGATTCATAATAATTATCAACGTATTTGTACGTGTTTGTTTCGTGGTCGTAATACGCTTGCGCGAAATTGTTCAACGCAGCTAAACGAAGTCTTCTTTCAGCCTTTCCACCCGTTAATTCGGGAAGTTTAGGGTTGAAAGAATACGTTTGCGACACGTTGATGCTGAATTTAGCACTTTGATTCAAGCGTCCTTTTTTGGTAGTAACGAGAATAACCCCGTTCGCTGCGCGAGAACCGTAAATAGAAGCGGAAGCCGCGTCTTTCAACACTTGCACGCTCTCGATGGTGGAGGGATCAATATCGGCTAACGTGTTTGAACCTGTAATGGGAGAGGTAAACGATAGCAAGGGTACACCATCCACCACCCACAGGGGTTCGCTACCTCTCCGGGTGTTCTCGATGGATAAACTGTTAAATCCCCGGATCGTGATTGATGTTCCCCCGCCACCCGGCGCGCCAGTCATGTTCGTGACGTTCATACCCGCGACTCGTCCTTGTAGCAAATTGGCAAGTGAAGGTGATGGAATATCCTTTATTTCATTTGCCTTGACTGTTGACATCGCACCTATAACTTCTCTTTTGTTTTGTGTTCCATAGGCGATTACGGTTACTTCGTCCAGTTTCGAGATTTTTTCCTTTAGTGTCACGATCAGTGTCTGACCGCTTACGAAGTTCTTCTTGGCATTTTCATACCCGATAAAAGAGAATACTAACACCCCTTTTGCCTTGGGTAGTCTGAAAGAAAATGCCCCGTCAACACCCGTGACAGTACCTATTCGCGTACTATCCAGTAAAATTGTAACACCCGGAAGTGGTTCGCCTTTTTCATCCATGACCTTTCCTTTCACGGGATAATCCGGTATTGAATCTCTCGTGTTGCCTGCCAGCATAATATTGGGCAGGTAGATTAGGCAGAATGATATAATGGCTACTAATGAATAGTGAACCAGTATAACTTTTCGTGTTTTGGGTTTTGTTGAAAGCTTTCTCATGCGTGCTTTCTTTTTCAATTTTTTTTTCATAACTTTGATTGTTAGTTAATTGTCAAACAGATAACTAATGAGAGGATTGTTAAGTTTTTGCGGACGTGACAATCCTCGTTTTGTATTTACACGTATTAACGTGCGTTCTTTAAATTATTTGATTATTCATGTTTAGATGATCTTCTGGTGATAATGGTGTTCTCATGGAGGCACATACTTTTCTCTTGTGAAAATGAAGGAAAACACCCTGAGAGGATTCAAGGGTGTTTTAAGAGCGCGCAAAATTAAAAGGAAGTTATATATGCTCATAGTTAGTTGTTAATATTAAACATTTTACGTGTTATTACACGCTAGTTATGTTACTTAATATTTGAACGCTTTTGCGTTGGACAACCCACTATGAGGTTAATTTGTTTGTGATAGTTTACGATACAAATATAGTAGTCGTTCATGACTAACGCAAATAAATAGATAAAAATATTTCCTTTAACTCTAAATTTTTTGTTATGAAACTAAAGATGAATAAACTAGAAACGAAATTACAAGCAACAGAGGTTGAAATATATATAATTAACAAGGTAATGGAGTATAGAGTCGCTGCTAATTATAGTAAAAGGAAGTTAGCATTAGAGTTAAGATTGTCGGAAGCTTACATTAGACAAATCGAAAATCCTAAGTGTAAAGAAAAATATAATGTCAATTTATTGAACGAGGCGGCGAAAATTTTGGGGTGTCGAATGGCTGATTTTATGCCTGATCCGTTTGTACAAAGTGACTCGATTGAAGAGTATATGAATTTGCATCCGGAAATAAAAACAAAGTATGAAAGATTGGAAAAAGAGCGTGACGAGAAAAGCCGGGAGAAATTAGAGAAAAAAGAAACTGTGAAACGCCAACGCAATAATATAAAAAGAAGTACAAAAAAGAAGTAATATCCTTTGTACATAACGAATTTGTGTTTAGCGGTTTTGTTACCTTAGTTTCAACTATTCATAAACAAGACGTTTTATACGTCTTTCAGATCAAATATACCTTTATATACACGTACTTATAAATGAGAGAATCCTTCACTTTTTTAGGGAGGGGGCGAGTTTGATATTACCATGTAGTATTATCGGCAAGAAAGCAAATATATTTCATGTTTAAAATTAACGCCCTCAAGGTAATGAGGGCGTTGGAAGTGGATGCACCTTTCTCCGATGGCGTCACGCACGTTGATCTTTTATTGTTTTGGGTGGGGACTCTTATTCTTTGTGTTTTTATTTCTTTTATTTTGAGTTGTTTCCAGTTCGCTACTTCTCTTTATCGTGGGGTAAAGGTAAATTTTCGGGTTATTACTTCCAAATATTTTAACATCTAATTGTGCAATTGCACATACTGATTCTTCCACGATGAAATTTCCTTTATCAAATTTTACAATAGCATGAAAACAAAGATTGATATATTTATAGCACAAAAAGTTAAAGAAATAAGGGAAAGAGAAGGATTAACACGTGAACAGCTTGATATTAAGTTAGGATTTGCAGCAGGTTCCGCGTTTGTAGGACACGTGGAAACCGATAAAAGAACAAAATACAATATATATCATTTGAATGAACTTGCTAGAATCTTGAATTGTAGTATGGCTGATTTTCTTCCTTTACCATTTCATGACGAGAATGGATTAGAGAAATTCCGGGATCATCTTGCGAAACGGAAAAAGCGGGAGGAGAGTAAATAAAATTATACGGGTAACTTTTTCTCTTGATACCTACAAGAGAGTTTATAGAAAAGTAAAGCCGTGCCTAAAAAGACACGGCTTTGTTTTGCGAGCATAAACGCTCGACTTCTGGTTGCAATACTTCAATTTTTCTAATTTGTCTTTAGATAGCGTAGTAGGTGCAAATATAATGCTATGAAATTTCCGAACAAACTTTTAAGGTGAAATTCTTTCCTTTACTTGTTAAAATAAAAGGATGCGAACGACCATAGAGCAATATATCATTGATCGAGTTCGTGAAAAACGAATCGAGCTAGGGAAGAGTCAAAGGGAACTCTCTCTGGATATTGCTTGTGATATGGGGTTAATTGGTCGAGTGGAAAGTTTAAAAGGAAAAGACAAATATAATATTAATCATCTAAATGCGTTAGCAGTAGTGTTAGGTTGTTCGATCAAGGATTTTTTTCCCGATCAACCTTTTATTGATAAAAATTCTAAATACCTTTCTGCTCTCTAATCCAAGAGGGCTTTCATTTGTCATCTCTTTTTGTCTATATTTGTAAATATATTTATAATGTAGAAAATTATGAAGATTATTTATGTGCTTTATGCTTTGATTGTTATAATTTTTATTGCGTCGTTAATACCTTTATATTATTATTTCACCACGTTTGACGGGGGAATTTCCACGGAACTGATAGAATGGAGTACTTTTGGGACCATTATGGGGGCGGTGTCGGGTTCTCTTGCTTTTATAGTTGCAACGACAGGTATTTTGGTGACTAGACATGAAAGTGCAAAAGCGCAACAAAGTGATACTTTCTTTAAATTACTGGATTTACATTTAAAAAAAGTGGATGCAGTGGTGGTAAACGGTAAATCAGGTTACGAGGCGTTCAAATTTTTTGCTGATAAAGCAAACAAATATCTATTGATACATTTGGCAATACAAAAAATCAAACAAGAAGATAAAAAATCAATGGATCGGGCTCGGATACTTGTAGAAAGGACTAGAAAATGTATTGATTTTAATTTTAGGTCATATAATCCTGCTAAAGCTGTGATTGAAATTTTAATTAAAGATTATCACGATGCTTTAACTCTCTTTGAATATGAGGATCAGTTCAATGATTGGGAAAAATGGATTGCTGATTACGTGAAATCATTGAGTGTTGATGATAGACGAAAAGCTTTAGCGGAGGTGTACAAGCAAATTTACACAGAAGACGGGCATTTGCTAGGACAGTATTTTAGGAATATGTACTACACGATGAAAACTTTCAATGAGTTTGATGTTTCGGAAAAGAAAAAGGATTACTACGGGAAGTTGTATCGTGCGCAACTTGGAAAAAGTGAATTGGTTTTGGGATTGTTTAATGCAGTATGGGAACGTTCGGGCAAAGAAATGGTAGAGTTGTTGCTACAATATGATATGTTAGATGATATTTATAGTCATGATATAATCCTGTTCACTGGTCTTGACACGGAACAAGCTTATAAACAGACGAAGGAAATTTTGAATAGTTATCTTAATTTGTTAAAAGAAAAAGAAAGTAAAGTTACGCCGGGGGAAGCGGGAAATGAAGCATAAAAAACGTGGACGGTTAGCTACCCGTCCACGCACATTCTCTTCACATTCTTTCCTTTTTTCTTAGAAATAGTAAAACTTCTCTCTTGATTTAATTTTGATCAAGGGGAACTGATAGATTTGAGCAATCTTGTTTGTCCGTGTCGAGGCTCATGGTACGACTTTGATAATCCCCGTAAGGATCACTGAACACGATAGTCGTTTTTGAGCTACTTGCGGTTAACGAGAAATGCCCGTCACCGTCTGTCTGGATTGTTTGCATGACTTTTCCTGCAACAATTTCAGAAACTTCAATCCCACTGAGCTGCGTCAAATCCTGAGAATCATAAACCGTCCCCGCTACTGTCCGAGAGTAAGCCGGGGCTGATGCGTTCGTGAAAGCGAAACATACGCTCACGCACGCCAACAAGCTGATTAAAACTAATCTTTTCATGTTCGATTTTTTTTAAGGTTTTACAATTCTAACCTAAAAAGTAACGCGTCCCTTCTCACATTAGTTTGTTAAAGGTATGACATTTTTTTTGTAAATCAAAGCAATTTATGTAAAGATGATTTTTTTGTTGTGATATTTTTTTTGAAATTCATTTTGAATGTACCAAATGACTTAAATGCTGCATAGCAATATTTTTGTAGATTGATATGTTGAATGATATTTTGTTTGCAATTTCTTGTTATGATAATTTAAGTTTATATATTTAGGTTTGTCTATCGTGTTTGTAGATAACATAAATCTTTATGGATAATTACTCATCTCACGTGTTTAAAGGGAAAAAGTTGGTTTATAAAAGAGATTGATCGGAATTGACAAAAAATAAGAACGAAATAAACCTGTGTATTTATGTATAATAAATAGTCGATTTTGAACATAAATAGGGTTGAGATGAGGACATATTTTTATACCCGTGAAATTTTTGTATCACGGGATATATATAATTTTTCCACCCTTACTTTTTTTTACCGAAAATTTTTTCCCAAAACGTTTTCTTTTTCGGTGGGATAGGTTTTCTCCCTTTGGCAATGATAGATTTTAAGTCACGGGTTAATTTTTCAAAGTTCCAGTTTTTTTCGATGCACGCGTCCGCTAGGGTTTGCATTTCGGGAAAGATGAGAGAGGTGAGCATGACCACGAGTATATTATCACCCCTTTCTCGAATTTCTTCCAAAATTTGCATCCCTGTTTTTTCCGGCATATAGTTGTTGAGAAGTATTAAATCATACTCTTCTCCACCGAGATATTTTTCCCAAGCTTCATTGCCATCCCTCGCTATAACAACATTAAAACCACCGCGCGTGAGCGTTTCTACCGTTAGATGACGAATTTCCGCGTCATCTTCTGCGTATAAAATTTTCATTTTCAATTATTTTAAAACGGTAGTTTACATCACAAAGGAACGAATTTTTCTGTTAAATTCAAAAGGAATTGGGCGAATCCGCTGACAGTGCGGACCGGGCTATCCGCAATACATGGTATCTTGCTTCTATCCCTTTCGCAGGGAATGTAAGCCCCCCTTGCGGGGGAGAGCGGTATTTGTTTATTCGTTTACTTTTTGCCGTTCCCCGTGATTGTCCCCGCTTTTCGTTTATCTGTCCCTCCTTCGGGCAGTCACTATCGGTTATGCAAAGGTTGTTTCGTGTCAGCCGATAAAACGAAATTATGTCGTTTTTTCCGGAAAAATCTCCACGCTCCCGGCACGGGCAAAAAAGAACTGCGGGAGGTCGTATTTTTCCTTCAAAAGCCTCCGTTTTTCAAAAAATCTCCATCCACGGGGGATCGTATTTTTTGAAAAAAATTTGTTTGATGTCTGGACCCGACACCCTGTAAGCATAACGAAAGCGACCGACCGAAGGAGGGGTAGACAAGTAGCGGGGGACAGGGAAACGGAAAAAGAAAACGAAGCTCCCTCCCTCAGTCGAAGTAGACAAGAACGGAATGCGAGTAGTTACCAATCGGGGGTATTCCCGAAGAATTTAAAATTTTGAAATCATGGTGAGAATTGTATTGAAGGTTTTGAAGATTGTATTTGTCGCGTTTGCCGTGATATTGGTTTATGCTACCGGGTTTAAAAGCGTGTTGGCTATTTTGTTCATGTTCCTTTTTATCCGGCTTATCGTGAAAATACTTGTTACCCTGTTTTGTTACCTTCTGATAGGAGCAATGATTTTCGCTTTTATCTCCTTGTTAATCTGAATCTAAAAAACAACGTTATGAAAACAAAGAAATTGACAACAGAAAAGACAACACCGGAAACGCCGGAGACTCTCGAAAATTTAATCCGACAAGTGCGAGAGCGTTTTAAAAACTTTTCCCCGGAAAATGGTGTTTCCATTTTTCTAGTAGAGGAAATCGAAAATCTCGAAATTGGTGGAAATTCCAATGTAATTGACCCTTAGAATCCAACTTAAATTGCCCCCCTTTAAATTTTCCCCCGAAATAGCCAGATAATCTCTTTATACACGTGCATAAAATTCTACAGGTATGCCATTATTATTATTAAATTTTATTCACAAATATAGTGATTTTAT
>NZ_JADMSV010000043.1:0-14405 GCF_015560935.1 Butyricimonas sp. BSD2780061689_150309_C8
AGATTATTTTATTGAACTATTTATAATTTTGCAGTCATGAGAAAAGAAGGAATTTACACACTTTTTGAAACACTATCGTTTATCGTGTTTGTTGCCGTGAGTCTTTGCTCGTAACATTCGGAGAAACTTCTGCCAGGATTAAAGGATGTGATCAATTCAATGTCGATGACGGGACTGATCTTGATAGATATGTTCTGTTGGCCTCGTTTCACGTCCTCTGGGAAATCATCAAATTCGTAACCAAGTTCATTCAAGGCCTCTCGTAAAGCCACGAGGTTTGAAGGTGTTGTGTCTATCCAAAAATCCACATCAGCCGAATGGCGTTGATAACCGTAAAAGTTTACAGCACCCCCACCAACCATTAACATCTTCACGTTGTGCTTTTGGGCTAGGGATATGAACATCCATACATCTTCATCGAAATCGAGACTCATACCTTGCGTTCTAGGATAAAGTTATTACTATGCTTTTCTCGCTTGGTTTGAAACTTGTTAATCTCCACCATTAAACGCAAGAAGAACAGGAACCTCTCGTTAGGGGTTCTCTCCCGAGCTTCTTTGTCTCGTCTAGCTTGACTTTCAGCCTTTGTTTCAAACCGTATTTCCATGCTTCTCGTGTTGATTGATATACAAAGTTACAAAATATTCTGGTTCGTGGTGATCATCATGTTTGAAAATGTACCTTATTTCTATAAACACACTCTCTACTTTCTATTCTCTGTCAATAGACAGCCACGAGAGTGACTGTTTTTTTATTTGAATAAAATTCCTATCTTTGTCCCTATAAATTTAATACTTACACGAATGAAGATGTCTAAATAAACAAGTCGGTTGTAAAACCGGTAAAGTCTCCAAAGTCTACGTGATAGGAGCAGCGGGTTTTATTAATTGTTTTATGTGCAGCATACAATTGTCTTGAAGTTGTAGTGTGCCGACTTTTAATTTAGGAATCATGTGTACCATCCAAAGTATTCATTTGTTATTCCGAACAGGTTACGTGAAAACAAGTTTTTAAAAGAACTTGTGAGAGATTCGTGTATATGTTTCCGCCCGAAATAAGTCAATCCGGTATTCATTTTTTTATTTGAAGTTTTATGAGTGAGATTATAGTGAAACAGGTTATGTATAGCCATGCAGATAAGGAACTTTTGTTTCAGAATATTAGTTTTCGGGTTCCGGACGGGAGTAAGGTTGCGTTGATCGGGAATAATGGTTCGGGGAAGTCAACGCTGTTGCGGATGATTACGGGTGATTTGCAATCCGTATCGGGAGAGATCATTGTCTCGGAGAAGCCTTATTATATCCCGCAGCACATGGGACAATTCGATTCGTGGACCGTGGCTGAGGCATTGCAGGTGGAGCGGAAAATAGAAGCATTGCACGCGATACTTGGCGGGAGTGTTGATGTAGAGTCTTTCACGATTCTAGGAGATGACTGGGATATAGAGGAGCGGAGTCGTTCGGCATTGGAGTATTGGGGATTACTGAACGTGAAACTTGATCAAAAGATGTCTTCGCTGAGTGGGGGAGAGAAAACGAAGGTTTTTCTGGCAGGGATTCAAGTACATTCACCGGGGGTGATTTTGTTGGACGAACCGACGAATCATTTGGATAGAGGGAGTCGAGAGAAATTGTATGATTTGATTTGTCGGGGAAGTGCAACCGTACTCGTGGTGAGTCATGACCGGATATTGTTGAATTTACTGTCGACGATGTTGGAGTTGGAACGTAAAGGGATAGTGCTTTATGGTGGAAATTATGATTTTTATAAAGAGCAGAAAGAGATACATTTGAGAGCACTGCGTGAGCAGGTCAAGGAGAAACAGAAAGAGCTACGGCTGGCTAAAAAGATTGCCAAGGATGCGGCAGAACGACAGCAGAAACGGGAAGTTCGGGGAGAAAAGCAAAGTTTGAAGAAAGGAATTCCCCGGATTATGATGAATACGTTAAAGAATAAGGCGGAAAAGTGTACTTCCCATTTGAGAGATGTGCATGAGGGAAAAATAGATGCGATTTCCATGACTCTTTCGGAAAGCCGGGCGGCCTTGCCGGGTGTGGAACAAATGAAAGTAGATTTCAACCCGTCGCGATTACACGAGGGAAAAACCTTGATCACGGCTCGTGGCGTTAATTTCAGCTATGGCATGGAATTATTGTGGGAACAGGCGCTTTGTTTCGAGATCAAGAGCGGAGAACGTGTCGGTCTGGATGGAAAAAACGGTTCGGGAAAGACGACGTTATTAAAATTACTACTCGGACAATTGGAGCCGACGGAAGGCGTGTTGAACCGGGTGGATTTTAAATATGTGTACGTGGACCAGGAGTGTTCTTTGTTGCGGGACAATTTGACGGTCTATGAGCAGGCAGAATGTTTTAACGAGCAGAATATCCCGGAGCATGAGTTGAAGATGCGATTGAATCGTTTCTTGTTTCCCCGGGAGGTCTGGGATAAACCTTGTTGTAAATTAAGTGGAGGAGAGCGGATGCGTCTCGTGTTGTGCTGTCTGATGATCGGTAATAACACGCCTGACGTATTTGTGTTGGATGAACCTACGAATAATCTGGATATATTGAATATTGAAATTATAACTTCGACCATTAAGGATTATCGGGGAACAGTGATTGCTGTCTCGCATGACCGGAGTTTTATGAATGAAATTGGAGTGAGTAGGTATATAGAAGTATAAATTTCCAATTGTATCGGGGGAAATATTGACTAGGTTCTCGTATTTTGTTTTATTGTCATAAACCTCTTTTGAACTTTATCAATATTCGCCCCGATTATTCCTTTTTGTATTTTTCAAATGTCCTATTGATTGATCTCTTTCAGTAGCTCCCGGACGGCTTGTTCCAATTGTTGGTCTATTCCTTGCAGGAGTTTGTTCGGGTCATTTTCAACACGGGTGTCAGGTTCCAGTTGCTGGTGTTCTAGGTATTGGCCGTTGTTTGCCTTGATACCCATTTGTGGGATGCCGAACACCAACGTCGGGTCTTGCTGTGTTTCCCACCACACGAGTGTCATCGTGCCGGGGATGGGCATTCCGATGATTTTTCCTAGGCCTAGAGTCCTGTACCCGTATGGAAATCCATGACCATCGCTATAATTCCCCTCGTTGACTAATAAGATAGAAGGTTTGCTCCATTTGTTGAACGGTTCTACACAAACGTGTTGTCCGCGGGGAGAGATGTCCATGTATTTTTTGCCGCTGAATAGCGTGAGCAGGTCTTCATGTAGCCAACCGCCCGTGTTAAAACGGGTGTCTACGATGATTGCCTCTTTATTCCGGTTCATCCCGAGCGCTTCGGAAAAGACTCTGCGGAAACTGGGGGTGTTCATGGCTTCGACATGCACATAACCGATGCGTCCGTTCGAGAGGCTGTCGACGATGGAACGGCGTTGTGCAATCCAACGGTTGTAACGTAAGGCATGGTCGGAGGCGATCGGTTTGACGAACACGTTCCATTCATTGCGGGTGGAAGGATCGTAAAGAGTTAGTAGGGTACGTTCCCCGACAGTTCGGTTTAACAGATGTTGCCAATCTTGTCCTTTTCGTATGGGTTTATTATTTATCCTTAGGATGATAACGCCCGGTTTTACCCCTTTTTGCGGGAGATCCAAAGGACCTTGGTGTAATATTTCGGTTATTTTCACGCCATCTTCTTGAAACTTCTCGTCAAAGAAAGCCCCCAGTTTTCCTGTGATATTGTTTTCTTGTCGGGTATATCGGGTTCCGGTGTGCGATACGTTTAGTTCTCCCAACATTTCGCTCAACATTTCACTGAAATCGTAATTATTATTGATATGAGGCAAGAAACGTTGGTAGGTGTCATGATAATATTGCCAATCCGTGTTGTTCATATTCGGGTCGTAGAGTTTATCTGCCATCTGTTTCCAGATGTGTTCGAATATGTAATGCCGTTCTTCTCCGGGGCGCCAGTTGAAGTCTGCATTATAAGTAACGGGTCTGTTTTGCCCGGAATTGAGATCCAGAACTTGGATGCGCCCTCGTGACAGAATGAATAGTTTATGACTTGCCTCGTGAGGAATAAGTTGCCCACCTCCGTTTTTGAGGCAGAGGCGAGTACTCTGTTCTTGTAGGTCTTGAACCCAAAGGTCATATCCTTCCTCCGACCGGGCCGAGTAGTACAGTTTTTTACCATCAGGAGTAAGATAGAAATCTCCTACTGATGATGCACTCCACGTCAGGCGAAGAAGGCGGTCGGATAGATGCTCCAGCTCGAAGGGTGCGTTTTTGTCTTTTAGGGTATCTTGTCCGTAAAATTCCCGTTCTTCCTTCGTTTTCTTCCAGTTATTCCATTCCGTGGAGTTTAGGAAAAGGATGTAAAGATCGCTATTTGTTCCCCAACTTCCGTGATTCCGGTACCCGTTATAATCCGAACGATAGATAATTGCGTTTCCTTTCATCGCCCATTTGGGGGTATTGTCGTTGTATGCACTCCGGGTTAGATTGATCGGAGGTCGGGTTTCAGAGATGGGAAGTAAGGCCAAGTCGGAATTGTTCCACCCCCCGTTTTCAAAAAAACTGGCAAGAATGTGTTTGCTATCGGGGGACCAGCAATAATATTGGTCTCCGTCAACGTAAGAATAGTTGTACTTCCCGTCGAGTATGGTAATGGATTTGTTTGTTTGCAAGTTCAGTACTTTCAGTGTGGTACGGTTCTCGATGTAAGCGATGTATTTCCCATCCGGAGAATACTGGGGTTGGAAACAGGGAGCCTCTTTTGAATGGGTGAGTTGTTTCTCTTCCCAGCTCGTGGCATACGTGAATGCGTTGTCCTTGGGATTGGTTAGCGTGGAACAGAAAATATTCCAAATGCCATCTCTCTCGGCGGCATAGACAATGGAACGTCCGTCCGGGCTGAAATCTATTTGCCTCTCTTGGGAGGGCGTGTTCGTTATACAACGGGTGGTTGAATAATCAACAGAGGTAACAAATAGGTCTCCTCGTTGTATGAATGCAATCTCTTTCCCTTTGGGCGAAACTGCAATTTCTTGCGCTCCTGTCGTGAAATTTTTTAATATCTCCCGTGATTCTACTTGATCCGTCAGGATGGAGATATTTATTTTGCGAGCTTTTTCGCCTTCCCGGATGGTGTATATTTCTCCGTCAAAGGAGTAACAAAGCGTGCCGTCTACAGCGATAGAGAGCGATCGGACAGGATTTTTCGCGTGGAAGGTGATCTGGATAGTTGTGTCCGGATGTTGTAACGACATTTTCCAAATGTTGAAATCACCGGATTGTTCTGAAAGATAATAAACATCTTGTTCGTCAGGAGAAAATACGGGTTCTCGGTTTTCTCCTTTAAAGGAAGATAGCTTGCGTGTCTTCCGTTCTTTCTTGTTGTAGATCCAGATGTCTCTGGCGATAGATGAGGTGTGATGTTTTCTCCATGCATCTTCGTAACCTTTATAATCATGATAGAGAAACAAATTGTCGGTTTGGTTGACTGAAACGTTGTTCACGGGAAGAGAGATAATACGTTCTATCCGGCCGCCTTTTGCCGGGACACGATATAGTTGTTGCATGTTCGGGAACGGAAATTGTCCGTATTCTTTGTCAAAGCCGTTGGATGCCGTGAAATAGACTGATTCCCCGTCCGGGCTAAAACAACAGGGAATTTCCGAGCCAGATTGAAAAGTAAGTTGGGAAGGGGTTCCCCCAAGTGCGGGCATGATATAAATGTCTTGACTTCCTTCCCGGTCAGATTGAAAAGCGATCTGTTTGCCGTCTGGGGACCATATCGGATGCGAGTCATATCCGGGGTGGGTGGTTAATTGTTTGGCCAGCCCTCCTGAGATGCTGACCGTGTAAATGTCACCTTTGTACGAGAATGCGATGGTCTGACCGTTTGGAGAAATGGCCGGGTAGCGTATCCATAAAGGATGTTGCGATGTTCCGAGAGTAGGGAGAATACAAGATAGCAAAGCTACCAGTAAAAGGAATAATGGTTTTATCATATCGGAAATGTTTTATTCTGAGAATATAATAATTGCATTTGTGTTGTGTTTAGACGTGGCGATGGATAGCTCTCCTGCCCGATAGTACCGGTTGTTGCCTTTGTAGGAACCGTCTGCGTATTTCAGGTTCATTCCCCAAGGATCGTTAACCTCCATCCATACCGTGCCATCCACGATTTTGTAGCCTTTAACGACAAGAAAATGCCCGATAGTTCCGTTATAGAATTTATGGATATGGTATTCTGAGTTTCCATTCTTATCGAATGTCACGTATTGCATATCAAGACAAATAATGATAATATGCCCGTTCTTTAGCTCGTTCGTGATTTGCGTGACGAATTTATCTTCTATTGTCTCCAAGGTTATCATGGAGGTCGTGATGCCGTGGTGGTTCAAATAGGCTTGCACGTCTTGAGGGTACCAGGGAATGGAGCCGTCGATGGTACTTTTCGGGAATTCGTTTCTTGCTTCTTCAACCGAGTAGGGGAAAGAAGGATCGGTCCATAAAGCGGCCATAACCGCACATGTCGGTCCGCAGTTGTCGTTGGAATATGGTCCCGTGTCGTGTTGTTGGAGGTAATAGCCGTTCGAGGAATTACCGTTATTGGAATGCTCCTCCGCTATAAAATAGCCGAGTCCCCAGGGGATAGAATGGTCGTTGTTGGTAATCGTCACCTTCCATTGGGACTGGTCGGTTTTGTTGCCGGCTGTTATGGTGTAGGTAACGGTAGATTTGAAGTCCTGTTTACTGTTTCCGCTGATTTGTTCTTGATTGTTAACCGTGGCCGTTGCTCCTTCGGAAAGGGTGAATCGGGGGCAGAGATTGGTACCGCTTTTGATTGAAACCGGGACCTGCAAATAGATCGTTTTGTTGTCGGTGTCGATAATCCCTTCTCCCGAATAACCGTTGACGGAGAAGGTGAGCATATCGGTTCCTGATAAATCTTGAGTCTCGTTATCATCTTTATCTTGACAGGCAGAAAAGAGAAATGCTGCCGTGATGAAACATAGGAAATATAAAGTATTCTTTTTCATGGGATGATTTGTTAGATCAAGTCGTTACGGATGTGTCAAGAATTCCCGGGAAGTGATTTTGTACTTCCCGGGAACCTGTAATTGATGCTTTGTTTATACCGTCATCTTTGATGCCGATAACCACAATTTCGAGTGAAAGTTTATTCTCTGGAATATCCCGGATTCTGTTGCATATCCGGATTCATTTGGAATTGTTCTTTGGGGATAGGCAATATACACTTTGTGTAATCCCAGTTGATTTCTTCCGGGATCCCGTCTAAATGCCAACCACCTTTACGGATAATTGTCTGATTGTTACGTAGAGCATCGAAATAACGATGTCCTTCTCCAACCAGTTCTTTCCTGCGTTCTTTCAGGACTCTGTCCAGTGTAAATTCAGCATCGCTGACAGATTTATCCGGGTTGGCACGTGAAACGATGTCGTTTAGATAGCTTAATGCCGGACTTCTGTATTCGCCTCCCGCTTTCAGTCCGGCTTCTGCTGCAATCAAATATACTTCAGAGAGCCGGAATACCATGTAATTGTTTTCAACGGAAGGAACGCCGTAAGAGGTGCCGGGATATTTCATTAGCCAGTAACGGATATTTTGTTCTATCTCTTGCCCGTTATAAACTTGATCGAGTAATTGGCAGCGTATGTCATCCGGGTCTTCGGCCATGAGATCCACGAAATCTTTCGTTGCAACGATGTCCGCGTATCCCCACCAGTGCATACTGTATGCGAGTCCATCACGGCCCGGGTTATCCGAGGCGGAAAAAGCGATTTCGAACAGTGATTCGCTACCGAATTTGTTGTTTAATGCGAATTGAGCGGCATAGTTGTTCCGGGGGGCCAAATAGTATTGTCGATTTTTTTCTAGTTCCGTGATCAAGTCTTGCGCCGTTTCGAAGGCCTCCTTGTTTTGTTCGCGATATAAATATACCCGGGCTAACAGGGCTTGTGCCGCGTAGGCATTGATCTGTCCATTGTTTTTCTCGGAAGAAAGCAAGGGAATCGCTTGCTTCAATTGTTTGATAATAAAATCATAACATTCGACGACAGTATTACGGATGGGTTGTTCCGTTAAGGAAATTGCGTGATCCAGAATAGGAACTCCCCAAGAAGCTCCTTGATCTTTTGCATACGGGTAGCCGTGGGTGCGTAATAGGTCGAAATGTGCTAGGGCGCGAATCGCTATAGCCTGCCCTTTGTAATCGTTCAATTGGTCCGGGTCGCTTTGGGCATCGGTAATTTTGTTATTATCGATAGCTTGGATGATATTGCTGGCATTACGAATCGTGTACCACGGACGTCCCCAGAGCCCTCCGTTCCCTGTCGATTGGGTTGATTGGTCGAAAGTATACATGGTGTAGGGCGTTCTTCCTGAAATGTACAGGCATTGCATATCGTCTCCCTTTACTTCTCCGTAAAAATAGAGCGAGGCTGCATAATAGTATTGAGAAGCCATGAGTGCGTAGAGACCGTTAACAGCCGTTTGAGTTTCAGCAATTGTCGTGATTGCATTTTCAGTGACGACGGCATCGTCTGGAAATTTTGTTAAGAAATCATCCCCGCAGGATATAAAAAGGAGGGTGATCCAAGATATAATGAATAGTCGTTTCATAATTTTCACGTTTAAAGTTTAGTTTTATAATCCGATCTCTATACCGAAAGCATACGTCTTTAACGGGGGAACATTGAACTCTACTGTTCCGGTTAATTCAGGATCGTATTGGTCATAAGAAGCCCACGTCAACAAGTTGGTCCCGGAGAAATAAACACGTGCCATCGAAAGACCAAGAACATCGGTCCAACGTTTGGGTGCGGAGATTCCTAGGGTGAAATTTTTCAATCTCAGGTGATCCGTGCTGTGTATCCCTCTGGAAGAATGCCACCAGCCACCGTACTCTTGTCCTGCCACGTATCGGGGTATGTCGGTCTTGTCTCCCGGTTTCTGCCAGCGTCTCCGTAACTCGACGCTTTTATTTGTGTTTGCCGCGTGTCCGTCATCCTGTAATGCCCACATGGCAGCGTCGTATGAATGTCCGCCGAGCGAGAATGAGAAGTTGAAAGACAGGTCTGCGAAATAATACCGGAATGTATTTGTGAAACCTCCTGTTAGTTTCGGGTAGATATCTACCAGCGGGATGGATGCTGCGTCGTTCGGGTCATACACTTTTTCTCGTGAACGTACTCCGTCCTTCCCCTCTTGATTGGAATAATACATCGGTTTCCCGTTGTCCGGATCGACCCCGGCATATTCTCTCAAGCAAATTGTGCCATAGGAATAACCTTCTTTGCGGATGTAATAGTTGGCAGCGTAAAATTCGGATAAGTCTGCCAGTTTGATGATTTTATTTTTATTGGATGCCATGTTCAAGGCTGAGGACCACGAGAAGTTTGCCTTTTGAATATTGACGGATTTTATATCCAGCTCGAAACCTTTGTTTTCCATTTCTCCGACATTATCGAGGATCGTACCGAAGCCCGTGATTGAGTTTACTTGGCGATCTAGTAATAAATCTTTTGTCGTTCTCTTGTAGTAGTCGAATGAAATATTCACTCGATCGAATAAACTCAAATCGATGCCGAAATTCAGGGAATAGTTCTTCTCCCAACTCAGGTTATCATTGGCGATGACCGATTCTACCATGGCCGGTTTCTCGTTATATGACCAGCTCGTGGAGTAAGAACCGTAGAATCCGTACAGGGAAACGGGAATATTTCCGTTAACACCGTAAGATAATCTGATCTTGGCATCCGTTAACCACGAGGAGAGGCTCATCATGAAGTTTTCCTGCGAGATACGCCACGAGCCGGAGAGAGCCCAGAAATTGTCCCAACGATTATCTTTTTGTAAACGAGAGGAACCATCCCTACGGAAGCTGAAACTCAAATAGTATCTTTGATTGTAGTCATAGTTTACGCTTGCAACGTAGGACAGCATGGCATCTCCCTTCTTGGTTTGGCCCACGGATACCGGTGTCGAGGCGTTCGATAGGGTATTGTTTTTCGTGTTTGCGTAATTTTTAGCCTCTCCGAAAAGGTCATCGTGATCCCAGTGTTGTACCTCGTAGGCGATGGTCGCATCGACGTTGTGTAAACCGAACGAGTTGGAGTATGCTAACCGGGTATTTGAGTTGTACCGGATATTTTCAACCATCCACATATCTCCTTGTCCATTCATGGCAAGTCCGTCGGAACTGAGCGGGGAGAAGTAACGGAAATCTTTCGTGTAGGTGTAATCCACGTTGAATGATGTGGACAATTTGAGGCCCTTGATAATTGTGTACCCGGCTTCGAGTGATGCGAATGTTCGGGCAACCTGCGTGTAGTAATCGTTGATCGTGTTCTCGTAAAGAGGGTTTAGATTGCCGTTTAACGGGATATTCGTGTTATACGTCCCGTCCTCGTTGTAGATCGGGACAGAAGGCGTCAAGCTGTACTTGGACGTGTACATGGCACTGGAATACCACTGTCCCTCGGGTGTCGCTTTGGATTTGGTGACGGATAATAGGGCGTTCATGGCCAGATCGAAACGTTTATACGTGTTGGAAAAATTGAAATGTCCTCCCAGGCGTTCGAATCCCGAATTAATGGACACACCTTCCTGTTTGGTATAACTGATACTTCCGGCGAATTGAGTATTCGAGTTGCCACCCATTGCGGAGAAATCATAGCTCTGCTGGTGGCCCTTGCGGAATAGCTCGTCAAACCAGTCGGAATAACCGTTTGCCGGTTTTGACGCGTAAATGTCAGCTTGTTGGTCCGCGTATTCTGCCGCGGCTTCCGGGGTAGCCCCTTCATCTAGCTGAGCATTGAGATAACCTTCCCGGATTAATTCCCGGCGTTCGTCTCCTCCCATGGTTTCCCGAAAAGTGTAAGCGAGATCGGAAATACCGTAGCTGGCTTTCAAGCTGTATGTTGTCTTCCCCTGTGATCCTTTTCTCGTGGTAATCAGAACGACCCCGTTGGCTCCCCTTGCCCCGTAAAGCGAGGCGGAAGCGGCATCTTTCAGAACAGTGATGTTTTCGATGTCGGCCGGGTTTAACGTGGAGATAAAGCCAAGTCCGCCCGTGTTCATGTCATTACTACTCATGTTGCCCGATGTGATCGGAACACCGTCCAGCACGTACAAGGGTTCATTGGATGCGTTGAACGAGCCGATACCGCGGATTCTCATGCTCACGTTCGAACCGGGTTGTCCGGAGTTTGAATAGAGAGATACTCCCGGGAGATTGGCTTCCAGCATTTGGGTAACGGACACTACCGGGAGACTTTTCATTTTATCCATGTTTACCACGGAAGCCGATCCCGTGTAGGATGATTTTTTGAAATCCCCGTATCCGGTCACGACAACTTCTTCAATGACCCGCGAGTCGTCTTCCATGATAACATTAAGTTGGTGATTTGCAGGTATCGGTAGATCTTTATCCTTCATTCCTAAGAATCTGAATTGTAAGATGTTGTCCGGGGCCGCTTTGATGGAGAAGTTCCCGTTGATGTCTGTCACCACGCCGGACGTGGTTCCTTTGATCACGATAGCAACGCCGATGATTGTTTCTCCTTTCGTGTCTTTCACGTTTCCCGTGACGGTAATCAATTCTTTCTTTTCTGTTTTCTTTTCTAAAACAACGATCTGTTCCCCGGTGATTTCATACGTGAAATTTGTTCCGTTGAAAATTTCGTCCAGAACGTTTTTGATCGGGGCGTTTCTGACTTGTATGGAGATGTTCTTCAATTGTTTGATCTGCTCTGTTTTGTAGAAGAACTTGTAAGAACTCTGTTGCTCTATTTTGAGGAATATGAGTGTCGCCTCGGCATTTTTCATGTTCAACGTGATGCCTTTGTCTTGCCCCATGGACGGGTAGGGGATAATGTAGAGCATACATGTCATCCAGGAAATAAAGAATATCCTGAAAATCCTTGAGGAACGATGTCCTTGTGCTTGATTTTTTTTCATAGGCTTGTCATTTTGTTAGTTTGTATTTGTGGATTTTATTTCGGATGAATAAAAATGGTATCTTGTTTTATGGTATAAGTGATATTGGCGCTTAATGAGATGATGTGCATGGCCTCTTGAATGTCTTCCCGATGGAATTTACCATTGAAACGATCGGAGGAATCGATCGAGGCGTTGTTGACAAATGTGATGCCATACCACCGAGATAGTTTGTCCAGCATTTCGTTAAAATTTTGATTGTCCAAGCGGAGAATGCCGTCTTTCCATTGGGTCATTAACTTGGCATCAATGTCCGTGATCGACATTTTTTGTTGTAGGGTATCTAGCGTGAGTTGCTGGTCCGCATGGAGAATGGCTTTTCTATGATAAGCGGTTGCTTGAATACATCCCTCGACAAGGATTATACTGGTTTCTGCCATATCTGGGTAAGAGCATATATCGAAAGAGGTTCCGAGAACTCGTGTTTCCAAGTTACGACTCTTGACGATAAACGGATGAAGTGAGTCTTTTTGCACCTCGAAATAGGCTTGTCCCGTGAGTTGCACGACTCGCTCTTTGCCCACGAAGTTCACGGGGAATATCAAGGAACTTTCGGAGTTTAACCATACTTTGGTTCCATCCGCTAACGTGATATTGAATCGCTCCCCGCGAGGAATATTTAACGTGTTGTAAATTTCTTGAGTGGCAACGCTATTATTTTTCTGGTATCTTATCTGGCGATCTCCGGATCGGTGTAATTGTGTTCCATCTTTTTCTTGAAGAGTCGTATCTGTGGTAATCAGGTTAATTATCGAACCGTCTGCACGTATAAGTGTAGGAGATTGGAAATGTTGTATTTGTGCGGAAGGTAATGGCTGTACGGGCGATTCCTGTTGAGTGGCAAGATAATACCCGATAGATAGAGAAAAAATGATGATCGCTGCATATTTGGGAATTTGGCGAAGATAGTTGTGGCGTTTCCCGTGTGGCGTCGATAAAATGTATTTTTGATATTGCCGGAATGCCTTTGCTTTTTCCTGTGCGGAAATAGATGCGTGGGTGGTTGCGTTCCAAAGCTGTTTGAACTGTTGGAAATATTTCTCGTGTGAATCATCCTTGATCCATTCTTTAAATGTCGAAAATTCTTCGGGGGATGCCGTGTCATTCAGTATATTAAATAGCATATCCTCGATGGAGTTTTGCGTCCCAAAGTCGTTCGTTGGGGAAGGCCTTGATGATTTGTCAGGGTTAGATTTTTGATCGAAATCACCATTTTTTATATTATTGTCTTTGTCGTGCATAACTGAAATTTTAAAGAAATCTATGAATCACCCATAATGCCGATTCATTAATGAGTCATTTAACGATATGACGCATTGAATTTCAGTATCCCCCAAAAAATAATAGTTAAAAATGTTTAAAGAAAAGAATGGCTACGAGTAACCATTCAAGCTCTTTACGTAGGCGGGCAAGAGCAATTGTTAATTGGTTCTCAATTGTTTTCGTGGATAGATTTAATTGTCGGGCAATTTCTTGATGCGATTTGTGTTCGATCCTGCTAAGAATAAAAATTTCTTTACAACGGGGTGGGAGCTGGTCTATTGCTTCGTTGATAAAATGGTTTATATCTTTATTTATTAATTCTAGTTCGGATTCCGGTGTTTGAATCAGTTCTTGGAAATAAATGTCTAGCATGGAATGTTCGATATATTTTTGAATCACCGCTTGGTGGCGTATAGAACTGATACATTTGGTGTAAACCATTTTATACAGGTAGGAATGCAGGGAGGTTTTTATATTTAGGTCAGAGTGCTTATCCCATAGTTGAAAGAATATGTCTTGAATAATATCTTTGGCCGCATCCCGGTCATGTAGTAAACGGTAGGCATAGTCTACTAACGGAATGTAATATTGATCAAAAAGAGTTTCAAAGCTCTTTTTATCTCCATGTTGGAGTTGAAGGATATAGATTGATTCCGGCTGTTCAGTATGCTCCCGCATCTTGATTTATATATTAGGTTGGATACAAATATACTAAAATTTGATAATAATGAGTAAATAATTAAGTTGTAATGAAAAATGAAGGGGAAATAAGTATTCCTAGGTAGCATCATTCCGATCGGACCTCTGTACAGTAGAAAGTTCCTTTGAAGTTCCCTGTAGTTTCCTGAAATCGAGTAAACCAATTTCAGGAAACTACAATGCACGAATTTATTTTGTTTAGCCTTCCAGTTTATGGAGAGAACTAGGCGTAATCTAACCGTGAAGTAATCGAGAAACTACCTCTCGTTCGTTGCTTATTCAGAGCTTAAGCGGAGTTTATTCTATCCGGGCTGCATGAGCCACGAGTAAGCTCTGAATCAGTTTCGAAAAAGAGGAACCTGCTCTCTTCATTCTCGGTAGGATTACCATTACTTCTTTTATTTTAATGCTTACATGGGGGGCCGGATAATGATTTGGTTTACATCT
>NZ_JADMSV010000044.1:0-13473 GCF_015560935.1 Butyricimonas sp. BSD2780061689_150309_C8
TCTCTACTTAATTCTAATATTTTTTTGATGGGTCAATTTAGAGTATAATAGTGGGTCAAGTGACTTTATATTTTCCACTTACGTTCTCCCTCAGTCTTTTGTAAAGTTCTACGGCTGCCATCGCAAGTTTGCGCTTAGCAGGTGTCATTTGTGAAACTACATCGGAAAAAGACGAAACATTAGGATAGCCGAAAAGGTCTTCCGCTGCCTTTTGGCTGAAATCGTTCTTTTTTGTCAGCATATAAACAAGCTCTTCATTTTCCATCACTCGGAAATCTTCGTTTACTTCAAATTGTGTCTTCATACCTCATATTATTTTAAAAGTGTTCTACCTAAGAAAAAACCTCCCAAAACAGAAGCTCCGAAAGCCTCCAAAGCGCACGCAAAACGGGCATAGGAGAAACCTCTTGTTATCACATCGTCAAAAATCAGCACTTGCGCACCCTTGAAAAATGCTTCCTCAAAATTGATTATCTGTGCATTTCTGACGGTCTTGGTGCCTTTGTACTCGTGTACCGCCAACCGTTCACCCTCTACGCTTATATGGTCAAAAGCGTTTATCGTGCCAGCCAGTCGGCACACTTCATCGGAAAAGTCCTTGTACCGTTTCACGTTCTTTTCGCTGCTCGATGCCGGAACGCAACAGAATACTATTTTTTCGGTCATGCTGCCGAAAGTTTCCCTTATCTTCCGTGCCACGAGTTCAGCCACTTGCAGACTGCGTTTGCCGTCCTTGAAATCCCAAATAAGTTTGCGTATCTGCCACTCTCTTGGGTTCGCTTCGTACTTCATCGGCAAATAGTCAAAAAAGGAAAACATCAGCTTTTGCCACTGCTTCCTGTACTTCGGGTTCGTGTTCATTGCTGCCATACTTCTGATAGTTAAGGTTTATACTCGCTTACATCGCCTGTCGCCCCAATCAAATTTTTTTCCCTTTGCTGATTGAGAACATTGGATTTTATTGACAGCGGAAAGAGTGAATTGCAAGCCTGAGAAAATGGTAAATACTACCTGAAAGGTGGAGATTTGGCATTTTTTGCAGGCTTGTTTTCACTCCCGCCTACCTTTGCCAATGTTTCAATCAGTTAAGGGAAAATACCATACCGCTCTCCCTGCCCGAAGGGTAGGGGTTATGCGTTAGGGATTGCAGAGAAAAGCCCACAGCGAAGCGAGGACTTGCAGCGGAAAGCCCGACCTGAAGGGAAACGCCCTAACAGAAAATCAAGAATTTCTAATCTTTTTGATAAGTAATAGATAATAAATAGCTACCTTTGAAGATGATACTGAAAGAAGAATAATAAATATGAAAGAAAATTGGCTTGAAATATATGATATTCTTAGTTACTGCATCAACAATGGAGTAATGGAATCAACCTACCAAAGAGAGATAGAGAATTGCTTTAAGATACTTGGCTGGAGAAAGACAAACAGCACTTTGCAGTCACAAGTGACCATACCTATAGGAAGTAATAATTTCATCAGACCTGATATAGTATTGCAGAAAGAAAATGATAACGGCAATATCGTACCTGTAATAGCAGTAGAGATAAAAAGACCGGACAACATAAGGAGTGAAAGACAGGAACTGCAACTGTTTTCATATATGAGACAACTCCGTCTGAACTTCGGATTATATATAGGAGAAAAAATACAGTTATATTATGATGCCCAGGACAACAAAGAAAATCCAATAGCAAACCCCATACCTGTAATGACTGTAAACATAAAAGATACAGATAATAACGGAGAGGTATTCTGTGATCTGTTCGCATACGAGCAATGCAATACAGAAAAGATAGAAAACTATTGTAAGGAGGCACTAAAGAGGAAACAGGAATACACCAGGCTTAAAGAAAGAATGAGTGACTTTATGCAGGAAGCAGAAGAAAATGTGAAAGAACTGATAAAAAATATGCTGCTATCAGAAGGTTTCACTGAAGAAAGAATAGATAAAGAACTCACGAAAATTGATATACAGGTGAATATCAAAACTAGTGAAATAAAAACTAGACAAGCTATTCAAAACCCGGTATCTGTAATAGAAGAACATAAACCTGAGAGTAACAGTTCACAAACAAGAGATACGACTCGATTCTCCTTTGATGGTGGAGCAAAATACTATAACAAAAGAAAGTTTGTACTGGAGATAATAAAGGACTATATCCAGAAACATCCGGGAATAACATTTAATGAAATGGAAAAGGTATTCTATCCGGAAATTCATAGTAGAAGCAGAGGTGTTATCAAGAGATATGAGGAAGTACAGCAAATGATAAAGAAATCAGAAGATATAAAGAAGAGATATTTCCTCGATGCTGGAGAAATAATAACTTTATCAGATGGCACAAAAATAGTGGTAAATAATCAATGGGGCACCAGATTCCCATATTTTCTGAATGCCATAAAAGATATTTATACAGTAATAAGTAACAGTGAATATAAAGTATAAAACAGCATAATAAATAAAAATATAAGAAATGACTAAAGCAGAACTCGTAAATACCATTGTATTGGAAACAGGTATCAACAAAAAGGATGTGTTGGCAATCGTGGAAAGCCTGATGGCAGAGGTAAAGAACGCTTTGGAGAGGGAAGAACCCGTTTATCTGAGAGGCTTCGGCAGCTTTATCATCAAGCACCGTGCAGAGAAAACAGCACGAAACATCACTAAAAATACAACTCTGATAGTTCCGGCACACAATATTCCGGCTTTCAAGCCAGCAAAGGAATTTATAAAAGAGGTAAGCAAAATGAATATGTAACTATATAGATTATATTGATATGAGAAAAGAACATGAACTTGCCGAATGTATAAAGTGGGGCTGGGTATATCATCATACAGGAATACCAACTACAGAAAAGAAAGAGGGAGAAGTATATATACCTCTTTTGAAGTTTTATGTGTCAGGATTTCCGACCAGTCCTTTCGGAATAGAATGGATGCGTTTTGAAGAAGATTGCCAGATGCATCCACTCATACAGAAAGTGCCTCATATTGCATTTGAGGTTCAGGATATAGAAAAGGAAATCAGGGAAAGGAAGCTGACTGTACTTACACCTGTAAACTCTCCGGCAGACGGAATATGGGTTGCGATGATAGAGCACAACGGTGCCCCTATTGAACTGATTCAATTTGAGAAAGGTAAATAGCTCTTACTATAAGCTGGTATAGGACAATGCTCCTTGAAATATAAAAATACCAAGCTATAATAATTTTATCACAATGTTTAAGATAATAGATAGAAACAACTGGAAAAGGAATCCTTATTTTGACCATTATTTTGATAAGATTCCATGTACATACAGTATAACGGTCAATATTGATATTTCAAGAGTTATCAGATTTAAGACAGAACAGAATACTAAACTCTATCCTCTTCTTGTTTATGCCTTATCAAAAGCGGTAAATTGTTATGATGAGTTCAGAACAGACATAAACGAGAATGGGGAAGTAGGAGTATGGGAGACACTACACCCATGTTACACTGTTTTCCATAAAGAGAGTGAAACCTTTTCCAATATATGGACGGAATGGGATAAAGATCTGAATACCTTTTTATCCAATTATAACCGGGATATAGAACTCTACGGGAATAATACCGCTATAGATGCCAAACCTCAAGCTCCTAAGAATGTTTTTCCAATATCCTCATTGCCTTGGACTACGTTCACAGGATTTAATCTTAATATAAAGCCCGATACCGGATACTTATTGCCGATTTTTACGTTCGGAAAATATTTCAAGCAAGAAGATAAATTCTATATTCCGTTATCCATACAAGTACATCATGCGGTATGTGACGGATTTCATGTATCAAGGCTTGTCAATACAATACAAAAAATATGTACGGAAATATAAATACGAAGCCTCCGGCGGGGTAACTTGCCGGGGGCTTCGTGCATCTGCATATTTTGTGCAGGGTTAAATTGTTGCGTATTTGTCAAGCTCTTTGATTCGTTTTACTATAAGATCAAAACGTTTTTTAGTCAATGGGGTAAGCGTTTCGGGGTTCATACCGTCAAAGTCCTCTCCGTAAATCAGACTATCCACACCTATACCGTGATTATAATTCTCACGAATACAGTTGCGCAGCGTCCAGAGGTTCTGAAGGTTTACCCAGTCGGCTGTGCGGTTCTTGATTCTTCGGAACAGTATAATGGCAGAACGCATATAGTGTCCTACATGGTCGTAATCGTGTAAGACACGTTCACCTAAATAATAGATGTCAATGTCTTTGTTTTCTTCGTCCTCGACCACTTGGCAAAGGAAGAAAGGGATATTCTTCAGATTATTCCACTCGATGTAACTGGCAGATTTCATAATATCATTGATTTTGTAACATAATCAAAAGTTACGGGCAAGCATAGGGGCTATACTCTCCATCTTTTCAATCTCGTCTCTATGGCAGAAATTGCAGCAGAAAAAGATTATTCCGGCTGCAATATCATGATGTCTGCTTTTTATTCGTTCTTCGTCATTTGCAGCCATATTGGAACATCTGTCATTCAGATAGCGGTTAATCGTATCTTTCAGAACTTCTGAAGGCTCTGTTTCTTCGCTTCGTGCAAACTGCACCATCTGTATAACGGCATCTGCACCTGATTTATGAAGTTTATGCTGCTTAAAGTAGTCATAAACAAGTTTTTCGGAAAATTCTAATTTATCAGCCATAATGTATTTTTTATTAATTCATTTTCTATTGGGTTTTATCTGTTCTTCGTTCAGATAGTTGTATATGGTCTGCTTAGACCTGATGCCAGTTATTTCCATTATCTGAGCAATGGAGGAACCAGCCTTGTAAAGCTGAAGGACAGCTTCCTTTTTAGGCTTCTTCATTTTTACCCCCTCTTGTCTGCCTAACCTGACACCCCGTTTCTTGGCGGCTTCGATTCCGGCTTTGCACCCCTCCAGAATAAGATTGCGGTTATACTCTGCCAGTGATGCGAGGACTTGCATAGTAAACCTTCCGACAGCGGTGGAAGTATCAAGGTTATCCTGAAGGGAAACAAGTTTGATATTGTGGTTCTCCAGCCGGGCGCAAAGGTCGAGCATTTCCTTTACGGATCTGCCCAGTCGGTCAAGTCGGTAAATGACAAGCGTGTCACCTGAACGAAGGTAATCCAGACAGGCGGTCAGCCCCTCACGGTTGAACTCTTTGCCGGAAACCTTATCCGTAAAAATGCGGCTGCACCCTGCCTTATACAGTGCGTCTTCCTGAGAAGAAAGGTTCTGCTCTCTTGTGCTGACTCGTGCATATCCTATTTTTTCACTCATAAGTCCAAATTAAACTTTATTTTCCAAAGTTAAAGAATTTGGACTTAAAAAGCAAGAAAAAACGTCTTATTTATAATGAATAAGACATTTTTCTTGCAGTCCACATTAGACTATACTTTAATTTGGACTGAAGGAAATACCGCAACATAACCCAAAGAACCAGCCAACGGACATCAGGATTCAGAAAAAAGCAGAAACCTTGCATCAGGCTTAGAGTTACTTTTGTACGGAATGTTGGCGATACCCCTGTCAAGGGGGAGCCTAATACCCCGATTTGGCAAAAAAAACGACAGCGGTTTTACAAAATCGAGCCACAGCAAGCTGTTTTTTAGCACAGGAACAACCTCCAGAAACAGCACACAGAACAATTTACTAAAATTAGTAGATTAGTATATACTACTTTTAGTATTAAATAAATCCTGCAATCTTTTGAAATATCTTTCAGAAAGATTATCTTTGTGAAAGATATATTTTAAGAGATATGGAATTTAAAGACTTTATAGATAGAAAAGACTATCTGGAAAGGGTAAACAACGCCCTGCAAAGAGAAAAGCCGCAGTTCATCGTCATTTACGGACGCAGAAGAATAGGCAAGTCGAAACTTATCAGGGAAATCATGGACTGGAAGCGAAAAGACATTTATTTTTTAAGCGACCAGACCAATGAGGCAAACCAGCGTATGCTGTTTGCCAAAACAGCCACAATGGTCGGTATGGAAGACTTCGACAAGGTTACATATCCAGATTGGGAAACACTTTTGCGTGCCTTGAACCGTCAGGTTGCGGAAAACAGCACTGTCTGCCTTGACGAGTTTCCGTATCTGGTAAAAAGCTGCCCTTCTCTGCCATCCGTCATACAAAAGCTGCTCAACGAGAAATGCCTGAAGTTCAATCTTATCCTCTGCGGTTCTTCACAACAACTGATGCAGGGCTACATATTGGATAGGAAAGAACCTCTATACGGACTGGCAGATGAAATCATACGCCTCACACCTATACCCGTACAATATATAGGACAGGCACTTGGTTGTGATGCCCAAAAAGCAATAGAGGAATATGCGGTATGGGGTGGAATACCACGATATTGGGAATTGAGAGCCGACTACAAGGACAATGAAACGGCAATCGAAAAACTGCTGTTGGATAACAAGGGATTTTTAGCGGACGAACCAATACGCCTGTTAAGGGACGATATGCGTGATACCGTGCAAGCGTCCACCCTGCTTTCAATTATCGGCAACGGAGCAAACCGCCTCTCTGAAATAGCCGGACGGGTAGGTAAGGAAGCCACCCAGATAACAGAACCTTTAGGCAAACTGAGAGAGCTGGGATATATACGCCGGGAAGTGCCATTCGGCGAGGACGAGAAAAAAAGCAAAAAAGGGATATACCGTATCAACGACAGCCTGCTGGAGTTCAATTACAGGTTTGTCGCACCCTACAAATCCATTTTGGAACTGGAACGGACAGAAACCGTGCTATCCATCATAAAAACACAATTCTCCGGGTATGTAGGGGAGTGTTGGGAGCACCTTTGCCGCCAATATGTAAGCGGTAACATCATTGACGGCATAGTATATAATATGGCTTCACGGTGGTGGGGTAAGATCTTCACGGAAGAAAACAAGGAGGGTGCAATGGTGGAACTTGATGTGGTGGCTGAATCAATAGACAGAAAACATATCCTCATAGGTGAATGTAAATGGACTAACAAGGAAGATGCACAAAGGCTTGTAAATTCACTTGAAGCAAAGATAAAATATCTGCCATTTATCAAAAAAGGGCAAAGCGTTCACATTATGCTTTTCTTGAAAAACGAGCCACATAACAAGGACGCTGCACGGATTATATATCCGTCTGACATCGTAAAAACAGAATGAAGAACAACACTTTAAATTAAATACTAAAATTAGTAGATTAGTATATACTACTTTTAGTATTATTCATTATATTTGCAATAAAGAAACATCAGGAAATTAAAATACAAGGATTTATGACGAAAGCAAAGGTTTTATGTATTCTGAACCACAAGGGCGGTGTGGGCAAGACCACTACCACCATCAACTTGGGAGGGGCATTGCAGCAGAAAGGTTATAAGGTGCTGCTGATAGACCTTGACGGACAGGCGAACCTGACCGAATCAATGGGCTTGTCGGCCGAACTGCCACAGACTATTTACGGAGCGATGAAAGGCGAATATCCGCTGCCGATATACCAGCACAAGGACGGCATGAGCGTAGTGCCTTCATGTCTGGACTTGTCGGCGGTAGAAACGGAACTGATTAACGAGGCAGGGCGTGAGCTTATCCTTGCGCACCTTATCAAAGAGAGCAAGGATAAGTACGACTATATACTGATAGACTGCCCTCCGTCATTGTCATTGCTCACGTTAAATGCGCTGACCGCTTCGGATCAGCTTATCATTCCGGTACAGGCGCAATATCTCGCCATGCGAGGTATGGCCAAGCTGATGCAGGTTGTAAGTAAGGTACAGCAGCGTCTTAACTCAGACCTGAAGATTGCCGGGGTGCTGATTACCCAGTATGACGGAAGAAAGAACCTGAACAAGAGCGTTTCAGAACTGGTGCAGGAAACCTTTCAGGGAAAGGTCTTCAGCACACACATACGCAATGCCATTGCGCTTGCCGAAGCTCCGACACAAGGACAGGACATCTTTCACTATGCGCCCAAGTCAGCCGGAGCAGAAGATTACGAGAGTGTATGCAACGAGTTACTAATGGGAAAAATGAACTAAACTATGGCAAATAAGAAAGATTTGAAAAGCAGCATGGCCGCCGGGATAACAGGCGGTCTTGACAGTCTGATACAGCCGACCGCAGCAATTCAGGAGCCGGAACAGCCCAAAAAGGAGAAGGCGGTACACTGTAACTTTGTAATCAACCAGAGTATTCACACACGCCTGAAAACGCTGGCTATACGTAAGGGGGTAACTCTAAAAGATGTCATTCAGGAAGCGGCTCTGGAGTATTTGGATAAATACGAAGAATAACAACCAAAAGGCACATAAAGCAAGATACTATAAACAAGCAGATTGATAACGTGTTATATTATCAACAATATAAAGAACAAAAATATGGACGAAATGGAATTGATGATGCATCTGCATCGTAATAACAAGAGACAGGGACCGGGTAGTGAAGACGCTACAAATCTTGCAGTTACACTGGCTAAGATAGATAGGGAAAAGTCTTACAAGATAGCAGACATAGGTTGTGGTACAGGCGAACAGACTATCTCTTTGGCAAAAATGCTGAAAGGTAACATTATTGCAGTGGATTTGTTTGAGGAGTTTCTTGAAAAACTGAAAGAGGACAGCAAGAATGAAAATATCACGGCACATATTGAGACACTGGCTGCATCTATGGACAAGCTGCCTTTTGAAAAGGAGGAGTTCGATATTATCTGGTCGGAAGGGGCAGTTTACAATATCGGATTCAAGAACGGCATCAACTATTGGAAAGAGTTTCTCAAACCGGGAGGAATACTTGCAGTCTCTGAATTGTCATGGATAACAAACTGTCGCCCGAAAGAACTGGAAGACTTCTGGAACGGAGAGTATGCTGAAATGGACACAATAGCAGGAAAAATCAAAGCTCTGGAAGAAGCCGGATATAAGGTTCTCGGACACTTTATACTTCCTGATGACTGCTGGCTTGACAATTATTACAACCCCCTATTAGACAGCCACAAGGACTTTATGGAGAAGTTCGGCGACAATGAAGTTGCCAGAGTTATTGTTGAAAGAGATATACAGGAAGCAGACTTCTACAAGAAGTACAAGGATTATTACAGTTACGGTTTCTATATAGCACAGAAACTATAAAAAAAGCCTCCGGCGGGGTAACTCTCCGGGGGCTTCGTGCATCTGCACATTAAAAAATACATAAAATCTATATAAATAGGTTGGTTGATAAAAAATATATCGTATATTTGCGATATAAAAAATGAAAATATTATGGCATTCAGTAAAGCAGAAGAATTTGAGGAAAAAGATATTTTGGCAGCACGTTTTGCCAAGGCTCTGAGCCACCCGGCACGAATAGCAATCGTAAGATTGTTGGCTAACCACAATGCCTGTTGTTATTGTGGAGACTTGACAACGGAACTGCCAATCGCACAGTCTACCATATCACAGCATTTGAAGGTGCTGAAAGATGTAGGTCTGATAGACGGCGAGATAGCTCCACCTAAGGTTTGCTATCGTATTAACCGTGAAAACCTGCTTTTGGCAAAGAAACTGTTTTCAGAACTCTTATGATTTGATTAAGAGTTTTTTTATTGGCATAAGGTATCGTATTTTTACGATATAAAATTGGAAATATGGAACAGACATCGGCAAAAAGAGAAAAAAGAAAATCACTACTGAGAATAGCAATCCCTATCATACTATCATCCTGCCTTCAGATTTCATACGATATTACGGATATGTTCTGGGTCGGGAAATTGGGAAGCGGAGAAGTGGCGGCTGTCGGAACGGCCGGATTTTATATCAAATTGGGTTGGTCTTTGATAAGCGTGATAACCATCGGTACTATGGTATCGGTATCACACAGTATAGGGGCTGAAAAGAAGGACAGGATACAGCACTTCATATCGTGCGGAATACGCAGTACATTCGTGTTGGGGATATTCTATGCCCTGTTCGTCTTTATGCTGGCGGAGCCTCTTATATCACTTTTCAATATCGAAAGACCGGAAGTAAACACGATGGCTCAGAACTATCTGAGGATAAGCAGTATCACAGTTCTTATCATGTTTATGAACCTTTTGTTTACCGCCATTATAGACGCACACGGAAAGACACAATTCTCGTTCAGGGCGGTACTTTACGGGAATATCGTCAATATCATTCTTGACCCTCTGTTTATATTTTATTTCGGACTGGGAGTGGAAGGTGCGGCATGGGCTACGGCACTTTCACAGGGGTGTGCCATGATGTATGCGGTGTATCTTCTCAGACACAGGCTTGAACTCACCTTGAGTATAAAAGCAGTACCCCACAAGTTTCTCAGGAAAATACTTGGAATAGGTACAGCACCTGCCATGCAGCGTATTCTGTTCTCGCTTATCGGCATAGCCATCGGGCGTATCGTAAGTATATGGGGAACAGATGCAATAGCCGCACAGAAGCTGGGGCTTCAGATAGAGTCGCTCTCGTTTCTTCTTATGAACGGTCTGATGCAGGCAACCTCCATACTTATAGGGCAATATTATGGGGAAAGGAATACGGATATGATAAGGAAATGCTATCGTACAAGTATCAGGCTTGGATATTGTATCTCCATTCCTGCCACATTCATATTTTTAGCTTTCCCGGAAACCATACTGTCATTTTTCGTGAATGAGGCTGCCACCATAGAAATAGGTAGTGCCTATCTGCGTATAGTCGGCTTCTCACAGCTGTTTGCCACACTTGAAATACTTACTTCGGGAGCTTATACCGGACAGGGGCTTACCAAATATCCGGCAACCGTGAGCATCGTGTTCACCACAATGAGGATACCTCTTGCCCTTCTGCTTGGCAAAAGTCTGGGAATGGGAATAGAGGGTGTCTGGTGGAGCATATCGCTTACCAGCGTGATAAAGGGCATTGTACTTTATCTATTATATAGAAAAAGGGAAAAGGAACTTGAAAAATCAAACATACAATATAGCAGTATATGAATACACAGGATTTTTGCTTTATACTTAAACAGAACAGCCATCTGCTTAGAGAGGGGTGTTTCGGACTTGAAAAGGAAAATGTCAGGGTCAATCAGGACGGTACGCTTGCCCTGACTCCACACCCGGCAGTATTTGGCGACAAGGGGAAGCACCCTTATATAACCACCGACTTTTCAGAGAGTCAGGTGGAAATGATAACTCCGCCGCTGCCAAGTGTAGGAGAGGCTTTGGGATTTATGGAAACGCTGCACGATGTGGTGACGGAGAATATCGGCGATGAGCTTCTCTGGCCTCAGAGCCTTCCTCCTGTATTGAAGGAGAATCAGGAGATACCCATTGCACATTATTCGGGAGAGTTCAAGGACAAGGAGTATTACCGTCAGAAACTTGCCGGAACCTACGGAAAGGAAAGGCAGCTTATTTCGGGAATACACTTCAATTTCTCTTTCTCGGAAAAACTGATGGACGTTCTGCTGAAAAGCGGTGTGTGCGGCAGCTCTATGGAGGAGGTCAGGGAAACAGTATATTTCCGTGTGGTGAGGAACTTTCTCAAATACCGCTGGCTTTTTATCTGGCTGTACGGTGAATCTCCGCTTGCGGAAGAAACCCTGAATGTGATTTCGCTTAAAACGGGAGAAAAGCAGCCCATGAAGTGTGGGGTAAGCCTCAGTCTGAGGACAAGTCCGTTGGGGTATCGTAACCGTGAGGAATTCTTCATCGATTATTCCTCACTTGAAGCCTATAATATGTCTATTGACAAACTGATAAGGGAAAACCGTATTGACGGACCTCACGAGCTTTATCTTCCGGTTCGTATCAAGTTTCTGGAAAAGGATAATGGTTCTCCTTCCTACATTGAGGTACGAATTGTGGATCTTGACCCGTTTACAAAATCGGGGGTATGCGCAAGTGCCATTTATTTTTCTCACCTTCTGCTTGTCTATTCTCTGCTGAAGGAGGAGAACGGAAGTCTTACGGAGGAAGAACTGCAAAGGGCTACCTGTAATCAGGATATGGCTTCATGCTATGGAAGAGACGAAAAGAAGGAGTTGAAATGCTGCTCGACCACTGTACAGCAGAAAGCTACTTCTATTTTAGAAGATATGGAGAGGATTCTTTCAGAATATGGGGTGCTTGACAATGAAACCTACCGTCAGGAGATGCAGCACAATCTGTATCTTGTACAGAATCCTGAGAAGCGTATAGGCATGGTGCTGTATGAGAACATAAACAGGGTGGGGTTTGTACCGTTCCATCTGGAGAAGGCAAGACAGTATAGGGAAGCCACCATAAGCGGAGGTTACAGATTTCATGGACTGGAGGATATGGAAATGTCCACACAGCTTCTGCTGAAGGCTGCAATACTTAAAGGGGTAGGTTTTGAAATACTTGACCGTAAGGAAAACTTCATACGTCTGTTTGACGGTAAAAAGGAGGAATATGTGATGCAGGCAACCAAGACCTCTTTGGACTCATACGTGTCTGTATTGATGATGGAAAATAAGGTGGTAACGAAGAAGGTGCTGGAACGTGCCGGAATAAGCGTGCCGGGCGGTTATGAATACACGTCACCGGAGGCAGGTATGGCAGACTACCGTATGTATGCAGGGAAACCTGTGGTAATCAAGCCTAAGTCCACCAATTTCGGATTGGGTATAACCATACTGAAGCATAACTATGATGAAACGGACTTCAAGGCAGCCTTGCAGATAGCCTTTGAGCATGACAACACGGTGCTTATAGAGAAGTTCATACCGGGAAGGGAGTTCAGGATATTCATCATCAATGATGAAGTGGTAGGTATCCTTCACCGTGTTCCGGCAAACGTGACGGGTGACGGTGTTCTGAATATCGGACAACTGATAGACAGGAAGAATGAAGATCCGCTCAGAGGTAAAGGATATCGCACCCCTTTGGAGAAAATTAGAAAGGGGCGTGAGGAGGAAATGTTTCTGAAGCAGCAGGGAATGGATTTCAACACTGTACCCAAAGAGGGGGAAGTGGTCTATCTTCGTGAGAACTCCAATATCAGTACGGGAGGAGACAGCATAGATTTTACAGACGATATAGACGACTCGTACAAGGCTATTGCTGTGGAAGCTGCCAAAGCTCTGAACGTGAAGATTACCGGGCTGGATATGATGATACAGGATATTCATGCTCCTGCCACACCGGATAACTATGCGATCATTGAAATGAACTTCAATCCTGCCATACATATACACTGTTATCCGTTCAAGGGCAAGAACAGACACCTGAACCATAAGATGATCAGGGCTTTGGGATTTTAAAGACAGTGCAGACAATAAAAAGGATATAACCTATCCTTTTTATTATAGGTTAAACCAACGTATATTTACGATTTAAAATATATATAATCACATGGAACATATTACATACATCGGAGAAGTTGTTGAAAAGTTGACGGATCATTCGTTGGAAAATATAAAGTCACTTGACCCACTATTATAAAAATCACCTGACCCACCTTTATAACCGAAACTGACCCACTTA
>NZ_JADMSV010000045.1:0-11062 GCF_015560935.1 Butyricimonas sp. BSD2780061689_150309_C8
TCTTTTAGCACCCCCAGTAACATCGGGTAAAAATGGTTGTTACGACTACGCGGGACCCGAAGCTCGAAGACCTTACCTCCATGACATACTCGACGACCACGAAAACCGTTACTCACGTCACCACGTGTCTCGTTATGAAGATCACGTTCCGATAACATTAAACTTTCTAAACCTTGTTTGACCAAGCCTTGTAAACCTAGTTCACCGTTTGTGATTTCGGAAATTATTTCCGAGATTTGTTCATGTGTAAATTCCATAATTATTCATTTTTGAAAATTGCATTACAAAAATAATCAATTCGGAATTTACACACTTTTTGAAACACTATCGGTAACGCTAAAATGGCTTAGATTTACTTTGCTTGGGCGTTGTTTGTCCTCGATCAGATAACAAAAAACCCTGTAAGCGTGATACTTACAGGGTTTTGTCCTTTCCTTTTCGCCTTCCGGCTTTGTAGGTGGTGGGCGCTGAGGGATTCGAACCCCCGACCCTCTGGGTGTAAACCAGATGCTCTGAACCAGCTGAGCTAAGCGCCCGTGTTGCTTGATTGCGGATGCAAATGTAGTGCATTTTTTGAATTCTGCAAAAAATGTATGCCGAATTTTTCAAGAAAAATATAAAATATGGGCGTGTTTTGAGAAAGGTTCTGTTTCTTGGAGTGGATTTGTGTAAAATAAAATCTTCGAAATTATAGCTACAAAGGATTGAAGTGTTTGATTCTGTGAAATAATATCATATATTTGTAGAGATAGAAAGATAAGATGCGGAAGAGTTTGTATGGAAATATAGTGAGTCAGCTCTAATCTTTATCTGAAAATTACTAAGACATCAGATGCTCGGTAACTAGTGTGGATTGTTGTTTATTTGTGGGTGATGTCTTAGATAAGATAGACGTTGACAATCCTCGCTTTCTTGTTGTATAATTTTTGCTTGGAGGATTGGGCAAAATTGAAATACAATAATTTATGGATGAGCCGCCATACTGATGTGTAAAGAGACAAGGAGTGTATTCCGAGCCTAGAAACCACAGAATACTCACTTCTCCTGTTAATCAATTTTACAAGTTAATCAACAATCAAAGTTTTCAAAAAATATGGGTAAATATCTAGTTATAATATTATTCTTGGTATGTAGTTGCATGGATAAGAATAAGAATAGTCATTCGGATAAAGTTGGAGAGGGTGTGAATCTTCCTCTGACCGAAGACGTGGATCAAATCTTGGATGCGTTAGTAGAGAGATACTCGACAGTTTCTCGTTCGATGTTGCAATATGAACCGGATAAGACGTTAGTGGAACTTAAAAAGTTTAGTGTAGAGGCGTGTCCTTATTATGAATTTGATATTCAAAAGTTTTACTCTTCTCCATCTCTTGCACAAATCTTGGAATGTTTATCACTACCTCAAGATAAAGCGTGTCTATTGGGGAAGCGGACGGATGGAACAACTTTTTTACTGATGACAATAAAAGAAGGTGGCGTGTGGAAAATGGAGTCCATGATTGAGGATTGGGAGAAAGTGGTTTCTTGGCTTCCGGGGAAATTATTGAATGCGGATACGAAAGATTATAAAATGTTTACGCTTTATGCCATGACTTATTTCCTTTTTTATCGAGACGGGGAACCTGTTTATTGTGATTTAACGGGAAAGGAATATACGCCGGATAAAGCTTGCGAAGAGTTGGTGAATGAAGTAAATCGAATGAATTTGTATCAAGAGAAGGGCAAGGAAATGAAATCGAAAACTGATACGGACTTGAAATTGTGAATATTCCGGAGGACTTGGAGTTTCAAGGGAAATTGGATGAGATCCTGGTAGTTGTCTCGGTTGAATAAAAAATAGGTGTAAATATAGCTACGAAGGAATAAAGTGTTTGATTTTATGAAATAATATCATATATTTGCAGGAGTTGAAAAATAAAGTGCGGAAGAGTCCGCATTAAAATATTGTGAGTTTGTTCTAATCTTTATCTAAAAATCGCCAATTTGAAGCAACAAGATTAGGCAGTTAATTCACGCTGGTTAGCGTGGATTGTTGTCTATTTGTTGCGGGGCGTTTGGCGATGCCTTAGATGAGATAGAATGTACGATCCTCGCTTTTTTTATTGTATAATTTTTGCTTGGGGGATCGGGCAAAATTGAAATAGCGATAATCTATGGATGAGCCGCCACATTAGTTCGATGAAAAAAAGGAGTGTATCCCGAGCCTAGAAAACACAGAATACTCACTCCTCCTGTTAATCAATTTTACAAATTAATCAACGATCAAAGTTATGAAAAAAACTTATGAGTGGAAAGTTTTACGCCTAAATTGTCGTTCGAGAGGCAGATTGCAAACAAGATTCAAGAGAATATACGTGGATGTAACACGATAAAAACCGGGTGTTGCGCTAACAACTCCCGGTTCGGACTAGATGTTGGAAGCATCTAGTAAATGTTTAATTTTAAAATACAAATTTATGAAAAAAAGCAAGAAGTATTTTGTTTTTTGGGACCATTGTACCCGTGGAAAAACAAAATTGCAATGGAGGCACGTTTGCCTGATGTGCGTGGTTTTGCTGATGTTGCCCTTTGTTGGTCGAGCCCAGCAACAAAAAGTGACTGTTCGGGTGAGTAAAGCGGGGGTACAGGAAGTTTTCCGACAGATTAAAGAGCAGGCGGGTTTGAATTTTGTTTACGACAAGGCGCAGGTGGCCACCTTGCCGCCCGTGACGCTGACCATGCAAGGGGTGACGGTGGATGCTGTTTTAAAACGTGTATTTCAGGGGAGTCCATTCGAGTACATTTATGAAAATTCAACTGTCGTGATAAAAAAACGGGCTACCGTTCCTCAGAAATCGGGCGAAGTGGTTATCCGGGGAGTCGTGTCGGATCAAGACGGGAACACGATTCCGGGGGTATCTGTCGTGTTGAAGGGAACCACGCTGGGTACGGCGTCGGATGCGGACGGGAAGTTCGCACTTGCCTTACCCTCGCTGGATGGCGTGGTGCTGACATTCACGTGTATCGGGATGAAGACACGGGATATAACCGTGAAGGATGCGAGGACATTGAATGTTACCTTGGAGGAGGATTCCGAGACGATTCAAGAAGTGGTGGTGACCGGAATCTATTCCCGTAATAAAGAAAGTTTCACGGGATCATTCGCTACCTACTCGAAGGAAGATTTGAAAATGATCGGGAGCCAGAATGTTATCCAGAGTCTGAAAAGTTTGGACCCTTCCATGCTGGTGCTGGAGAGTAAGCAATGGGGATCGGACCCGAACCGGATGCCGGACATTGAAATCCGGGGAAAGACGAGTGTGGTTGGTTTAAAGACGGAATTTGATAATGACCCGAATCAGCCTTTGTTTATTTTGGACGGTATCGAAACGACGCTGGAGACGATTGTTAATTTGAACATGGACCGGGTGGCTAGCGTGACGATTTTGAAAGATGCTGCCTCCACGGCTATTTACGGGTCAAAAGCGGCCAACGGCGTGATTGTCGTTGAGACGGTTCAACCGGAAGCGGGGAAGTTACGTCTTTCTTATAACGGTAATTACGGGATTCAATTTGCGGATCTTTCTGCCTATAATTTGATGAATGCTTCCGAGAAGTTGGAGTTTGAACGCCTAACCGGGCTTTACGGGGATTTGGAGAGTAACACGAATATAAGTAATATTGAAAAATATAATCGGCGGTTGGCAGAGGTGAAACGGGGTGTTGATACTTATTGGATGAACGAACCGCTCCGTACCGTATTCAATCATAGTCACAACGTTTATATTGACGGGGGTGATGATGCCATGCGTTACGGGTTGGGATTCGGTTACAATAATTCCAATGGCGTGATGCAAGGGTCTGATCGGAATGTCATCAGTGCCAACATTGATTTGACTTATCGTCGGGAAAAGTTGTTGTTTGCCAATAAGTTTAGCATGGATGTTACTCATACGGAGCGGGAACCCGTGGCTTTTTCCGAATTTTCGAAAGCGAACCCGTATTATCGGAAGAGACTGGAAAACGGATATATTCCCATGTGGTTGGAGGATACCGGGACGGAACAAAACAAAGGATCATTAAAGAATCCGTTATATGCGTGGGGAATAAAAAATACGAATATCGGGAATTCGATCGCCTTGCGTGATAATTTCTCGATCGAGTGGAGGATGTATTCTTTTTTGAGGGCGACGGCGAGGGTCGGGCTTACCAAGAACGTGAGCCGGGATGAGCAATTCAAATCCCCCAAACATCCTGATTATCTGGAAACGGATAAGTTGAAACAGGGTTCATTCTCGGCTTCAACTTCGGAGGCATTCTCTTATAACGGGGATTTGAATATTGCTTTCGGTAAGTTGTTCGTGGAAAAACATCAAGTGAACGTGGTGGGAGGATGGTCTTTTAGCGAGAATAAAAATAAGCGGGATGGTTATAGTGTTGTCGGTTTTAACGATGATCTGCATATGAATCCGGCTTTTTCCACGGGTTTTACAGATGGACAAAAGCCTAATTACTCTTTGGAGCGTAGCCGTTCGACCAGCTTTTTTATGAATGTCAACTATTCTTTTATGAATCGCTACCTGATGGATTTCAACGTGCGTTCGGACGGTACGTCTAAATTCGGGGCGAATAAACGTTTCTCGACAACTTGGTCCGTGGGCTTGGCTTGGAATCTTCATAACGAGGAGTTTATGAAGTCGTTGGGGCTTTTCACGAATTTCAAGATCAGGGCATCCGTGGGTAACCCCGGGAATCAGAATTTTGACGCTTATCAGGCGATGAAAATTTACAAGTATAATGTGGAACTGCAAAATATGTTTGGTTCAAGCGCAATAATTGACCAGTTTGGTAACAAGGATTTGGATTGGCAACGTACGTTGGATAAGAATATCGGGGTGGATATATCCATGTTGCGGAATCGAATCCGGGTGACGCTGGATTATTATTACAAGGATACCGATCCTCTTTTGATCAGTGTTCCGATGCCTCCGTCCGTGGGCGTGGGTTCCATTAATGCAAATGCCGGGCGGCAGCTTTCTTGGGGATGGAACGGGAGTTTTTTCGGGACGGTGATCCAGAAACAGAATATGAGTTGGACGTTGAACGTGAATTTTAGAACGTCCAAGTCCGAGTATCGGGATATTGGTGATAAATTGAACGAATTTAATGAATTGGGAAGCGCGCAGAGCTTGGTTCGTTACTATGAAGGAGCCAGTCCCGATGATATGTGGGCTGTACCCTCGTTGGGAATCGATCCGGCCACCGGGGCGGAAATGTTTAGAAAGAAAGATGGTTCCCAGACCTTTATCTATTCGACAGCCGACGAGGTGGTTGTAGGGTGTTCCCGTCCGGACGTGGAGGGAGTTATCGGTTCTTCCTTCTATTACAAAGGTTTTTCCGCTTCGGTAAATTTCCGGTATCGTTTAGGGGGAGAGGTGATGGCCTCGGCCTTGTACTCGAAAGTGGAGAATATATCGGAAGAGCAAATTTATTATAATCAGGATAAGCGGGCGTTACATGATCGTTGGAAACAACCGGGAGATAAGGCAAAGTTCAAGTCGATAAAAGATAATTCTCCGACACCGATGTCTTCCCGTTTCGTGAGGACTGAAAACACGTTCTCCGGTGAATCCATTTCCATGGGATACGAATCTTCTGCCGCATGGATAAAGAAAATCGGGGCGGAAGGAGTTACTTTCAGGGCATATATGAATGATATTTTCCGGCTGTCTTCTTTCAAGGAAGAACGGGGAACGGATTATCCTTTTGCCCGCACTGTTTCATTTTCATTGAGTTTACGATTCTAAAAGACGAAATTATGAAATTTGCGAGTAAATTATTGAACAAGTTGAAATGCCTCACGATGATCGTGTTGGTCTCCACCGTGGTGTCTTGTGACAGTTGGTTGGATTTGGGATCGGAAGACCGGATTATGGAAAACACGCTTTTCTCTTCTCAAGCCGGGTTTATGACCGCTCTGAACGGGGTGTATATTGAATTGCTGAGTTCCAACTTGTATGGAGGTACGTTGTCTTACAAGACGTTTGATATTCTTGCGCAATACTATGATTGTGATAAAGATGAACAGACGTGGCAAAAGTTATCTACTTTTGACCAAACGGCTAAAAAAGGACAGGTGGCCGGGTTATGGTCGAAGGCTTACACGTTGCTTGTCAACGTGAACACGATTATAGAGGCGTGTGACGGGAGAAAGGATGTGCTGAATAGCGAATATTATCATGTCCTCAAAGGGGAAGCTTTGGCATTGCGGGGATTGTTGCATTTTGAAGTTTTCCGGGTGTTTGGACCGATTTATTCTGTTGATCCGGAAACAGAGTGTATGCCTTATTCGGAATCTTCTGATTTGAAAGTAAGACCTTTACTGAAAGCATCGGAAGTGGTGAGGCTGATTATGGATGATTTCAAGGCGGCAGAAGAGTTGCTGAAGGATTATGATCCGGTGATTAAAAAAGGAGCGCTTTGGGGAGATGAAGGTCCGGGGCTACCCAATGATATGGTGTATCGCTCCCTGCGTTTGAATTATTATGCGGTAAAGGCGTATATCGCCCGGTTGGCATTGTACACGGGGGATAAGGAAACCGCGTTGACCTATGCCCGGCAAGTGATCAAGGAAACGCAGGAGGATAATGACTGGTTTCCTTTTGTCACCCGTGCGGCGGCCACGACTCTCTCGAAATGGGACCGGGTGTATAAAACGGAAATCTTGTTCGGGTTGTATAATTTGAAACGATCGGACGTGTACGAATCCACGTTTTCTAACAAATTGGGAGAGAAGGTAATTCTACGCCCGACAGAGGTTAATATCGAGAATTTGTACGAGGAGGACACGAGGGTGAATGATTGGCGTTACACGGAACAATGGATGACCTTGAAAGACCCGGATGGGAATGAAAAGAAACATTTCGTGAAGTATATGGCTGTGGATGATACGGAAGGACCTGAGGATAATAAAGTTAGTCAGGGATACACGTATCTCATGCCTGTCATGCGGATTTCCGAGATGTATCTGATCGTGGCGGAATGTTCCAACGACGAGGCGGAAGCGTTTGACCATCTGAATCGATTACGGGCGGCACGGGGTGTTGCCAAGGCAAACCAAGCACTCGGGTTGATGAATCTGGTAGAGGCCGAATTTCGGAGGGAGTTTATTGGAGAGGGACAATTGTTCTGGTTTTACAAACGACAGAATAGGACGCAAATACCTTCAAGTAAAGATCTGAATAACATGATCACGATGGAAAAGAGTTTTTATTTGTTTGATTTGCCTCAAGACGAGAAAGATAAACGAGGTGTGGAATAACGAATTAAACGGATGAGATTATGAAACGAAGATATATAGTAATATTGATCATTGGTCTGGCAACGTGGTTGTGCGCTTGCGAGACAGAGATGATGGGATACGAGGGGGAGAGCGGTATTTATTTTATGATGCAGAAACCTCCGGCCTCCGGGTATGGTGACCCGGAACAGTATGAATACGTGGATACCACTTTGATCCCTTTCGCGATGTTCACGGCCAAGGATACCGTGTTACCGATCCGGGTGAGGATTACCGGGGACGTGGTTGATCACGACCGTTATTTCACGATTCGGGTGGTAGATACCCTCACGACGGCAAAGGCGGGGGAAGATTACGAGCCGTTTGAGAATAGCCAGGTGGTAAAAGCCGGGGAGAGACAGGCGGAAGTCCCTTGTCGGATCGTGTGGACGGAAAAATTAATGCAAAATCCTGACACGGTGATTTACTTGACCGTGCGGCTGGAGGAGAGCGCGGATTTTAAATTGCCGTTGAAAAGGTGGATTCCTTTCGGAAGCATATATGGTTCAACGGATAAAGTAATTAACCCGCTCGTTCACGTGATCGGGATAAATGATCAAGTGGTTGTGCCCAAGCAATGGACCGCGAATTATTGGGGTGCTTTTTCTCCCACGAAATTTAAACTGGTATGCGTGGTACTTGGTTTAACGATGCAGGATTTTGAAGATTACAAGACCATGAACCAGAACAGGTCGAAAGCATTGGCCCAGAATTTTGATCGCTATCTGAAAGAGGAAAAAGCGGCAGGACGTACGGTGATGGATAAAGATGCCGCGGGTAACGAGTTCGAGATGACGATGGGGCCTCTGATATGATTTATTTTTAAATGAAATGTTATGAGAATGATGTATAAGATTTTTCTGATCGAATTACTGGGAATTTTCCTGTTTGAAAGTTGTTATGATGACAAGGGAAATTATTCCTATCGCGCGATTAACGAGATAACCGTGAAACATGACTTTTTTGGAGACACGATGTTACGTATGTATTCTTTCGTGGATACGTTGCGAGTCTTTCCTGAAATTTCAACGACAGTTAATCATGATCCCGATAATTACGAGTATGAATGGGTGGCCGTGGGTGGCGATCCGACTATAGGGGGACAATATACGCTGGGAAAAGAGAAGGATTTGGTTTATCCGATTACTTTGCCTTCCCAGAGCTATGTTGTTCATTTTAAAATTCAGGATAAGTCCACGGGATTAACCACGATTTCAAGTTTAAGTTTGCAATTGTCAACCTTGTTTTCGCGGGGATGGCTTGTGTTGGGGGAAGGAGATGACGGGCGAACTCAGCTTGATATGGTATCAACGGGAGGAGAGGACACGACTTTGTTGAAAAATATTTTACAAGAGGTTGATTTGCAGGAATGGGGTAAGCCGACTTGCATTTTTGTTCCTCCCTATCGTCCTGCCGCTGCATTGAATTATATTCATGTCGGGACGGATAAGGGTACTTACAGGCTTAGTACTTCAACCCTGTTGCCTATCGAGGGGGCACATTTGAAATGGTCTTTTTATGATGTATCGGCTGCCGGAGAGTGCGTGATGACCGAGGCTGTACAGATTATGGGATATTATCGGGCTGCCCTTGTGGATGGTAATTTGTATTATACGGAGTTATCCGGACAACAGGCTTGTTTCTTTGGATCCCCAAGTAATCATTACAAGGGTGATTATGATCTCTTCCCGGTGGGGGATAAAATCGGATATAGCGTGAAAGAACGGGGATATGCTACCGTGTTATATAATAAGCGGGATGGGCGTTTCGTGTATCAACAAAGTGGTTATGGAACTCCTCTTGGCTACTGTGCGGATATGTCTGATCGGGTGGGGGATCCTTTCTCTTGGAAACCGGGATACGAGTATGTGACAACACTTAATTGTCATAAAGGTTCGGGTTCGACTTACACGATATTAAGGGATGGAAGTGATTTTTATCTGTATAGTTACCGGATTTCCTATAGTTTCGGTATAATAAAACAGTTAATGGTAAAAATGGATAACGTGATCGACTTGGATAAGGCGGAGTTTTTCGGGGCAAGTAATATGTTGTCCGTGATTTACTATACCGTGGGGAATAAATTGTATGGTTACGATTTCGCGAGGAAGAAGTGTGAACTATTGAAAACGTTTGATGGTTACGAGATTACCTTGTTTTTATCGGATATCTTGGTAGAGACTTCGAGTGATTATTTTTATATAGCTCTTTATGACCCGTCGAAACCGGCATCAACGGGTGGTGAGATCAGGAAATATGCGATCGTTGATGACGTGGATGATATTGTGATCAAGGAGGAGAAAGGCTCGAAGTGGGAGGGGCTGTGCAAGGTGAAGAGTATTGCGTATAAAACCAGATAATGGAACGTGTGGGTGTTTAGTAGGCGGATTCTGCTGAAACAGGTGTTGTGTCCCCTTCTTTTTCGGGAGGGGACCTTTTTATTTGTGACAATGACTTGAAACGGCTACCGTTCTGCCCGGGTAATGTAACCGTATTTTCTAGGTAATAATCTCCCATACTGTTTGCAAACCTCTTGCCCGGGCCTTGTTTGTCTATTGAGAAAGGGCGATGAAAGGGCGATGAAAGGGTAGTGAAAGGAACGGAGGAGATTATTACCCTAGTTAAAGGGTGTGATAACTAGGGCTGATGTGTGTGAATGGATTTTGTGATTTTTGGGTATCAGGGAGAACCAAAAGAGAAGTAAGGGAAATGGGAAGGTAATAATCCCACTCTTTCGATGATTCCTCGAAACTTATTCAGAGCTGCTGCATGGCGTGTTGTGTGAGCCACGAGTAAGCTCTGAATAAGCTCTGGGGAAGGGGGATTATTTGGGTTAGATTACTTCTTTATTTGGGTTTATTCTCTACTTCATTGAGGACATCACTCTGGGTATGATATCCTTCCCCTCTATTTACGCTATCTTTTGTGGTTGTAGTATAATAAGTTACGTGTCTTTTAATTCATACAATTCTATAAGTCGAATATATGCAGGGGGCAGTTATTACCATGTTTATCGAAGGTGAATGCTCTATGAATGCTTCGTGGTCTAAATGGACTATAAAAAAATGAATCAACAAGTTAGAATCGGGGATAGGGTTTAGATAGGGAAATGCCAGCCTTTTCCTAGGGTTATGATACCTCTCGGACGTTTCAAGTCGCTGACAAAAACGTTATCCTGTCGCCATGTGGCGAGGGTATGGTGGGGAAGAAACGGGAGGGGAGCGATCGAGAGGTAGGTAAACCCTAGTATAACAATAGGATTGGGATAGAAATACTTGCCTCTAGTTGATTTTTGTTTTTTAATCCTTATTTTTGCGAGAAATATATGTGATTTTATCCATCTGACTATGGCCGTTGATTATGATATGAATTCGTCTGTGCTTATCGATGATTTTAATCGACGGGATAATCATGCTTTTGAATATATTTTTCTGCATCTATATGATGCTTTGTATCGATTCAGTTCAAAATTGTACGTGGGTACGGAAGTGGTTCCCGATGATGTCGTGCAGGATGTTTTTATGAACGTTTTAAAGTCTCGTATTTCTTTTGAATCGCTGGAGCATTTGAAGGCCTATCTTTATTTGAGTGTGAAAAATTCGTACAGACGTTATTGGTCTCATCAGCGACATGTGGAGAATTATGTGCAGCATATCAAGCACTTGAGTGGAAAATATAAAGTCACTTGACCCACTATTATAAAAATCACCTGACCCACCTTTATAACCGAAACTGACCCACTTA
>NZ_JADMSV010000046.1:0-10549 GCF_015560935.1 Butyricimonas sp. BSD2780061689_150309_C8
TAACTTTTGCAAGAAAAGATAACTCGCTTAGAATAAATCGGTTGGTCGGATTGTTTGAAAATTGGGTAACGAGATAGCAACCGTTCGTATTTCTGAGTTCTTCATTGTTATGCTCCTATGTGATAACTCTTGATACTGCAAAGGTAATAGAATTATTCGATACAAGCAATGTCGTACCATAAAAAACGATGGTAGTTATTGTTTAAGCTTATTCAATCGCATAACGATAGATGTTTGGCTTCGGCCCATTTTTGCAGCAATGTATTTAATGCTCTTACCCTCGCTGTGTAATTTCAATAGAAATTGGTCTGCACCTCTCGTCCATCTTTTGTTAGCGTTGGGGTGCTTTACATAACTCTCTTCTGACACCTTTTCGGGGTGCAAGAACTCATCCACAAATACAGACGGAAAACGCTTATCGTATAATACAAGAGTTTTTATCTTAGCCCTTGTTATTGCAACATAGAATAATCTTCTTTCTTCTCCGTATGGGAATTGGTCGCTTTTAGTGAGTACATAGTTAAGCACAGGGTCGTCACTCACCTGTGATGGGAAACCGTATGTATCTTTATTGCATTGTAGGAGTATTACATAATCCGCTTCAAGACCTTTTGACTTATGTACGGTTAAAAACTCTATTTTTCGTCCTCCTATCACATAGTAGAATCTATTACTCTCTTTAATTGATTGGTACATAAAGGAGAGGTAGTAATCATCAAAAGAGTAACGCCCCAATAGGAATATTGATTTATCCGATGGAATAGAAGCAACAAGTTGCCCTATCGTATTGCAGTAATCTCGTCTATCATAAGCATAGAATTCCAATTCGGTTCTCATTTCTGAGCTGAACGAATGGATATTCTTTTGTATTTGGGCTTTATTGCGTTGTATAAAGTTCGACGATAAAGAAACCAAAGGCTCTCCAAACCTGTATGTAGTTTCAATCTTGTTTATCTCCGTTGCTCCAAAATATTCGGGGAATTGATTAAATAGAGCCATATCACTTCCCGAGAAACGATAAATAGATTGCCAATCATCACCCACACAATACAACTTTGCAGGAGGATTCCCCTCTCGCAATACTTTCAAGAAGTTGTAACGGTCAACTGAAATATCTTGAAACTCATCCACTATGATATAATCGTATTCAACAGGGTGTGAAGTCCGACATATCTCAGTGGCTTGAAGAATAGCATCGGTAAAATCAATTTGGTTACTATCGCTTAACGCATTTATGTAGCGTTCATACACAGGTTGAAATATATTCTTGATGATAAACACACTTCGTTCATCATCTGCATTTTTGGCTTGCTTTAAAACATCTTTGACTGATTTACAACTGGATTTCACCAATGTAACGAAAGTAACTACAAGACGAATAAACGCTTTTTCCTGCTTGCTACCTTTTGGCAACACCAAATCGTATAACTCTTCATCAGTTTTCTCTTGAATTGGCACACCTGCATCATCTAATAGTTTACGGAGTTTATCCCTAATATCAGAATAATGGAAATCTGCACTTGATGTTACTAAAAGTTGTGTACCAAATTTCTCGTGAGCAGTTTTCTTCCAAGTTATACCATCATTGTATTTCTGATTGGCTTCTTCGTAGGTTATACCCTTATCTTTTGCGAACCAAGCAGGAACAAGCCCGTGTTCATCAACTCCGAAATGTTCAAGATAGATGCGTTTGGTTACTCCTCCTTGCTCAAAATATATTGAGAAGTCGGGACGATATTGTGAGTGCATCTCATCTGCTAATTGATGTTCGTATGGTTCTTCATATCTGAACTTCACACCAAGTGAAGACAATACGAAACATATCTTTTGTTCCTGCTCGCTTCTTACATATATGGCTCTGCCGTCCATGTCGGGGAACATAGCCTTTAGCTGCACACTCTTTTGCTCTGATAATTGCTCTCGCCTTTCATTTTTGCGTTGTTCCCAATCTGCTTCATTCGTCTGGTAATCAATAAAGTATTCCACGATACTTTTCTTGAAAGACGATTTATCTAACAATTTGTGATATATATCTACAAACAATGAATCTGTATTGTCGCAAATAGATGGTTTTGTACCTGTCGTTTTGCCGATAATGTCAATAGCTAACTTATGAAATGTATAACCTTTCAATCCATTGGTTGCCATTCTTTCGGTGAGTTCGGCAGCAGCTTTATTAGTATAACTGATAAGTAAAATCCTTTCGGGAACTATACCTTTGATTTCGGTAAGATATTTAACCTTACCGACAATAGAAGAGGTTTTACCACTACCTGCACTGCTGACCACTAAACAATTATCCTCCTCAGAAACAATAGAGCGTCTTTGTTGCTTGTCTAATGGATATTTCAAGCAATGGTCGAAAAAGTCCTTGTGAGTGTCAAGTAGAAAGGTTATAACACCCTCATTATGCTGTTTAACAAGTTTGTTGATTCTTCCAAAGTCGCTAATGAATTTGGATATTGTTTCTGATGGAGTGATGTTAAAGGCTTCAAGTTTCTTCAGTAGAGAGTATGCCTCTTGGAAATGTGCCTTATAATGATTGATGAAATCTTTTTCTTGTGTTGTGGAGATTACTTTGCCATAAAAGCCATTGTTCAAATCTGAGGGAATGTCAATAAACACACCCTCATTACGAGCCGATAATCTCTCTCTTGCTTGCTCGTAATTTGATTTCTCGCTATATGAAGATATATGGTTTAGCTTTTCTGCAAGCTCTTTGGATTTGCTTTTTAGGCGTGTTCGTACCATCGCTATTATACCTACTGAAATAGCAATTATACAAATTACCAAAATAAACAATGCCTGCATATTGGAAGTAATATTTATCTGAATCTTTCAATCCATCTATAATCATCCCCCTTAGTACTCCACTGAAATTTCCACATATCCCCTGTATTATCGTTTATAAGATAGTATTGATACATGCTCGTCAGCGGCTGAATAGAGAATATACACCTTTCGTTATTTTCGACTAATTCGTATTTATTTATTGGAATACAAAATAGGTCGTCTAAATCTTGTGTACTATATTGAACTTGCCATAGTCGTCCATTATACGAGTCCAACAATATAAATGTCCACATGTTTTCAGTAGCAAACATCTGAAATCTATTAGTCCAATTTGACGACTTCTCAGGATATGCAAGAGAAAACATATTGATTGGTGCAGCAAACATGTAATCTTCACCCTTAACACTAAACTGAACTTGCCAATTTTTACCTGTATATGTATCAAGCATTATGAATGTCCACATATTTTGCGTTTCATAAAGACGAAATCGCCCTTCTTTATCTCCTAAAATTTCTCTCGCACTACAAATTTCCCAAGACTGACCATCATCTTGAATTTGTTGAACTTCACCTGTCATTGTATTTAAGCGAAGTTGATTATGATAGTTCCGAGTCTTATACATTTTGTAGACTTGAGCATATGATGTAGAAGCTATAACCATTAAGGCGAATAATACGAAAAGCTTTTTCATTATCTGTTATGTTATTATTTGACAATTAACGGATTGTATTTCTTAGTCATAATTGTACCAGACACTTTTTGAATAAATTGGATACTAAATATCCTCTAAATCTTTTTGAATTTTGGTTTCTACATTTTGAGAATCACGATAACGTATCATTACCATACCTTCATAGAAGCCAGAAGTCTTTTCTATTGACAGTTCTATGTCTCCACCTGTAACTTCCCATGCACTGCCCCATACAACCGTTCCTTGATGGACTTCTGCCATTAAAGCGGTATTGGAATCTGAATGGGCTGGGTTTTTCTCTTTTGATATAGTAGGATTGCCATATTTTCGGGTGTATAAATCTTTATAGTAGTTATAAGTATTAACAAGCGTATTCCATTCACCGCTTGGGTCAAATAACACAGCTACGGCAAATACACTTTTCCCGTCATCTGTGGCTGTTACACCTATCGTTGCATTACGACCTGTAAAGTCTCCCATGAACAATGCAAGATTGTTTTCACTACCAATAGAGGTAAATCCTTTAGCTTTTAATTTTTGACAAAATTCAGTCATACTTCCCTCGATGGGAATCCCCTTAAAAGTAAGATGTTCAGAACCACCTTGAGCATACGAAGTCAAAGCAATTAAAACAAATGCGAATGATACAATTAGCTTCTTCATAATTTGTTGTATTATATTTAATAAACATTTTAGTCCAACCTACAAAAAAGCGCGAACCACAATGCCACACTCTTACTTGAAGGTCGTAGGAAACCATAGATGCAGATGTAACAATAGCAGCCCACGCTATATGCGTGAGAACCACTATGCTATCCTTGCATCTAATTGAAAATTTCCTACGTTTTCAAGTACAAGATAAGCATAACGCTTCTTCTTTTTCTCATATGTCTTTGGATGGAGTTACCTCAATCCAACTGCAAAATTACAAAAAAGCCGTAATAATAAGCACACTATGGGCAAATTATTACGGCTAAGGGGTGCGTTTTATAGCTTCATTCCTCGATTTTGACTTCTTCTGCTTGTCGGCAACCCTAATGCTTCCATAAACTCATCTTTTTTGCGTCTGAACCAAGAGTGATGTGATACGCCATCGATTCTAAGGTCAAATCTTCCCTCTTTGTCCTCTTTGAGGGAGCAGACCGCACCATCGGTAGAAAACGATTGATTAAACATCGTTGAATAGAGTTTGCCTTTGACGGGGATTTCCTTGAAAGTGCACAATGCTTTGATAAGGTTGTCGTTGAATCCCATTTTCTCGCTGAGGTATTTAATCATCGGCATCAGCTTCTCCACATACGGGAAGTAACGCAGAATCTTGTCGATATACTCCGATTGTTTACGATGTTCCGCTTCGTATGATTGCTTGACCTCCTGTATCTGCTTTTGGTGTTCCACCTCCATTTGCTTGATGTTGGATTGCAGTTGCTCGATGGTCTCGTCTCGGATTGCTATCTCATCCCGTAAATCCTCATTCTTGCGTTCCAACGATTTCATCTTACCGCTACCGAAAAGAGAACCCACTCCGCTTGCAAGGGCTGTGGCAGCATCGGTAGCCACGCTTTTGAGTTTGTCGGTGCGTATCTCCGATTTCACCTGTTTGAGTTCTTGCTCGACTTCGGCTTTCTGTTCTTGCAGTCGCTTGGATTCCATTTCAAGAGTATCGTTCATCTTCTTCAATTCCCGATAATATTGCGTGGTGGTAGTGTGCCGAGCTTCGGATCCACGAACACCACGCTGCAATCCGTACTTCGCCATTACCTCGGCATAGCCATCGTGATATGAAATCAGCGTCTGACGGTTGAACAAATCATCAGCACACAAGCGGACTGCATTTGCTTTCTTGCGATATTTGCGTTTACCGTTGGCTTGTTCTTTCTTGGCTTTACGGCGTTCTCCCGTTACGATGGGTACAACCGATGCGTGGATGTGTGGTGTTTTCTCGTCCATATGAAGATGAGCCGAAACCACATTCTCCCAACCGAATGTATCGTACAGGTATCGTATGCTGTCTTGACACCATTCTCCGAGCTTGCCATTTTTGTAAATAGTCATCATATCCTCGTGTGTTCCCGACATTACGATACGGACAACTCTCACTTGGTCGTTGGTTATCTTCCGCTTGATACCTGCTGTTTTCAGTCGGTAGGCGATTGCCTCGTCCCTGCCATTCACTCCATCGGGATATGTAACCAACGCCATATTAAGATGCGTTCTTGTCGGGTCGGCATTGTGCGGTATTACTTTTCTCTCTATGTGGTCGGATTGTGTGGCATCCGATGTGCCTTTTGCTTTCTTTACATCAAATGTGAAATTTCCCATATTGCTTGATTTAGTGGTTTAACTTGATTGATTTTTGGTTGCTCTCTGCATTGGCTCACAGGGTTTCCAAAGGGCTTTCCCTTTGGCTCGATAGGGAGTTTTTAGCGTTACGATAGTAATGCGTTAAGAAAACGCCCTATTGAGCTATGGTATTTTTGCTAAATACCCTTGGAAAAGCGAGCGTGCCGATTATAGACCAATCCCTTTTTCTTCTTTGGTGGTGGATTATGCATCCGCCTTGCGGATTGGACTTGCGACTTTTTCTCTACTTGTTTTGTTTGGTTTTTGTGGCATAAATAGTCGTTCAAATCCTTATGTCCTGCGTAGTGATGCGACATATCTTGAAGTCTATTCCCGAACATCTTTTTCAGATTCTCATACGCTCTTTGCCCTGCTTGGTCGTTGTCGAGAAAACTACCTATTCGGGTATATGGGCGTAGAAGTTGCTCGGCTTTTGAGAGGTTGGTAACGGAGTTCAGCACCATATAATCCTGCTCCTCTGTGCGTGGCTCTTCGGGATTGTTATTCACTCGGATTGTGAGGAACGAGAGATAATCCATAAAGCCCTCGAAGAGATAGCACACATCTCGCTGCTCGCCCTGCTGTCGGATATGGGTAATATCCTTTGGGGCAAGACACCCTTTGAAATAGCGGTTGCGAAGTTCATAGCCACCAGAGATATTCGGGAAGCCGATAGCGAAGTATGGTTTGCTGTTATGCTCAAATCGCAACTCCTTACATTCTCTTTTGGCGAGTTCGATGTTTATTCCTCGTCCTTGCAGATAGTCGATGAGGGCAGGAGAAGATAACTCGCCAACCTTTATGTCCTCGAAACAATGATTAGAGGTTTGTTGCTTGCCAAAAGAGAATGATGCCAGGCGAATGTAGGGTGTTCGCTCTGCTATGCGTTCCAATAGATAGGCTACATTCTCGCTATGGTATAGTTCCGCTGCCAATGCAATGATGTTGCCACCCTTGCCGATACCGAAGTCATACCATTGGTTTAACTCGGTGTTTACCTTGAACGAAGCATCCGTTTCGTTCCTCAGCGGTGATTTATACCATAGGCTTTTACCTTGTTGCTTAATAGGTGTATAGCCCAAACTTTGCAGATAGTCTGCCAACTTGATTTGTTTTGCGTCTTGGATTGTCATATTACATACGGTTTTAATGTTGATGAAAATTTGTTGATTTGATGAATTGTTGATGTAATATGCTTATATACAGACTTGTAACAGCTCAACACATTCTCAACAAACCACTCACCAAAAGAGAAATCTACAATTTGGTGTGTGCTGTATCTCAACTTCTCTTTTGGCTTGTTGAGACTTTGTTGAGAGTGTATATTGTTTATTATCAGTGTGTTTATACTCATATTCAACAATTCAACAGAAAAATGATAGTATTACAAGGATTCAAGCTGCTCCCTTGTGATGGTGTAGTAGCGTCCCACTCTCCTTATCGGCTCATAGTGGCAACTTTGATTGTAGTTGCCTTGATAGGTGGTGTAGGTAAGCCCGTTGGGTGCAGGTGTCAGTTTCCAACACTCTTGCACCACTTTACGCACTTGATGTTTCTCTACCTTTACCTGCGAGTGCATCAACAGCACAATAAGGTCGTTAAGGCAGAATGAAACGCTATCCACATTCATAGTCGCCATTATGTCGAGCAGCAGCTCCGACATTTCAATCTCCAATCGGTTGCGGTTGCTTCGGATAATCCTCTGCAATGCTTCTGTATGCAACAACGAGGGGTTGAACCACATTCGGCTCTCCCTCTCGGTGGATAACTTTCGATTGGTGAGGAAATGGAGAAAAGCAGGTATCTCCGCTTTCAAGCGTTGCAAGAAATTGGTATCATCGGACTGCAAGCGGTTTATCTTGCGTACCCAATAGCGTGTTTCCCCTGCATCGATGATTACGGGCAGATACTCGTTGTTGGAGCATAGCACGAATTTGGCGAAGAATGCTATTTCATCACGGTCTTTGCCTTTGGCTTCTACCTTGTAGGATAGTGTGGTACTTAGATTCTTCAATCGTTCGCTGTCCTCCCTGCGGTTGAGCAGCACCTCATCGACCATAATAAGGAGTTTGCCAGCCCAATCGGAATTGAATTGACTGCGGAAATCCTCGTTGGTGTTGAATGTTACATTGTTCTGAAAGAGGACTTTCAGAAAATTGAGGAATGTGCTTTTGCCTGTATTGCGTTCCTCTGATACCAATAACAGGATTGGCAACTTCTGAACGGGTTGCAGATAGAGCAGTTGCAGATAGTCCATTCCCAACTTGTATTGTTCACCGAAGATATGCTCCACCAATGAACGGATAGAGGGGAAATCACCCTCTTGCGGTTGGTGGTCTATCGGCTCATAGAGGTTAAGGAACTTGCCGATTACAGGGCGATAGCCGATGTGTTCGGGTACGGTACAGAATCCGTCATACTTGGGAACGCTGCCGATGTAGTCCTTGCCATAGTCTTGGCGGAGCGTTTCATTGTTCCAGGGGATACGCTTCTTTACATATCCACCGCTCAGTCTCGGTTGCTCCACAATCTTGTAGAGCGTTGTTCCCACTCGGATAAATTCTTCTTTTGCCATACTGCCATCTGATGGCGGTTTATGGCTTGATGTTACTTTGTTAGCTTCCATTTTCAAATGCTTTTAAGTTCAAAAAATGTCAGCTACAAAAATATAAGTGATTGACGGATAAGTTGCTACGCAAATCATAGCAGAATAGTGAATAAAGTACTATGGGGATTGGAATTTGAGGGGTGCATAAACAAAACAAGTCCGAAAATAGGTCAAAAACCTATCTTCGGACTTACCTTGACTGACTAATCAGCCGATATGCAGACCAACCGACTTATCGACTTACCGATATGCCGATATTATGACATACCTATTGGAGAATTGGCAAGCGAAAAGAGATAACATACTTTCTCTTTTCGTCCGCATATCCTCTTTAACACCTCACTGCGTATCTTCTCTGCACCGTATGAGTTGATACGGAATGCAAGGGAGACAATCATATCTATATTATACAATGTTGCCCAATAGGTATATGGCATTACTTCGCAATGTTGCGTATGTTCCGCTATTACTCCGATTTTGTGTATGGCTTGGATTGCTGTCTTTAATGTGGGTGCTGCCACATCGAACAGCACCACAAGTTCAGCAAAAGACATCCATATATTGCCGTCGGGTATGTTCACATTGCCCGATTCGCTGATTGTTATAATTGCTCGTTCCATACCTTATGCCATTGTGGTGTTACCGAATGATTGATTAAGTTGGTTGCCGAACATCGTTAAATCCTTGTCGATTTTCTCGGTGGTAATCTTCGCATATAGCTGTGTTGTAACGATGTTCGTATGTCCTAAAACTCTACTTACACTCTCGATTGGCATACCTTTACTGAGGGCGAGGGTAGCGAATCCATGTCTTGAGCAGTGGAATGAAATGTCCTTGTCTATTCCACACTCTTTTATCATCTTTTTCAATGGTTTACAGATACTCCAATAGTTCAGATTGGGGAATACGAGTTTGTTCTCTTGGAATGGCTCGTATCGCTTGATAATCTGCAACGGAATATCCAACAACTTAACTTGGAAAGGTATTTTGGTTTTATGTCGCTTGGATAATATCCATTTCTCACCGTTAACCTCTACAATATCATCGGTGGTCAGCTCCTTAATATCCACGAATGACAAGGCTGTGAAACTTGCAAACACAAACAGGTCTCGGATATATGCCAACTTGCTATCCGTAAAATCGTGTGTCATCACCGCTTTTAATTCATCTTCGGTCAGAAACTCCCTCTCCTTAACATTGGGGCTTATGTGAAATTGAGCAAATGGGTTTCTCGGCATCAATCCGTTGTAATGGGCACGCATAACAACACCCTTGAGCCACATACAATTTGCCCAGATACTGCCATTCTGCAAACCTCTGTCTGTTGCGAGGAATACCGCAAACTCCTTGATAAAGTCAGGAGTCAGCTCAATCATAGACATATCGTTACGCTTGTAATTCGCCTTGATGAATGCTGCAACATGGTTTCTCGCCCGTACTCTTGACATATAAGTAGCCATCACTCGGTCTGTGCCTACACGCTTCTTGAATGTGGCATTATCCTTATCAAATGCTCCGAGCAGTGTTTCATACTCAGTTCCGATGCCTTGATAGGCATTGCGTACCATTTCGGCAGTTACATAGGCTTCTCTATCCGACAGGCGTTGGTAGTGTTTGATGATTTGAGCCTTGATGTTATCCAAAGCCAAATTGATGTCTCTCGATTCCTTACTCTTGCCTTTTGCTCGGTTGCCTTTCACATCCCATAGGTCTTTGTGGATGCTCTGCTTGCAACTGAATTGAGCCACAGAACCGTTGATTGTTACTCGTCCCATAATAGGAACAATACCGTTTTTCTCTTTGCTCCCGTTCACGTAGAACAGCACCTTAAATGTACTTCGCATAATCTAATCTTTTTTTTGGTTACAAAATTAGTTATCAGCGAGTTATACATTGATATGCAAACTAACGCAGAACGATGAAACGTGACGACACAAAGAAAAATCTCACTCATTTTCGGGTAACGATTAGGCAACCGTTCTATTTCATTGCCTTGCGTTTCTTTGCTAAATTACCATTTCCCGTATTTCCGAGATTTTCAGCGTAATGCGTTTATTATCAGTGCAAGATGCACTATTATTCCGATTTCGGTTGATTATTCCAGCCTTTTTTC
>NZ_JADMSV010000047.1:0-9841 GCF_015560935.1 Butyricimonas sp. BSD2780061689_150309_C8
TTGGAGAGGTGGCAGAGTGGTCGATTGCGGCGGTCTTGAAAACCGTTGTACTGCGAGGTACCGGGGGTTCGAATCCCTCCCTCTCCGCAACAAACGCTGAAAATCAGCAGATTGCAAAACAAACACCCAGTTTTACACCCAAGAATGTAAAGTCTGGTGTTTTTGTTTTATTTAAGATAATACAACCACTACATAATAAAAGAGTAGCGATATTAAAAGAATCCGATGAGAAAAGACTAATATTTATCTATCCATTCACTTTGATTTTTCAGGACTTTACATCGTCCTGAAAGTATTTGTTATTGTATTCCAACGTCAGGAGTGGATTATAATACAAGTTTTTTGTGTGGATAGAATTTCGTTTTGCTTAATGTACGAAAGTACTTATCTATAAACGCATGAAATATTAGCACAATGAATCATTGGAAATCAACTTTGGCCGTGATAGGAATAGGCCAACTCATATCTATTTTAACAAGTACGATTGTTGGCTTCTCCATTATTTTTTGGATTAGCAACGAATTTAAATCCCCGACAGCTTTATCTCTGGCTATTTTAGCTGGATTTTTACCACAATTTGTATTAGGCTTGTTTACCGGGGTCTATGTTGACAGATGGAATCGAAAGAAAACGATGTTTTATTCGGACTTGTTCATCGCGTTCTGTACCCTATGTCTTTTTATTGTGATAACCAAGGGTTATAAAGACCTTTCTTTTTTTTATCTATTGACTGCTTATCGTTCAATAGGCAGTACGTTTCATGCACCTGCTTTACAGGCAAGCATCCCTCTACTGGTTCCCAAGCACCATCTTGTCAGGGTATCAGGTTTGTACCATTCCATTCAATCCTTCAGTGAGGTGATAGCTCCCGTTGTAGGGGCAAGCCTCGTTGTTTGGCTTCCCATACAGTATATTCTGCTCATAGATGTGATCGGAGCTGTTGCTGCTTGTCTGACCTTACTTTGTGTCCAGATTCCTTCTCTTCAAAAAACGAAAGTTCTTCCAGATTTCAAAAAAGAACTGACGGAATGTTGGCATACCTTGCGGCGTACAATGGGCATTTTGCCTTTATTCGTATGCTTTACGCTGGTGACTTTTGTCCTTATGCCTGTTTTTACGTTATTTCCTTTTATGACGCTTCTGCATTTCAACGGAAACATTTTGCAAATGGGAGTTGTGGAAATGGGTTGGGGCTCAGGGGCATTGTTGGGCGGTTTAGTACTTGCCTGTAAGGCTTTGAAAAGCAAGCAAACATTAGTGATGCATACGGCTTATGTGATATTGGGATTGTATCTGATTAGCGCCAGTTATTTACCATCAAGCGCATTTATAGGTTTTGTTTGCCTAACATTTACAGGAGGCATAGCCTATTCCATTTACCATGCGCTTTTCATCGCTATTATTCAGCAGAACTTGGCTTCGGACATGCTTGGACGGACTTTTTCTCTCATCTTTAGTTTGAGTACCTTTCCATCAATGCTGGGTATCGTAGCTTCAGGATATTGGGTGGAAGCATGGGGTATCACATCCGTCTTTATGATCAGCGGATGGGTTATCTTTCTGATTGGAGTGGGTGCAAATTTTATTTCTTCAATCAAGCAGTTGGATAATTACGCATAGTATTATTTATTAAAGAATTATTATATGACAAAGAAAGAACACACTACGATTACAGAGTTATTTCAAGTTTTGGACTTGTTGGAAAGCCTGGACATGCAGTTTTGGTTGGATGGAGGCTGGGGAGTGGATGTCTTGTACGGACAGCAAACCCGCTTGCATAGAGATATTGACATTGATTTTGATGCCAATTATACAGACCAACTCCTTGATCTTTTGCAGGAGAGAGGATATCAAATTGAAACAAATTGGTTGCCCACCCGTGTGGAACTGTATAGCAAAGAATTAGGCTATATTGATATCCATCCTTTTGTCTTGAATGCGGACGGCACTTCCAAACAAGCCGACTTGGATGGAGGCTGGTATGAATTTCAACCGGACTATTTTGGAACAGCAGTCTTTGAAGGCAGAAGCATCCCTTGCATTTCTGCAAAAGGGCAACAAGTATTCCATTCGGGCTACGATTTAAGAGAGAAGGATATTCACGATTTATCTATAATTAAACAATGTATAACAACAATGAGCCTAACAATTAGATAAGAACAAGAAAATGACAGAAAAACAAATTGTCTGGTATATCTTACTTACAGAAGTAAAGATAGACAGTGACACCCAGTCTGTCACATCCCTGAGTGTAGCTCCATTGGCAGTCTTGCCGGAATTCCAGCGTAAGGGAATTGGGGGGGGATGTTGATTCAGTAAGCCCATCAGAGGGCAGCACTTTTGGGTTACGGCACAGCAGTCGTATTGGGGCATAAAGAGTATTATCCTCGATTTGGCTATCGCAAGGCTATCGATTTAGGAATTGAATTTCCTTTCGAAGTCTCTCATGAATATTGCATGGTGGCTGAATTAATACCTGGAGCTACTGAGAATGTGAAAGGTATGGTTTGTTATCCAACTGACTTTAAATAGTTTAACAAGTAAAATTCATTATATAACTCGGACTGGGTATTTCAATTTCCCAGTCCGTATTCTGATAGTACTTATTCAATTGGAAGATTGTGTTGCTTCAAGAATGAAAGTTTATCCCAATACCCTCTTTGAAAGACGATTTTGTTATCTTTTACATGAAAAAATCCGCATCCACGAAGTCCAAGAGAGTCTTTCCATTCCATGATAGCCCATTCGCCATCTTCAAAAATATTTTCCACCATACAAACCATTTTAGCAGTGGCAAATTCATTCACAAACATTTTGTAGATTGATTCTTTACCTATTATTGGTTCGTTTGCGACTTGATGATTTACTGCATTAGTAGCATACAGCTCTGCTATATGATAAGCATCTGCTTTGTTAAAGCAATCTATCCATTTTTCCAAAACTTCTTTAGGCTTCATTTTTTATAAATTCTTAGGATTTTGATTCTGTAATAAAAACAATCTGTTTGGATGCATAGATACTTGATTTTATTAATAATAGGCTATTCTATATTCTAAATCCTCTGGATTTTTGCTCTCTCTGCACCGAGTTACGTAGATTCTGCTGTAACTTTTCCCATTGTTCCTTAAACCATTGTACTATGGGTTGTCGGTTTATGGTCAGCATAAGCTTACCACTATCCATCGGATGTTTCTCAACCCTAAAAATATCATTCTTGATGTCAAATTTCCACCTGTGTTCTTCGGAATAAATTTTGCCACTACATTGTATGGATTCTTTCTTTGTCAAGAGGTTTTCTATCATGTCTTTGGTAAACCCGATAACAGCGCATAATTTTTCCATTCTCAACATCTCTTTGAACATGGGAAACCATTTGTGGGCTTTTTCAAGCAAGGTGCTCAATCGTGATATTTCCTTGTCTTTGGCTTCAAGTTCTTGATTATGTATTCTTTGAAGATTACGAATTTGTCTGCTATGCTGTTCCTGTATTTGTTGTATCTGAATTTTTAATTCATCAGTAGCTTTGTCCCGTTTGGTAATTTCCTGATGTAGCTGCTCGATGTGATGTTCCAGTTCTTTCAGCTTACCGCTTCCGAAAAGAGAACCTACACCGCTTGCTATGGCGGTAGCAGCATTGGTGGCTGTTTTCTTTAGTTTGTCCGTGCGTATCTCTGCTTTTACCTGTTTGAGTTCCTGTTCGGCAAGGCTTACTTGTTGTTCCTTGTGTCGCTTGGTTTCCTCTATACGTTGCAGTTCGGCTTTCTGCTTCTCAATGATGAAATCATTTCGTTCCAGATGCTCTTTACCTGTGACAGCTTTTGCCTGTCCACGTTCCATCAGGAGAATATCGGAAGCAAGGGTCTGCATGGTTGCCATATCCTCGTCATTGAGCTTTCGGCTCTTTCCAGTTTCATGGTTCATCCAGTCGAATACGACATGAGCATGATAATTTGGTTTGAACCATCTGTTACCGACTTGGAAGCTCTCCTTGTCTTCTGCTTCCGGCTGACCGTTCAGCCAATGCCCTTCGTCTTTATGCAGGAAAATCTGTAGCGGAGTGATGCCCCAGCGTCTTTGGCACTCTTCACCGAATTTGCGTACATCAGCCAGTGTGGTGTCCGGTCTGATAAGCAATACTCCTTCACGGATGGGTGAGCATCCCGCCACCTTGATAATCTTTCCATTCTTTCCCTTGCGTTCCCTTTCCTTTTCCTGCATGGCACGTCCGGTCTTTTCCTTGACCATTTGCTTGATATTGTCATAATGAGTTCGCAGTTCGGGAGTGCCGAAGTCGGGATTTATCCACTGTTCGTTATCGGTGGAAAGTTCGGGAATGACATAGATTCTGGACTCCCCGATATTACGCATATACTCGGCAGTCCTTCGGTTGTGTGCCTCGCTCGATGCGATGTTGCAAGGCTTGATATGTATGCTTGATTTTGTTGCCATAGCTTCTTTCCTTTGTTTACAATTGATTTACTTTGCTCGCTTTCGCAGAGGGGTTCTTAGGGGTAACCCATAAGCGGAGATTGCAAAGAGAGGGTCACTCTTTGCTCGGGGTTCTCAGGGGTGAAACGCCCTGAGTGGGTCATTAGGGCAAAGCCCTAATCCCCTCGGGAGAGCCCACAACTACGAAAGCGAAGCGTGTAGTTATAGTGGGCTATAACTGGAAGCCGTTCTTCTTTTCCGGTGATTGGCTGCGCACCCCTTTGGCGGACTGGAGCTGCCTTTTTCTTTCAATCTGTTTCTGTAAGTATTCGTTCAAGTCCTTGCATCCTCTGTAAATCTGCGAAGCGTCCCGGATGTACCGCTCTCTGCCGTATTCCATGCGGATTTGCCGGAGTGCTTCCAGTCCTGCATGGTCGTTGTCGAAAAAGCAGTGGATGCGTTCGTAATTGCCCAACGGATAGAGAGCCTTGTTTACATTCGATACGGAGTTCAATACAATGTAGTCCTGCCCGTCCAATTCCGGATAATTTGGGCAGCTCTCTTGTCTCAATGTCAAAAAGGAGAGGTAGTCCATAAATCCCTCGAACACATAACAGGTATTCCTCGCTTTTCCCGACTGCCTGATGTGGGAGATTTCCTTTGGGGCGATGCAGCCCTTGAAATAGCGGTTGCGGATTTCATATCCACACGAACCATTGGGAAAGGCGATGGCAAAGTACCGCTTGCCGTTGTGAGTGAAACGTGCTTCACTACATTCTCTTTTCGCCAGTTTTATGTTAATTCCTCTACCTTGTAAGTAGGCAAGCAGGGCAGTAGATGACAGCGGAACAATCTCCAACTGTTGGAAGCTCGGCTCGGAAGAGTTTTGCTTTCCAAAAGAGAAAGATACCGGGCGCACGTGCGGTGTCTGCTCTGCTATCCGTTTCAAGATGTAAGGTACATGGTCGGTAGCGTACAGGTGTGCAGCCAGTTCTATGATACCACCACCTTTACCCAAACCGAAGTCATACCATTGTTCACGTTCGGTATTTACCTTGAACGAGGCTTCGGCTTCTTCCCTTAACGGTGATTTATACCACAGATTGACACCTTGTTGCTTGACGGGAGAATATCCTAAACTATGCAGATAATCCGCTATTCTGATTTGCTTGGCTGTCTGTATATCCATAAAATGATTGTTTTAGTAGTTGGTGAATTGGTTTATTTTTCTTTTTGCCCGTACCTTTTTAGGAAGTACGGTCTATAATCACTTCACTAAATTCTCGTATATATAGGATACGGTAATAAAGTGAAGTGATTTAGTCCCATTCCCCAAGCACTTCACTATATTCCTAATATATACACCCCGAGAATAAAGTGAAGTGATTGCAGGGAAATGGGCTAATAGTGGAAGTCAGGCATGAATGTGTATTTTCTGCCTGTCTCCTGCACTATCATCCGTTTGTTGCGGAGCATGGTGATGAGCGATACCGCCTTTTTATGGTTCAACTTTACACCCACTGACATATAGGTCTTGATTAAGGCATCTTCCAGTTCCTTGTAGCCGTATTCCTCTTTCAGCCCGAAAACGGCTTCCAATGCGATACGGTGCTGCTGCTCGGTGATATGCCTGTAAGGGTCGAACTTCTCTTCTTCGGGTCTTCCCGGCTTCTTTGTTTCAGGTTTGTATCCCTCAATGAGTTCGGGAAGGGCTTTGTCGTTGATACGGAATGCGAAAGGCTCAAAGTCCATTGCCCGGATGTGAATGGCTGAAACATGGCTGATGTCACCGTTGCCCTTGTCCTTTTCTACCTGCAATACGGTTTCCGCCTTGTTGTTCAACTCCGTACCAATGTGCCCTCTTGCGTTCTCATCCCCTTTGTTCTGATGCAGTATCGTATGGATATGTATCTGCCTGTCGTCCGTCCACTGCATCAGCTTGGATATGATGCGTGTTGATTCACTGGGGCTGTTGATGTCATACACCATATCCCGTATGCCGTCTATAATTACAAGACCGATTTCGGGTGTATTGTAAATAGCCTGTTCCACAATCCTGATACGCTGCTCAGGCGTGTATTTTCTTAAGGCAAGAAATTCAAGATTCTCATTGTCCCTATCATCTGGCAAACCAGCCATTCGCAAAATGCGCGTCATGACTTTCAGACAATGGTAAGGGCTTTGCTCTGTATCAACATAAAGCACTTTCCGCTTATCTTCAGGCAGTTCAGCCACATACCGCAGCACTGTGCCGTTCTTCAATGCAGCGGCTACGATAGCCGATACATTGAACGTTTTTTTACTTTTGGCTTTGCCGATGGATGCGCTGAAATTACCCAATGTCCCAATGACAGAATCATGTACTTTAAGGATTTCAGGTGCTTTCTCATAACTTTTCGACAGGCTCAAACGTGAGGCTTGCCAAAGGATTATGGCTTCTTCAGCCGATATTTCCTTAGTCTCTTTCATATAGTCCATAGCCATGCCTCCCGTTATTTCCGTCCTCCTGTTTTCTTTCCAGCCAGTTCAAGGGCAAGCTCAACATCCACGATAATCTTACGTCCTATCTGAGTGATTGCCTTGTCAATCTTTCCGCTTTTCTTGATACGGTTGGCGGTGGGTAGGCTGCACCCGAACAGTTTGGCTATGCCCAGTATTCCGTACACATATTTTCTTTCTGTGTCTGTAATGGGCTGTGGCTGCGTTTCCGTTTGACGGGAAGCGTGCTTACTTAGGAATATGAACTCTTCACCTGTCATCTGCCAGACGGGTTTTGATAATAATTCTTGAAGATTTTTCATCGTTCAATCTATTTAGTCGTTTAACAATCAGCCCTGCGCACTGGCTGTTATCTCTGTTCTCGAACGATGCAAAATTAGGTAGGGTTGTAAGTGGTAAGGATGTGGTTGATATAAATGGAATATCTTGTTATTTATCTGAATATCAGATAATAAAAATACCACTCAAAAATTTAATTTGAGTGGTAAAAGTGGTTGTTTCGTAAAATGTCAGGGCATATCACAGATTATCGGAATATACCATCCATTTCTTTGGCAAATTTCCGGTTGCTGTCACTGGGGAAATCGGAAACAGGCTCTTTGTACTTTGACTTGTAGTAGCTTTCCTCAATATCCAATATTTTCAGGATATTCCTCTTCCAATTCTCCCTGTCCTGTTTGGGCAGTTTTTCGCTCATCAGGAATATCAGATAGCAGGTACGTATTTTTTCTCTCGGTCTGATTTGGGGTTTGGTGTCGCTTGGTAGCAGGTTCATGCAGGTATAGAAATCATGTTCGGAAATATTCTCGAACTGTTCTCCCACGCAGGTTACATGAATGAGCGAAAGCAGTTCCATATTGAAATACTCAGTCTGTTTCGTTCCCAGCACTTCTTCCTGTATGTTGGGGGCATTTGGTTCTTGTTCGGCTGGCTCTTCCGGCTCGTTTGTTTCATCAAATACATATTTCGCCAATGTCTCTTTGAGGTGGCAGCCCAGCCGATAGATTTCATTGAAACGGCTTTTTGCATATTGCAGGGCTTTCTCTCTGGTCTGTTTTTGCAGATCGTAGAGTTCGGTCAGCTTGTTTTTTTTCTCCTCGTATTCATCTTTGCACCGTTCATATTCCATTTCCGCACGCTTTTCATCCTCTGCAGTGTGTTCCCGATAACCTATGGAATCGTATCGGTGGTATGCTTCGTTTAGCGGAGCATGGAGCTTGGTCGTCTTGTATTGCTGTTCTTCTATGGCTTCTTTATAGATTTCTGAAACTCGGAAGCAGATATTGTAAACGGTCTGTTCATCCGGCATACATCCTTTCTTGTAATAACTTATGTTTTCGCATACTTCCTTTTTCAGGCTATTCAGAATCAGTGTGTATTGCTCCTGTGGAAGATGAAACACCAGTTCAAGAATGGCTGTTTCAAGAACCGTTACATCATTGTAGTCCAGATAGAACTTGGTAATGAATTTCTGCTTTTCAAAAGAGAAACCTTTATTATCAAACCAGTCTTTATATATTCTGTTCAATTCTCCGTATCGGGGAATCAGCGTTGTAATTACATCTTTCATGGACGCAACTATTTTTGAGTGTTATTGTCTTTGTCAAGGAAAGAGGCCAGTTCTTCTTCCACTTCTTCCACGCTGGGCAACGCTGATTTCAGTTTCTCGGGAATCGCTTTGCTCAATTGGTAATCGCTGATGCCGATGGGCTGGTCATAGCCTGTCAATGCGTATTGTGCCACAACTTCGTCTTTTCCCTTGCATAGCAACAACCCGATAGTCTTGTTGTCATTCTCTCCCCTCAGTTTATCATCCACCACATTGATGTAGAAGTTCAGTTATCCTGCATACTCCGGTTTGAATGGGGTAGCCTTTAATTCTACCACGATATATGCGTGCAACGGAATGGAATATAGAATCAGGTCGGCAAAGAAATCGCTGTTTCCGACTTGGAAGTGCTTCTGCCGGGCAACGAAGGCAAAACCGTTGCCCATTTCCAACAGGTAGCGGGTAACGTGTTTCACCAGCTGTTCTTCAATATCCCTTTCGTCTGCTTTTTCTTTGGCTCCTGCCAAATCAAAGATGTACGGGTCTTTGAGTAGGTAATTGGCAAGGTCGCTTTGTGGAGCCGGAAGTGTGGTCGTGAAATTGTTTACCTTGTTGTTGCTGATTTGTCGGCTATACAAATCACTGTCAATTTGCATTTTCAATACATTGCTGCTCCATCCTATTTCCACAGACTGCTTCATGTACCAGTAGCTTAGACCTAAAGGTAGCGAACTGTCAAGTATAGTCATTTGGCTTGTCCAGTTTATTTTGGCTATAGGAGAGGTCAAGAAAACTTCTTCTATTTCCCTGATTCCCATCCTGTAAATGGCAGACACGGTTTTTCCCACATCTTCAAATTGCGCAGGAACTTCCTGCGTAATTGCTAATGATTGACAATCAATCGATTGTATTTGCGCAGTAAGTTCCTGCGTAAATTGCTTGTCATTCAGTTTTAATACTTCATTGGTCACACTCTGTATGGTTGGGACAGACAGGCTTGCATCTGTTTCTATGAAACTTTGCAACGCTCTTAAAGGATATGCTTTTGCAAACTGGCACATATAGGTAAGGTTACGTTCCGAATAGCCTTTCTTTTCAGGGTAATGCAGTCGGATAGCCTTTGCCAACTGCTTGATGATTTTGCTTCCCCATCCGTGCAGCTGCTGGTGATAAAGGATGTAATTGCCTATCTTCCAGTAATGGAACAGCATTTGTGCATTGGCTGCAACAATCAGCCTTACTTGTGCCTGTTCTATTTCCGAACCGACCGCTTGTATGAATGTATCAAAATTCATTTTCTCTATGTTGGATTCCTTGTTGCTCATATTGTGATGATAATTTCTACAAATATAGTCATTGGTAACT
>NZ_JADMSV010000048.1:0-9691 GCF_015560935.1 Butyricimonas sp. BSD2780061689_150309_C8
TTATTGCAAGGTGTTTTGCAGTTATTAAAAGGAAAACTCCATTCGTTACATTAAGAGCATAGGGCGGTGACACGCGCAAGAAAAAGAAGCTGTGGGGGGAAAGAAAATCGCAATAAAAATACATTTTACCACGATTTTCTTCATTAAATAGTTGCAAGAGACTTAGAATTCAGCCCCTTGTTATATTGATTCTTTCCGGGGAGATCAGTTCGTTTTGTAATCGTATTTTACTTTTGCCAGTTCGTTGTTGGCATCAACGATTTTCTTTTTCAAAGATTCTTTGAAGTCCACGATTTTAGCTTTCAATGCATTGTCGCCAACAGCCAGAATTTGTGCAGCCAGAATACCGGCATTCATGGCCCCGTTGATGGCGGTGGTGGCAACTGGGATGCCCGGAGGCATTTGGGCGATGGCTAAAAGAGCGTCCATTCCGTCGAGAGAGGCGTTGATGGGAACACCGATCACGGGAATTGGCGTCATGGCAGCGATAACACCCGGTAGGTGTGCGGCCATTCCGGCTCCGGCGATGATAACTTCAATACCCCGTTTCTGTGCGTTTTTGGCAAAAGACTCCACTTCGGCCGGAGTGCGGTGAGCGGAGAGGGCATTGATCTCGAAAGGTATGCAAAAGTCGTTTAACACTTTTGCAGCTTTTTCCATTACGGGCAGGTCTGACGTGCTACCCATGATAATACTTACTTTTGGGTCCATATTTTTACCGGATTTTAAATTCAAAGTTGTACTTTTGTGCAAAGTTAAATAAAAAAATGGATTAGAGAGACGATAGGTCTATCATTCAAAAGAGAAATATGCACAGGATGAAAAGAATCAAATTGCATGATCGGTGTTTCCGACTGATGATTGAGGCTGACGTGATCGACCGGGAAATAGAGAGGGTGGGGACTCAAATTAATCGGGAACTGGCAGGAGAACGTCCTTTGTTTCTGGGAGTGTTGAACGGGGCGTTTATGTTCGTGGCTGATTTGTTGAAACATATCACGATTGAGGGGACGGAAATCAGTTTCGTGAAGATTGCTTCTTACGCCGGATTGTCCTCGACGGGAAAGGTCCAGGACTTGATCGGGTTACGGGAAGATATTACGGGACGAACTGTAGTGATTCTGGAGGATATGATTGATTCGGGAGAGTCCATTATGCATATGAAAAAAATGTTGGAAGAGAAACATCCGAAACAAGTAAAGGTGGCTGCCTTGTTCTACAAACCGAAAGCGTTGAAGTACGACCTAACGATCGATTACAAGTGTATTGCGTTGGAGAATGATTTCGTGGTAGGGCATGGGTTGGATTATGACGGGTTAGGACGTAATTATCCTGACTTGTACGTGGTGGACGAGGGAACAAATGAAAATTGAAAATGAAAAAACAAACTCCCTCCCCCTTCGGGGTATTGAGCCCGGAAACCGGTCTCGAACCAGCTCTTGCTCGGCAATTCGGAAGCAAGCTTCCCCATTGCTCTCGCTTACTCGCTGGTTTCCCTCTATAAACAGAGGGAGAGTTGAATTACTTTTCGACTTTGGGAAGAGTTACCAGCTCCTCCTCTGTTTATAGAGGAGGTGGCAGCGAAGCTGACGGAGGAGTTTAATTTAAAATTTAAAATTATAAATCTAAAATAAAAAGAATGGCATCAACGAACTTTGTCGATTACGTGAAAATATTCTGTCGTAGTGGAGCCGGGGGGCCGGGATCTATGCATCTTCATCGGGATAAACGTTCTGCCAAGGGAGGACCTGATGGTGGTAATGGTGGACGCGGAGGACACGTGATATTAAAGGGAAACCGGAATTACTGGACCTTGATTCACTTGAAATTCCAGCGCCACGTGTATGCAGAAGACGGGGAGAGCGGGAGTGGGAATTTATGCACGGGAGCTGACGGGAAAGATGTCATTATAGATGTTCCACTGGGAACTGTTGCTCGGGATGCGGATACCGGGGAAACGATTTGCGAGATCACGAAAGACGAAGAACTTTGTGTTGCTGTCAAAGGGGGGCGTGGTGGTTTGGGTAACTGGAATTTTCGTTCAGCTACAAATCAGACGCCTCGTTACGCGCAGCCGGGAGAACCCCGGGTGGAACGGAATGTTATTCTGGAGTTAAAAGTGCTTGCAGATGTCGGTTTGGTGGGTTTCCCGAACGCGGGTAAGTCAACATTGTTATCCGTTGTTTCCGCGGCAAAACCGGAGATCGCGAACTATCCGTTTACCACGTTGGTTCCGAATTTGGGAATTGTGAATTACAGGGATAACCGTTCTTTTGTGATGGCTGATATTCCCGGAATCATTGAGGGGGCGCATCTGGGAAAAGGTTTGGGACTTCGTTTCTTGCGGCATATTGAACGAAATTCTGTATTGTTGTTTATGGTTCCCTCGGATAGTGAGGATATTCACGGGGAGTATAAAATTTTGTTGAACGAGTTAAAACAGTATAATCCCGAGTTGTTGGATAAAAAACGACTTCTGGCTATCAGTAAATCGGATTTTATTGATAAGGAGCTGATGTCTGAAATGGAGAAAGATTTACCGGATATTCCCTACGTGTTCATTTCTTCCGTGACGGGGAGTGGAATCATGGAATTGAAAGATATGCTGTGGAGGGTCTTGAACGAAGAGTAGCGAACGGCCTTTTCTTATTTTATATTTTTTTCAAGTAAACGGGGTAACCGAATATGTTAATCGCCGTATATTCATAAGAATTTAAATAAATGACTTATGAATTACGGAATTAGTGTATTGTTTCGATTTATTCCCTTGTTGATGGCGTTGATTTGCTTTTTCTTTGGAGGGTATATTTTTGGATTCGGGAATGATGAAGCACGGTGGGTAGCGGGGCCGGTCGTATTTTCATTAGGCGTACTTTGTATCGCGTTGTTTGCCACGGCGGCCACGATTATTCGGCAACTGATCCACACGTATAACCCTGTTGCGAAATATTTATTACCCGGTATGGGATATTTATTCGCTTTAGGAACGATGATTTGGGGTATTTATCTGTTCAGTTCTCCTGAACCGCAGAATTTATTTGTCCCGGGACACGTGATTTGTGGTGTGTCGTTGATTGCGGCTTGTATTTCAACGGCAGCAACTTCATCTACTAAATTCACACTTATTCCGGTGAATTCACACGGGACAAGCGATAAAATTAATCCTAACGGTTTCTCGGCTACCACGGAAACAGTGTTGATCGGGTTAACCGTTTTGTTTTCCACGGTAGCGTGGGTTTGGGCGATAGTATTATTGTCAGGCTCCGGGGGTGATCATTTGGTTGCCGGGAGCGTGATGGCCGGATTGGCTTGTATTTGTACGAGTTTGATCGGGCTGGTTGCAAGTATATCTCGTCAGATCAGGAATGATTATGGCGAGAAGGATCGGAAGTATTGGCCAAGACTGGTGTTTTTCATGGGGACAATCTGTATCGTGGGGGGAATTGTTGAGCTGTTGGCAGCACCTGTCCCCGTGAATACAACCGGTTTTATTCTGATCGGTTTAGGTCTTGTCTGTTTTAGTATTTCCAGTAAGATTCTGTTATTAGCTAAAGTGTGGCGTCAAGAGTTCAAGTTGGCGAATCGCATCCCGTTGATTCCCGTGATGACTGCCTTGTTGGCTCTTTTTCTGGGCGCATTCCTTTTTGAAGAGTCTACGGTTGATAACGCATTTTTCGTGCCTGCCCGGGTACTGATCGGTTTGGGTGGTATTTGTTTCTCCCTGTTCTCGATTGTCAGTATTCTGGAAAGCGGGACTTCCAGTAAATAATATCCTTTTGGAGGTTTTGATTTGAGTTTATATTTCCGAGTCGCGGAAACTCTTTTGGGAGAGTTTTCGCGATTCTTTGTTTGTAATCTTTTAAAACGTGGTAGAATTCGTTATTTTCGCCTCCGAAATAAAAGAATAAAGTCATGGCTAAAAAAGAGAAGGTACAGGAGATGTTTAACGGGATCGCACCGAAGTACGATTTGTTGAATCATCTGTTGTCTATGGGTATAGATAAGAGTTGGCGTAAGAAGGCAATGAAAGTTGTCGGTGCGGGGCGAAAGGATTTGGTGTTGGATATTGCTTGCGGGACGGGAGATTTTTCGATCGAGGCGTTGAAACATGGAGTGAAACAAGTGGTTGGGGCCGATATTTCGGAAAATATGCTGGCCGTGGCACGGGAGAAAGCGAAAGCAAAGGGGTTATCTGATCAGCTTGATTTTCAGTTTGGGGATAGCGAGAACCTCACCTTCGACTCGAATACTTTTGATGCCGTGACAGTTGCTTTTGGCGTGCGTAATTTTGAACATCTTGAATTAGGACTGACAGAAATGTGTAGGGTGCTGAAACCCGGGGGAAAGGTGGTTATTCTAGAATTTTCGACGCCTGAACATTTCCCGATGAAACAGTTGTATAATTTTTATTTTAAACATATTCTGCCTTTTGTGGGAGGAGTGATTTCCGGAAACCGGAAAGCGTATGAATATTTGCCAGCTTCCGTGTTCGCTTTTCCGCAGGGGAAGGATTTTCTGGATATTATGCGGAGTGCCGGTTACTCGAATGTTTCGCAACAGCAGTTGACTTTTGGAATTGCCAGTTTGTATGTAGGAGAGAAATAAAAGAGGCTGTGTCAAAAGGTATTTTATCCTCAAAAACTCCTCCGTCACTTCGTGCCACCTCCTCTATAAACAGAGGAGGAGCTGGTGACTCTTCCCGAAGACAGGGAGTATTTCAACTCTCCCTCTGTTTATAGAGGGAGTACGGCGAAGCCGGGAAGGAGTTTGAAAAATGACTTTTGACACATCCTCTTTTATTTTACCATTCAACAGCATCGCGGTTGATCGGCATGGTCATGCATCTTGCACCACCACCTCCGCGGGGAAGTTCTGATCCCTCGATGGTGATCATGTATTTTTCGTATTTACTCAGATCGACTTTGTTGCTGATCACGTCGTTGGCACGAATAATCTCGAAACCGGCATTGTTCATGGCTTCAACGGTATAATTGTTGCGTGCGTAGCCTAACACTTTACCCGGGGCCACGCAGAAGAAGTTTGCACCACTATGCCATTGTTCTCTCTCCATGTTCCAAGTTTCGTCTTCTCCACCGCAATACACGGGTTCCAAGTCCATACCCAGTTTTTTCAGGGCGTGTAACAATGTCTTTTCCCGGCGGATGCTGATTAGTTTCCCGTGTTGAATCTTGATGTGAACCGTCTGGTAATTGCCCGGACTCATGATCAAGGGTTCGTAAACCATACATTTGTCCTTATCCAGGAAAGTGAACACCATATCCAGGTGAATGAAGGATTCCGGGGAATGGGGTAGTTCCTGTACAAGAATATGTTGTACCTTGTCTTCGTTTCGGTTGATAAAGTTATACATCAAGGCGTCGATAGCGCGGGTTGACGTGCGCATACCGTTACCGATAACCAATATATCATCCCGTGCAATCTGTACATCACCGCCTTCGATGGTTAATTTACGAAGGGGATCAGATTCCGTGTTCAAACTTAACGTTTTGGTGTTAAATCCGGGCGTGAAGTCAAAAATAGATTGCATGATGATTGCCTCACGATCACGAACAGCGTTAGCCATCCTACCAATAAGTACTTCGTTGTACATACTCATGGAGGCGTCGCGGGTGAAGAAGAAATTATGTAACGGGCGCAAGTCGTACCAATCTTTATTCAAGAATTTGGTCAACGTGTCGCGTTTCATTTCAACCCCTTCGATCAGCAAACGGGCCAAATTTTCTGCATCTTCATCCAACAATTGATCTTTAATTGATCCTTTGGGAGTTACTTCGGCAATAAAAGGCTCTATCTTTTCGATGCGGTTCAACACTTCCAGTTTGATGGCATCGTCTTTTAAAATGTTTGTCAGGAGGTCTTTGACCTGGTAGGTTTTCGTGATTTTACCTAAAACCTCACTGAGTTGCTTGTATTCTTTTCGTGCGATTGATAAATTTAGAATATCGCTATAGAGCGCCCTCTCAGCGTTCTCGGGAGTCATGTTTTCTACCTCCTCGCCTGGTGTATGGAGTATTACTCCATTCAGTTTTCCGATTTCGGATTGAACATTTACCTCTACAATCTTAGACATATATGTGTTTTTTTGATTACATGGCAAAATTACGATATAAAGGTTGATAAACCTTATAAATCACCACTATAATTATGCAAAAGGTGAAAATAAATATGCACTATTTAAAAGGAGAAAGGGATACATGACGTACCCCTTTCAATATCTCGAAGAGTTGTCCGGCCTCTCCGAGCTGGTTGCATCTTAAATATTTTGAGTATACAATTCGAGTTTTTCCATCACTTTCAGAATTGTCTATATACATCCATTTCAATCGTGGAATATTTCACCTAAATATTCTTTGCAAAATTATAATTTAAAATTGATAATAACAAATAAACGTCAACATAATTATCGGTTGGTAGGGACTATTGGTGTAATGCTTTGTTTTGTGTTTGTAATACAAGAAACCACCCCAAGATAACCTGGGATGGCTTTTGATAACCCAAACGGAATTTTGCAAATGATGGGTTATTTTTTATGTGTGAACTTTAGAATCTAAATCCAATTTTCAACATCGGGTTAGATAGAAAATCAAATCCGTGAGTGTCTGATGATAGGAGTTTCAACCCGACTTGTGGTCGGATATTATATACCGTGTAGTCATAGGCAATCGGTCGAATTTCGATAGAAATAAAAAGTGCTTTGGAAACGAAATAATCGAATCCGGTGACACCGGCAACCCGGTACCCGAAAGCTTCTCCAATAGATTTTCCTAGATAGGATTCGTCATCCGCTTTTGCTTCTTGTTTCCCGTAAGAGAATCCGAATTCACCTCCATAACGGAAAAATAGTTTGTCATATTTGGTTTTCACGAATCTTTCCGCTCCGAGGACGATAGAATATTTTATTTTATCTTTTGATGTTACGAAATTGTAATCTGGAATGTCTCCGGTTTCGAATTTTCCATCCGTGCTGTTACCGGGTAAAGCTTTGTACTCGGGATTATGCTTGAATGAAAATCCTCCCATTGCTTTCAGCGCCCATTTTTTCGCAAACATCCATCTGAATTCGAAATTCAGTGACAACTGTTTATCGAACCAGCTGGTTTGTGGGGCGGAGATATTGTAGGTGCTCAAATCCGGGGCCGGGGCTTCCATACCGACAAACGAGCCTACACCTAAATTTAAAGAGACGGATTTGTCCCCTTTCTTTGGTGTAAAATCATCTTTTGTTTGTGCGTTGGCAAGCAGTACCGATCCTGTCATGATGATAGCAATTGTCAATACTCTTTTTAGCATATATACAAATTTAGTGAATGTCAGTGGGGAAATCCCCACTGGCATTGGGTTTTACTTATTCGGCAAGTGCTGCTTCTGCGGCATCAATAGCTGCTTGTAAACGGTCAACACGTGCTTGTAGTTCAGGTTGGATTTCTTTGAGTTTTGAAATCTCGTTGTTGAGAACATTAATTTCTGCCTGGTATTCTTCATTTTGTATTCTGATGCAAGCTTCTAATTCTTCGTTCTTTTCTTCGTCACTTGCAAGAGCATTGAATTCTTTGATGGATTGCTCTGCTTTAGCGATGGCTTCTTCTGCTGTTTTTATCTCTTTTTTGTAGGTCTCTATTTGCTCATTGATGCTTTCGATGTCTAAAGAAGTTAGAATTTCCAACAGGCGATTAATACGCTCTATTTGAGAGCTTAATTCATTAGCTTCTCTTATTAATGTGGTGTATGCTGAATTCTCTAAAGCCGCTTCTGCTTCTTCTTTTTTCTGTTCAGTCGCCTCAATGTTGGCTACCGCTTCATCCCAATCTGCTTTGGCTTGATTCATCTCAGCCAGTAACGTTTCGGTTGTTTTGGCTGCATTGTCAACGATCGTGTTGAATTCATCGGCTAGTAACGTTGCGATTTCTAATTCATCAATTGCTTCTTGTACCTTAACAACAAGTTCACCTTGATTGATTTCCGAAACAGCAGCAACAGCATCATTGTATGCTTTTTGTGTGATTGTGACATTTTCTTTTGCCTTTTCGTATGCTGTTTCATTTTCTTCAAGAGCTTTGGTGGCATCAGCGATATCTTTTTTAGCTGTTGCTAATGCGGCATCGTTTGCTGTTACGGCATCGCTTGCTTTAGTCAGTTCAGCTAAAGCTTTTGCTTCATTTGTCTTGGCAACACCCAATAAAGCTTCTAGCTCGGCTTTCTTCTCAGGAGTAAGATCCGGATCTTTCAGCTCGTTGGTATATTTTACCACCACGCCTTTTTTCGCATCGTAATCTGTTTGGGCAGCAGTTTTTTTATTATTTAATTCGCTTACTTTACTTTCGTAAGTAGCTTTGTCTTTTGTCGCTTTTTCAAGTTTCGTTTTTTGTTCGTTGATTATTTCTTCAAGTGGTGTCAAAGCAGCTTTTGCATCTGTTGCTGCTTTCTCTAATTTTCCTAAATTTGCTTTTGTTTCAGCTAGTTCTTTTTCAGCTTCTTCTTTTGCTGTCGTTTTTATTTCAATAGTGGTTGCTTGTTTCTCTTTCTCGGCAGTAATCTTGGTTGTGATATTTTGTTCAAATTCAGGATATCCTGGGAAAGGGAATGTTCTTTTAGTTCCTTTGCTTGTTACAACTATTATTTCGAACGGAGAGACCAATTTTTTCGTGGGATTGCTGTTGTAATCCTCTTTTGCTTTTTCGTAAGCCTTTTCTTTGGTACTAGCCTCTTGCTTGGCCGTTTCCACTGCTTGTTCTGCATCACAAATAGCTTTCAATAATTTTTTTGCTTCGTCAGCAGTATTGATCATTTCTGCCGTTTTGGAATCAAGCTCTTTGGTAAGTTCTTCAAGCTTTGTATTAAGTTCATTGATTTTTTTTTCAATAGCGGCGTCTGTCAGCGTTTTTGAGGCTTCAAGCTCAGCAATAGCTTCTTTTGCAGTGGTTACTTTTTCTTGATTTTCTTTTATTATTTCTTGGAAACTAGCGAGGTGCATCTCGAAATTATCAGAAATGAGATTCTTGTACCGATTTACTCTGTCTTCGTTATTGGCGATTTCGTTTTGATTATTACGAAGTTTCCGCAGGGCTTTGACATAGTCTGCATACATTTGCTCTAGTTCCGGGTTGAGTTTACCGGCAATAATGGCGGCATTTAATTTGTTCAAAAAATCTTGTTGCTTGTATGCTTCCTCGGCTTTACGAGTTTCGTATTCAAGTTCATAAATTTTTTGTTGATATTCATTTGCTATTTCTGCTGCTTTTGCTTCATTCCGAATCTTTTCAGCTTCTGCAAGTAGTTTTTCAGCTTCAGCTTCCGTTTTGGCTGCATTGGCTTCTGCGATCAAACGTTCAATTTCAAGGCGAGCTGCTTCATTTTTAGCTTCATTCTCTACTTTCAATTTTTCGATTTCTGCCAGTAATTTTTGAGCCTCTCCTTGGGCTTTCAGCATTTCGGCTTGTGCCTTCAGCCATTCCGTTTTTGCGGTACGGATTTGTTCAACTGTAGCAGATTCTTTGTCATCCACGCAGGAGGACAATAAGGCGACAGTTATCAACACAAATAATAAACTTATTTTTCTCATAACACCTTGTTTTTTAATTAAACATTTAATAATTTGGAAAATCCGCACTAATTTGGCCCTTCTTTTCCAATAGAACTTGGTCCTTGAAATCCACTCGAAATTGACCCGGTT
>NZ_JADMSV010000049.1:0-9590 GCF_015560935.1 Butyricimonas sp. BSD2780061689_150309_C8
TCTCTACTTAATTCTAATATTTTTTTGATGGGTCAATTTAGAGTATAATAGTGGGTCAAGTGACTTTATATTTTCCACACACATTTACAAATGCGGAATAATGCTGCGTATCTCCCTGAAAGCCCAATAGTTTACATTATTCTTCCTAAATCCATCCGAAATCGGGCGAGTTTTCCTATATTTGTATAGTTCTAAATGATGGGTTAACACGTGATAGTAATATGTCGGAACAGGATGAGGTAAAATGGTTACAGGGATTAAGAGTTGGGGATGACCGGGCTTTTAAAGTCCTGTTTGAAAAGTATTATGCCTCACTCTGTGCATTTGCCACTAATTTCGTGAATGACCCGGACGTGGCGGAAGATATTGTACAGGAGATATTTTTCAAATTATACACGGATAAACCGGCTTTTGATGTCGTGGTGGCCTTGAAATCTTACTTGTATCTGGTCACCAAGAATCAATGTCTGAATTATTTGAAACATGCCCGGATCGAGCAGGAGTATATGTCTTTCTTGAAGGAACGGGAAACAACGACCTTCTTTTTTAACCAGATCGTGGAGCAGGAGTTACTGGCCTTGTTGTCAGAGGCTATTCAGGATTTACCGGAACAGACGGGACAAGTGTTCCAACTGGTGATGGAAGGTTTCGATAATGCGGAAATTGCGGAGAAACTGAATCTCTCCATAGATTCGGTAAAGTCACATAAAAAGCGTGGAAAACAATTATTGAAGAGTCGGTTAGGAGATATAACGGCTATCCTTTTATTCCTGTCGAATTGTTAAATTTGCAAGAAAGTGTCATGCAAGTGACACTTTTTTTGTACTTGATTGTTTTTAGGTCGTAAAAGAAATCAAGATGAAAGAAGCATTTGAAATAGCACGAATTATTCAGAAGAGTTTGAAAGGACAACTTTCAGAATCAGAGGAAAGACAATTATCCGATTGGCGAAAGGCTTCTGGAGAGAATGAACGTGCTTTTCAACGAATGATTTCAGAAGATTTTTACACGGTTGGGATGGAGAGGTTGGAAACGTATGATTACCGGGTGGCCTACGGGCGTTTCTTGCAAAGGAAATACCAACAGCGTCGTAAAAGGAGATTTCTGATAAACGTGGCTCGGGTAGCTGCTGTTGTGTTACCGTTTATAATTGCACTCGTTCTTTATGTCGGGTTGAATCGAGATGAAGAACAAACGTTACGTCCTTCTTTGGCAACAAATATCCTTCCGGGGACGAGTAAAGCCGTGTTAACACTGGCGAACGGACAAATGATTCCTTTAGGCAAGGAGGCTGCGGATAGTACGATTATAACGGATGGGGCACAAATTAATGCTTCGGGTTCTGGGGTAACATATGCTAGTGGTGGAGAAAGTGAATCGATCGTTTATAATAAATTGGAAATACCTCGCGGGGGAGAGTTTTGTCTGACGCTTTCAGATGGAACAAGGGTGTGGTTGAACTCGGAAACTTCTATCCAGTATCCGGTGGCTTTCGGGGCAAAGGAACGGCGGGTTTTCGTGCAGGGAGAGGCTTATTTTGAAGTTGCGAAGGATGCGAATAAACCTTTTACCGTACAGTTTATGAGTTCGTCGGTAACGGTGTTGGGAACTTCCTTTAATATCCGGGCTTATCCGGAAGAGAAACAGTCGCAAACGACTCTTGCGGAAGGTTCCGTGAGAATATACAGCCCCGGTAGTTCAATGCTGTTGAAACCGGGAGAACAGGTGGAAGTGAACGCTTTGTCGGGAGAGATGGTAAAGAGGGAGGTTGAAGTAAAGAGTTTTACGAGTTGGAAAGACGGGCGTTTCGTGTTTGAACAACAACCGTTGGAAGATATAATGAGAACATTGGAACGATGGTACGATATTCGAGTGATATTCAAGGATGAGGGGGCGAAACGAATTTCTCTGTCGGGAAATATGAAGCGATACGGTGATTTCTCCCAGGTGATGAAAATGTTGCAGATGACGGGAGATGTGCGATTTGAATTACATGGAAATGATGTATATATAACTACAGAGTGAAACCCTCGATGGCCACGAGGGGAGGCAAGTGTGTAAAACTAACTAAATTAATTAATTACATTATGAAGAAGAACCGCAATAAGTCTCTTCCAGGAGGTTTATGGTTAATAAAGAACCGATTAATGATGAGAATGACGATCGTTTTATTATTGTTTTCGTCATTCACGGCAGTGGCTCAGAATGTCACTGTGAAGATGAAGAATAGTTCATTTATCCAAGTTGCTAAAGAAATTCAAAAGCAAACGGAGTTGACTTTTTTGTACAATGATGCAAAAGTAGGTAATATTACGGGATTGAATCCTGATTTCACGAATACGGATGTAAAAGCCGTTTTAGAGTATTGTTTAAAGAATTCAGGACTTACTTTCTCGATCGTGGATAACACGGTGGTGGTTAGTCCCGTGAAATCAACGAACCAACAGCAAGAGAATAAACTTACGGTGGCAGGTAAGATCACGGATCAACAAGGTCTGCCTCTTCCGGGAGTGAATATTATTATCAAAGGAACCACGCTAGGATTCGTGTCAGACGTGGAAGGAAAGTTCACTGCGATTTGTTCACGGGGTGATTCTTTGCTTTTCTCGATGGTCGGTTTCGAGATGCAGACCGTGGCAATTAATAGCGATTCCCCTTTAAACATCAAAATGAAGGAGGCCACGGAGGCATTGGATGAGGTTGTTGTTGTTTCAACAGGTTACACTCGTCTGCCGAAAGAGCGTGCTACCGGTTCATTTAGCGTGGTTACAGCTAAAGAATTGGAAAAACGTCCTAGTCCGAATATCATGAATCGTTTGGAAGGTGTTGTTCCGGGGGTTTACGTGGATGTCAAGAATTCGGATATGACTTTTTTGTATGGTTCCGATCGTACGGATGGTTATGTTGATGAGCAGACGAATATTTCCATGAATATCCGGGGAAAAAGTTCTCTTTTGAACACAACAAGGCCTTTACTGGTTGTTGACGGTTTCCCCACGGATATGGAAATGAAGAATATAAATCCCAGCGATGTTGAATCGATTACTTTTTTGAAAGATGCGGCAGCAGCCTCTATCTGGGGGGTACGTGCGGCCAATGGGGTTATTGTTATTGAGACAAAAAAAGGTAAAAAAGGTAAAGGGGGAACAACCGTAAATTTTGGAATGAATGTATCGACTTCCGGTTCCCCTCGTTTTAATACCTTACCGATCATGAATTCAGCCGAAATGATTGATTACGAAAAGGAAATGGTCGAGAAAGGTTATATCACGAGACCCGTGAATTCCGCCTATTCGGCAGGGGCCCCGATTTCACAAGCTGCTAAATTGATTTTGGACGCTAAGGACGGGCTTATTAACCAGGCGGATGCGGATGCCATGCTGAATGAATTAGCTGGTCGGGAGGCTTATCGTGATGTGAAAAAGTATCTGTTGCAACCTTCTTTTTCACAGCAATATAATTTATCTTTTAGTGGGGCGTCTGATCAGATGTCTTATTTCCTTTCCGCATCTTATGCAAACGAGAGATCTAACATGAAGGGTGAAGAAGGTGATCGTTTCACGTTGACTTCCAACATGAATTTTAAAATATTGAATTGGGCTACGTTGACCACGGGGTTAAGAGCTACTTTGTTTAATATTAAAAATAATGCTTTAGGACTTTCCATGATACAGGCATCCGGCGGTTTGATCTTGTTACCTTATAACCAATTCGTGGATGAGAATGGTAATCGGGTTGATTACTATAAGACGTACAATGAAGATTTTGTAACGGAAAAAGAAGCATTGGGATATAAAAATTGGAAGTATAATTATTTGGACGAACTGGATAACAAAGATGATACCCGTAAAGAGCAAACTTTCGCGATGACGGTGGGATTGAATATTCCAATTCCGGGAGTAAAAGGGTTGTCATTAGACGGACAATTCATGTTTGAAAGGAAGAATACCAAGAATCGTACTTTTGCTAACGAGAATACGTTCGAGGCTAGAGATCTTTATAACCTAGCCACGACTTATGATGCAAATACGGGTGCGCTGACCAATAATCTTCCGTGGGGAGGTATCTTGAACGTGACTAATGGTAATTCCCAGAATTACAGTATTCGGGGACAGATCAATTACGATGGGGTTATTGATGAAATTCATCAAATTACAGCATTGGCTGGAATGGAAATCCGTGAGACGAGAGATTGGGCGAATGGGGCTAGGTATTATGGTTATAACGAAAAAACACTGATTGCCGGCAGTCAGTTGCCGAATCCTTATATAAATATCTGGGGATATAATAGTTATTTGACAGATGCTAGTCCGGAAACTGATTATCAACGGCGATACTTGTCTTATTACGGAAATTTGTCTTATACTTTGATGAATAAATACGTATTATCTGGAAGTGTGCGTTATGATGATTACAATAATTTTGGTGTTGACCGGAAATACCGGGCGACTCCGATGTGGTCAACCGGATTTTCGTGGCATATTGGTCGGGAAGATTTTATCATGGATAATGTAGGATGGTTGAATCAATTGACATTTAGAACGACTTACGGGTATAATGGAAATATTGATCCGGGCCAGTATCCTTTCACGAACATATCGTTATCCACGAGTAATGATGGTTTTACTCAATTACCTTCATCAAGTATTACTGCCGCGGCCAATCCTTCAATTCGTTGGGAGAAGACAGGTGTGTTGAATTTTGGATTGGATTTTGCAGTATTGAATCATCGTCTTTCCGGTTCTATCGAAGTGTATCGTAAGTATTCGAGAGACTTGTTTGCAGAGTACACGATAAACCCGATATTCGGAGCGAATTCGACCCGATCTTACACGCTTACTCGTAATGCAGCTAAGGTGGATGGAAAAGGAGTGGACATCGCTTTGAATGGAATGATTGTACAGAAAAGCGATTTTAATTATAGAGCCAGTTTAACTTTCTCTTATAACACGAATGAAGTAAAATCTTCTCCTTATGAACTATATTCCAGTTTTGCATCTAGTGGAGGAGGAAGTGGTCGTATGATAGAAGGGTATAATATGAATAACTTCTGGGCTACTCGTTGGGCCGGTTTGGATGAAGAGGGAAATGCTCTGGTGTACAATGCGGACGGGGAGATTATAAAATCTACGGAAAATATTACGAATGATGATTTGGTGTATATGGGAACATTGACACCGAAGTACTTTGGTGGATTTTTTAATACGTTCACTTATAAAGGATTGTCTCTTTACGTGGGGATCACCTATAAGTTAGGGTATATTTTCCAGAAACCGACGATTTCACAACAGCCTGCAAGTAGATACGGTGGTGCTAATTATGAAATTAATGAAGATATGGCAAAACGTTGGAGAGAGGCGGGTGATGAGGCTAAAACCGATGTACCCCGTTTGGGAACGGATAACAATAGTTTTCAACGATATAGAGGTGCTGATATTCATGTCCAAAAAGGAGATCATATCCGTTTAAAAGAAATATCGTTGACTTATGAACTCCCGTCTAAATGGGTAAATAAAATCATGCTTGGTAGTGCTAATATCGGGTTTACTGCAACAAACCTGGGATTGATCTGGAAAAAGAATAATGTCGGTATAGATCCTGATTTTATTCCGAACACGAGAGATTTGCGGATGGCGCCGACACCTTCTTATAACTTCTCGTTAAATCTTAATTTCTAAAACGTGATAGATATGAACAAGAAAATATTTATTGTAATTATAGGACTTTCCTGTTGTTTCTCCGCTTGTTCCGATTGGGTGGATGTCAAGACTAAAGGATCATTGGTTCCGGAGGAGACGGAAAATTACCGTTACCTGATGAATAACACGGAAAATTTCCGCTGGACACTTTCTTACCATGATGTGGCATCGGATGATATTGATATTTCTGATCCGGCTCAACAAGAGGCGATCTATGAAACGAATAAATTTATCCCGGTATATACTTGGGCCGACGAAATTTATAGCCAGTCTGAAAATGACACGGAGATGAACAAAGTGTACCAGGTTATCTATAATTGTAACGTGGTGATTGATGAGGTGATGGATAGTAAGAACGGGACAAACGAGGAGAAGTTGGAGATTCGGGCTGAGGCTCTTGTACATAGAGCCGAGGCATATTTGACGTTAGTGAACGTGTATGGTGTTCCGTATAATGCAGCAACGGCATCCACGGATCAAGGAGTCCCCTTGTTAACTACCCCTCGTGTAGAAGGGGCTCTGCCACGTGCATCTGTCGAAAAAGTGTACGAGCAAATTTTTAAAGATTTGGATGATGCTTTCGAGTATTTGCCCGATGTGGCAGAATTTAATTTCTATCCGGGTAAATGTGCTATTTATGCATTGCGAGCAAGAGCCTATCTGTTGATGGGTAATTACACGGAGGCGAAAAAGAACGCTCAAGAGGCACTTAAATTAAAGAGTACATTGGAAAATCTGAATGACTATGTTGATCTGGCGAGTACAGAGGAAAGTGTGAGAAGGAAAAATTACGTGGAAACATTGAAAGATAAGGAAGTTATTTTTGCTAAAATGCCCGTAACTACATTTTCGATGGCATCATATTCCACGGCTGGCCTTGTGTTAAGTGATGATCTGCTGAATACTTTTGATCAGGAAAAAGATTTGCGTTATTTTTATTTTACTCGTTCCATGGTAGATGATTTAGGTATGACTTATTCCGGGCGGGTATATTTTAAGGACAATTATTATCCTTATGACTGGAAAAAGAACGAGGGACGTAACATGGGGCCTTGTGTGCCGGAAATGATGCTAATTGAGGCAGAATGTTGGGCTCGCGAGGGAAACACGACGGAATCCATGAATATTGTGAATAAATTGAGAGAGTATCGTTACGTTGCGGGTGAGGACTATTCGTTGAGTGCCGCAACAGCTAAAGAGGCTTTAGGAAATGTATTACAGGAGCGTCGTAGAGAATTAACGTGTCATGGTTTACGTTGGATGGATCAACGTCGTTTGGCAAATGATCCGGATTTTCCGACACAGACGGTGACTCGGGTATTCAAGGGAACGACTTATACATTAGAACTCGGTGCCGTGCGGTATACTTTCCCAATGGGAGAAAAATATTTGGAAGAAAATCCGGAGATCGGACAAATTAAATAAGAGTTCGTAAGGTTCATAAAGTTATAAGGTTTATAAGGTTCTTTATAAACTTTGTGAACCTTACCAACTTTATAAATTATTAAATCGTATTGTATGAAAAAAATCACGTTGTTAGGAAGTATCGTTGTACTTCTGTTATTTACTTGTATGGTTAAGGCACAGGATCGTAAACCTTTTCACATTATTCCATTGGTGCCGGTTGCCGGTCAGGATGTGAAGTTCACGTATGATAATTCGCTGACGTCACTGGCTGATGAGGAAACGATTTACGGAACGGTTTATTACTGGGAAAATTTGCGTTGGAGGGCGGAAGATTTGAAGTTGGTGAAGAATGATACGGCATGGGAGACCACTTGTCGTGTGCCTGAAAATTGTGCGTTGGTATCATGTAAATTTTACGCTGGGGACAAAAAGGATACAGGGGGACGGTCCACGTACACGACAATGACCTTTAACAAGAACGGGCAGAATTTACCGACTGCTTATATGGCGTGGGGAATGTTGCGGAACAAGACGTTGGAGTCTTTACCGGAATATTGTGACGAGGATGCGTATATTGATGATGAAGTTATGCGTTTTTGGCTGAACCAACAGCTTTTGAAAGATCCCGGAGCCCGGAAATACGTATTCTATTATGCGGCGAAGTTGTTGAATAAAATGATGCCGGGAGAAAAACATGAACAGATGTTAGGAGACGTGGATTTTATACTGAATTTACCGGATGTGGATGAAGAGACGTTGTTGAAGGCTCTTGAAGTTGCTAAGAATATCGTGAAAGACAGTACGAAAGCGGCGGCAGTAGAAACCCGGATTTTAAAAGATTATCCGAACGGGATTTTGGCTAGGGACCAAGAGATATGGCGGATTTTCAGAATCATGGATGCCGATGCGAAAGCTCCTGAATTAGACGCTTTCCTGAAACGTTTCCCGACGGAAAAGTTTAAAGATATAGAGACGGAAACATCATCCATGTATCTGGGTAAAATCTTTCAAGCGGTAGTTTATCAGCCCATCATCAAGAAAAATGATTATAGTTTCTTGTACAAGTACCTTCATGATGTTCCCCATCTTTATTTGCTGACTTTCTACTGGCACATGGTACAAGTGCCGTTGAACACGAATCAGAGAACCCCGGAACAGGTGTTACCTTTTGCTAAGGTTATTTACAATGAGGTGATGACTCGTCCTCAAGCAGGAACTGATCAAGTGTATTCAGAACGGGAGTGGAAGGATTATCTGCTAACGAGGGGAAAAGATATGATTCTGAAGCACGCGTTCGTGTTGGATGCTACCGGTTCTTCTGCCGAGGCATTGGAGTTGATGGAAGAAATTAAAGGGAAATATAATTTCAAATCGGCAGAATATAACAATCAATATGTTCGTTTGTTGGAGAAGAATGGCTATCAATCGATGGTAATTCCCACGATCGTGGCTAGTGTACGGGAAGATGCGGTTACTCCCGAAATGTTGGAAATCTTGCGGAAAGATTACGTGAAACAACATGAAAACGATAAAGATTTTGAGGCTTATGTCAGTTCGTTGAAATCACAAGAGAAACAACAAGAGTTGCAAAAACATTTGCAGGAGACGATGATTAACAAGGATATTGAACTTTTTGCTATGGAAGATCTGGACGGGAAAAAGGTTGATCTTTCGAAGATGAAGGGGAAGATTATCGTGTTGGATTTTTGGGCGACTTGGTGCGCTCCTTGTAAAGCCTCTTTACCGGGAATGCAAATGGCCGTAAATAAGTATAAAAATGATCCGAACGTGGTGTTTTTCTTTATTTCCACGATGGAGACGGCGGCTGATTTTAAAGAACAGATTCGGAAATTCATGAAGGAGCATAATTACACGCTGAAGGTGCTTTGTGATAACGTGAACCCGAAAACGAAAAAGCAGTCGGCTGTTTATGATACTTATTGTAAAGCTTTTAAGTTTTCCGGTATTCCTCATAAAATGATTATTGACGGGAACGGAAAATTGCGTTGGAGTATTGGTGGTTATATGGGAAGTCCTTCGGCTTTGGCAGAGGAAATGAACCTTATGATAGAGATGTTGAAAGCGGAATAATCGGCAAGATTCATTCGATGGGTTAGGATTTAGAACGGGGTGAATGAAGCCCTGTCTAAATCCTAATTTTATGTCCTTAATCTAACCGTTTTCAAACTCTGATAATACCCTGTTAATGGCTTACAGAGATAGTGTTTCAAAAAGTGTGTAAATACCTTCTTTTCTCATGCATGCAAAATTATAAATAGTTCAATAAAATAATCTTGATTCTAAAAAATTATAAATAGGATATTTATAAATATCTGCATTTTGGGCTACCGTTCCCATTAGGAGAATAACAGCTTGGGGGTTTGGCATGGCGCCCCTCATGTTGATGACCCTCTTGTAATCCCTGTTCAGCCTTTCGATCCAGTTTGTGGTGTAAATCATCCCCCTGATTTCCCTCTCGTACTT
>NZ_JADMSV010000004.1:0-220645 GCF_015560935.1 Butyricimonas sp. BSD2780061689_150309_C8
GTTTCCTCTTCGACTTTACTATTCAAAGATAAGCTTTAATTGGAAAAATGTTACCAACTATTTTTGGCCACATTACTTTCTGTTTGATGGTGGAGTAGCAGGGAATCGAACCCTGGTCCAAACACGGAATCCATATGCTTTCTACATGCTTAGCTTTTTGTTGGTTTTCGAATATAGCCCGGAAAAAAGCACCCAAACTATACCTTAGCTTCTGTTATTTCATCAGCACCACGAAGCAAAATGTTGACTAACCTCGTATTGCCTGCACCCCGGATGCTGGTTGGCACAAGGTGGGACCGCCAGCGGGATGTCCTGTCTCCACTACCTTGAGCGGAGATTAAGCCTCAATCTACTATGATTCGATTAGGCAGCAAGAGCGTAATTTCTTTCGCCAATTAAAATTTTGCGTCCGGGATTTACGGGCCGGCTTCACTACGCCCGACATGCTTACATACCTATTCTTCATGCTGTCAAATCCACGTCTACCCCATAGATATGTGAATGCAAAGATACGAATATAATTGAAAATTGAAAATTATTTATTTCTTCACGGTTCGAGTTGGTTATCCGGTGTATTCGTGCGAACGAGGTTTTCGATGTCTTTCATCTCGGGATTGGTATCAATTACTTTTCCCTGTGGGTCGATCAAATAGACCGTGGGAACTTGTTTCACTTTATAGACTTGCCTTACTCGGCTTTTTTTGAATCCCTCAAGATCAATGAGTTGTTTCCAGTAAATCCCGTCTTCACGGACAGCATTTAACCATTGTTGTTTGTTGTCGTCGAGAGAGATAGAGATGATCTCCAAACCTCGTTCTTTTAATTGAGAATAGTGTTTATTTAATTCCTTATTTTTCTCTCGGCACGGGGCACACCATGACGCCCAAAAGTCGATCAATACGTATTTCCCACGGAAATCAGCGAGTGAGACCGTTTTGTCATTTATATCGGGTAGGGTAAAGGCAGGGGCATCTCCGATTAGTTGGGCGGCTTTAAGTTCTTCATAAGACTTGAAAATCTGTTCTTTCATGTTACTTTCTGGGATGGTGTCGCCTAAGGCTTGGATGACAGCGGTGAAAGGTTGGTAGAAGTGTTCATAGTGATAGAGAACTTTATAGATGATATATTGAGAAATCTCCGTGCCGGCAAATTGTTGTACGGCTTGTTGACGAAAGTTTTCGATTTCACGTAATTTTCGAGATAAAAGAGTACTTCGATTGGCTTTTTGTTGGAGATTGGAGATCGTGTCGTAACCCGAACACATTCGGTTATATTCTTCTTTACGAGCTGTAGATTCGTGTAAATAAGCCGTTAGGCGATTCTGCAAGCTTGTTGGCTGATCGGTTTCGAAGTAATACATACCGTCTTTTTCTGTGAGGTGATAGTGTTGGTTTTGGGTATAGACAGGGATTTCTATGTAATCTTTCGGGAGAAAAGCGATAAGGAGTTTACCCGGTTGGATGTTGGTTTGGAACATGAAACTACCGTCTTCTCGGATTGGTACGATGAATATAGAACTATCACGATGACTATAAGGATCTTGGAAACGGATTTCTTTACTTTTTAATGGTTGTGTGAATTTGCCACTAATTTGAAATACAGGATTTTCCTGCCGTAATGCTATTAGCAAAGTGGCGAGCGTCAATAGAAGTGTCTTCATGGTATTAGCATAATTGAAGAATCGAAAGCAGGATGAATCCTGCTTCGATTCTGTTAGTATAGTAAATCGTGAAATATTATTTTTTATACATCATGTTTACGATTTCTCCTGCAATGCCTTTTTCTTCCCAGGGTTCACTGCTTCCGCTAAGGACGAAACAAGTGACGTTGCCTTTATATTCTCCCCCATTAGCTGATTCCCAGCCCACGTAGAGTTTATTCTCGTTAGAATTGAATACCATTGATTTGATAACATCTCCTGTTTCTCCGACGGTATATTTGGCAGGTTCGAAATTTCCGTTGCTATAAATATTATACACGAAAATTTGATTTCCCACGGAATAATATAAATGGGGATTTTTTGCACTACCGAGAAATTTACTATCTGAGTTAATACCGGTACCTTCCGTTGAAACCGGACTCCCTGAAAGATAAGGAGGATTTGCAAGTATGATTTCAGGCGTCCCTCCTGGAGTTTCCACGATAATAACCTGATTGTAATAACCACCCATACAAGGTACGAAATCGATCAACTTTTTCCCTTTGAAATCATTCGGCTGTATGTCCACTATTCTTGCATACCAGTCATCATAATAGAATAACCTGCTGTTAGCATTGTCATAAACGAGATATGATTTCTTTGCCAGACAAATCTTGTTTGCTAATTCTATTTTATTCGGCAAAACCAACTTGTCTAATTCTTGTTGCACGTGGTTGATAAAACCGTCTTGCCCTGCATCCAGATACAAAAGCCGCCCGTTGTCAAAGCAAAAGATGGTATTGTTTAGTCCCAGATAGGTTTCCGTTTCATTCGGTTTGCCGATGAAATTGAGATTTCCGGCGGGATAATCAAGCAAATAGGTCGCCTCCATCGTTTTACTATTTAATTTTATAATCCTGTTTGGATTTGCGGATGCGATGTAAAGTGTGGAAGAATTTAATTGTACGATTCCTACCGGATCTTCACCTAAAGGATAATCAGGATTGTTACGTTTGTAAGCATTTAATTGAAATGGCACGTCCGGTTTGTCTTCCCTTTTGAAGGAGAGCATGCTGCCCTCGGTAGTTTTGCTCATGACCATTAAGCCTTCTTCGTATGGCGAGGTAACTTTTAAATAGAAGTCCTGATAAGAGGAGCCGTCTTCGTTGCTAACTGTCAGACGACAAGGGAAACTACCCATATCAGCGGGGGTCAATTCATCGCATACGAACTTCAGGTCTTTCTCCGTGCTAACGGTTTTGTAGTTAACGTCCCAGCGATAGGTGAGCGGCTTATCTTCATTTTCTTGTTCGATTGAAGGACAAGCTAATGTGAACTCGTTCCACTGGTCTTCCCTGTATGCCGTGCTGCTGAATTCTTCTTGAAACTTTATTCTGGATATCGGTTTTGTTCCCAATTCGGTCGTGTTATCGATACAGGAATTTAATAGGATCACCGATAAAGTTAAAGCAATGTATATATTTCTCATAGTTACTTGAGTGTTATAGGTTAATTGAAATCCCATTTGATGTTAGGCTGAAATTCCCACTCTTGGGTTAATTCCGGATTGGCTTGAGCGTAATCATACACTTCCCGTTTGAATACACTTTGCACCTCTAGAAAATGGTCTATGCAATATTGACGTTCTAACGGGTGTCCATAATATGCGATGATTTGCTGGTACATGCCTCGGTGATATTTTATTGTTTTACTTCCGAAGATTTCCTTCCACCACATGGGTTCTTCCAAATAGTTATTAAAAGTAATGACAGCTTGAAGATTTTCTTTGCTACCTAATTCAAAATCGATACTTTCTTTCAAATCAAGAACAATCTTGTAAATGACTTCCTCTTCTGATAGCTCGTCTCTAATTAATTCTATGGGTAAATAAGCATTTACCGAGTCGATCAGTAGCGGGTATTCATTCTGGAGCGTTGTAAAATGTACGCCTTCTATTGCTGTGCTTTTTTCTTCGTTGAGAGTTATTCTATATTTCATTTCCCGTGTTGCTGGGGTACCCATCTTTTTGACGGGCATGTAAACGATATGGCGGGTGTAAGTCATGATTTGATCACCGAATGAAAAGTTCACACTGTCTGTGGTTGATGGAAAATAGATTCGGGCAATGTTGTCGTAATAACCGTCTGTGTTTTTCTCGCAGGAAACAAGAAATAACAGGCTGCTGATAATCAGATATAATATGTTCTTTTTCATAATACTATTTATTGATGGAACCAAATTCTTGTTCATTTCTCGGCCAAGGGAGTACGCTGATTTGGGACGAGAGCGTGATTGTGCTTGTATTGTTCACGTTCGAAAATTCGCTGTTTGTCCTTTTGTAATCAAGGAAAGTTTGTCCCTCTCCCCAGAACTCTTTACGTCGTTCTTTTAGCAATATGTTTTGAAATTCCTCCAATGATGTTGCCGGCTCTAATCTTTGTCCCAATCCTCGGCTTCTTCTTACCGCTTCCAAATAACTTTGTCCCATTTCTTGTTTTCCGTTTGCAAAAAGTGATTCGGCAGCAATGTAGTACATTTCAGGAAGACGCAACATGCAGATCCCCCGTATGGCTCCTTGCTGGGCTTCCATATCTTCTACATTATTCCGGTCTACGTCGAGTAGACGGGCAAAAAGGATATCGTTTCCCTCGGTCTTGAAGAAATTGTTCCAACGATAATCGTGATTTTCAGAACTCCAATTTACATCTTGATACATACTCATGGCATCTGGACGTACAAACATAATGTTTTGACTCGCAGTCGGGTCTGTCATGAATTCTTGGAACAATGATTCGTATAATTTGTTGGACCATAACCCCCAAATCATTTCATTTTGTCCCGGGTACCGCATTGCTTTGGAAACATCTTCCGTCGAGGCAATCAGGCGATAATTGGGAGATGCGATTACTTTTTCCGCGTAATACCCTGCACTATCTAATTGTCCTTTGTAGTGAAAAACTCTGGCTTTCATCGCATAAACACCGTATAGGTTGACGTAATTGTAGGTCGTGTTACGATATTCTCCGCTAAGTTGCAACGTGTCATTTGCAAGTAGTTGTTGTGCTGTTGTTAAATCTGCTAATACATTATCATAGCATTCTTTTAGCGTGCATACTTCTTTATTTTTGAGATCGAAAGTATAGGCATAAGGAATGCCGCCTGCGTTAGGATTATTCTGGATGGTTTCACAGAAATAACGCATGATGTCGAAATGTAGGAAACCGCGTAGTGCATACGCTTCTCCTTTGATCAAGGGGTAGTCCGAGTGTGCGTTGAGGTCTGCACCTTCGATATTTTCAATGATGTTGTTCAGGTAGGATATAACTTTGTAAGTATCTGTCCAGATCGTTGTAATGATATTTTCTACTGCCGGGTAGGTATAATTGTAGCGGAGGGTATTGTATGCTGTCTGTTCTTCACTTACGGTTGCTTTAGGTGTAAACAGTTGTGCCAGTTGATCGGCAAAACCGTAAGTCAGATTTTTACCATACAGGTTGGTGGTTGCCAGATTGGCATATACACCGTACATGGCATCACGGTAACCTTGAATATCTTCAAACAATTTGGTTTGAGTTACTTTACCGGCGGGGTTCACGTCTAGGTATTCGTTACACCCGGTAGAGATACAGCTTATAAATAAGCAGGTATATAATATGTGTTTAAATTTTTTCATGATATATGGTTTAGAAAGTTGCACTGATGGATAATTGGTAACTTCTGGCAAACGGGTAGTCAAATCCGCGTTCTTGTTTAATGGTGGACAGGCGGAACAGGTCGTTTGTCATTAATTGAACCCGGAGGCGACTCAAGTGGAGTTTCCTGTAAATAGCGGGAACAAAATCATAGGATAGACTCAGGCTTCTTAGGCTGAGTGTGTATTCGTCTTCGATGAAACGGCTGGTTTGATCTGGAATACTCTGGTCTGCGATATTTTTGTACTTCACCTGGTCGCCTACTTCTTTCCAACGGCTTTTAAATACACGTTCATCGGCATTATTGTAGGGACTGGAACCTTCAACACGAGTCACTAATGTTTGGTTATAGACTGTTGCTTTTAACTTGTAATCAAACATCATATTGAGTTGGAGATTCTTGTAGGTCAAGTAGGAACTAAGAATACCGTACACTTTAGGATCGCTATCTCCGAATACAATCTTGTCACGATAATCGTACGTGAAAGTCGGTTTGCCGTCTTTCCCGATAAAAATTTCCCGCCCCGTGGCTGGATCGATACCACCGGATTGTACAGCTTTGACAGCGCTAATAGATTCGCCTTCTTCATAAACCGGCATGGGAGCCCGTGACTTCTCTGCGTTATTCTTTTCGTTCTGTTCTTTTAAGACATTACTGATCTGTATGATTTTGTTCTTGTTATGACTGGCGGTTAGGGAAAGCGTCCAATCCCAGTTAGAGTTACGGATAGCAATGATTCTTGTTCGGAATTCTATACCGGAATTGTCTATTTTGCCCATGTTTTCTGTGGCTGTTCCGACCCCGACAGAAGGAGCTTTGGTTACGCTTAGTAACAGATTGTCGGTGATTTTCTTGTAATAATCAAGTGTCATGTCGAATCGGTTGTTGAACAGGTTGACATCCAACCCGATATTATAATTCAACGTACGTTCCCATTTCAGATCTGCGTTGCCGATGGTGATGGGAACAGCTCCGATTCCGTTGTCATACAAGTTCTCTGCCCGGTATTCGTAAGTCGTGATCGCTTGATAAGGAGAGAAACTAGCATTTCCGAGATAACCGACGCTGGCACGTAATTTCAGTCGGTCTGTTGAAGTTGCGTGAAAGAATTTTTCATTATGAATGTTCCAGCCAAGACCGAGACTCCAGAATGGAGCGTAACGCTGGTCTGCGCCAAATTTGGATGAACCCTCGTATCGAATGGAAATATCTGCAAAATAACGATCTTTGTAAATCGTGTTGAGGTTGATAAATCCACCCAATGTTCTTTCCACGTCCTGAGAACCAGTGGGAGTTCTCTCCGAGGGATATTGAGTCGCGAAAGAGGGGTGTGCCAATTTGTCGGAGAAAATGCCAATCCCTGTGTAGCCGTTACTGTTCAGATCCGAATGTTCTATGTTACCTCCGGCAATTAGGCTGATTAGTGTTCCGTTGTCGAAAACTTGGTTATATGTTAATAAAAGTTTTCCCTGGTAATCGATCGTGTTGGTATTGCTGATCGTGATACTTCCTGCTTCGTTAACGGGGGAATCGTCAAAGGTTTTCGAATCCGGCGAGAGGAAACTTTCCCGGTTGCTCAGGTATTTATTTAGAGAGAAAGAACCTTCGATTCGTAATCCTTTGGCTAATTGGACTTTTAAGTCTAGGACATCATTGATGCTGAGGGTTGATCCTTTATCGTAACTACCGAGCGTTGCCTCGTAAAGCGGATTCGCTTTGTTGAAAGTCAGGTTATTATTCAGTGTCCCATCTACATTGTAAGCCCGGTCGTACGGATTTTGGTTAACGTATTCTCGGAATGAACCGTAAGGAGATTCGTGGTTGTTGGTCCCGGAAATTGTCGTGTAATTCTGGACGTAAACAGCATCATTCTTGTTGTAGGATAGCTTGAATATCAACGAGTAACGTTTCCGGTCGGAATCTAGCATGACCCCCTGATCATTCCCGTAACGGACACCTAAGTTGTAACGAACATATTCGTCTCCTCCATACACGGTGATATTGTGATTATGCGTGAAGGAATTACGTAATGGGTAGGACATCCAGTCCGTGTTTACACCTTCACGGATACGTTGGTATATGTTATTGTATTGGGCATCTTTTTCGTATTGGTCAGCGCTTAAACCGTCTTCAGAAGTATATAATCCTGCCCGGTATTCATACTCAAGTTTTTGTTCTGGGTTGAGCAAATGGTAGTCGCTTAGATCGGGAACAGATACTTGGAATGTCCCGCTATAGGAAACTTTCATCTTTCCGGCATTCATCGGGCGGGTGGTGATAACAACCACGCCGTTGGCGGCCTTGGCACCGTAGAGGGCGGATGCGGATGCATCCTTCAGTACGGTGGCTGATTCAACATCGTTAATATCCATGTCGAATACGTAATCGGCGGAAACCTCTGCTCCATCAACAATGAATGTGGGAATATTGCTGCCTTCGGTAAAGCTGCTCCGTCCGCGGATCAATATTTCAGGACGAGTATTGGGGTCTGAACCACGCTCGTTATTTTCTACCAACTGCATACCGGGAATAAATGCTTGTAAGCTTTGTAACAAGTTTCTATTTCCAGCGATAAGTAACTGGTCCCTGCTGATTGTTTGTGCCGCTCCGGTGAAACTTGCTTGTGACTTGTTTCCATAACCGGTAACAACAACATCTTCTAGTGCTTGGTTGTCATTTTGCAAAATGACCGTGTAATCTGTTTTCTCGTGATTTAATTTTAACTCGTAGGGTTTCATGCCGATAAAAGAGAATACCAGTACAATATTTTTATCTGCAGGGACAGATAATGCGAATTTCCCGTCAATATCTGTGGCCACGCCTAAAGATGTCCCTTTGATGAATACGGATACTCCGGGCAGAACCTCTCCGCTTTCATCCGTGACTTTCCCGGTGATCTTGATCTCTTTTGTTTGTTGTGTGGGCTGTATCGTTTTTGGTGAAATCACGATATAGTTACTCAGAATTTCGTATTTTAACGGTTTATCTTTCAGGGCGGCATCCAGAATCTCCGCTACGGTCTTCCCTTTTATATTAGCATTGACCTTGTAACCTTGAACATCCTCGTGATTGAATACAAACTGCAAGTTGATCTGTTGTTGTATTTGTTCGAAAAGCTGTTCTAAATTAACCTCTCCTAGTTGTAAATTGATCTTCTTTTCCTGTGACCAGACTTCGGCATTTAGGCTTGTACATCCCAATGCAACCACTAGGCACATGAGTTTCATTTTAATCATGATCCAAATTAGTTTTTGAATGTTTTTTTTCATAATTTTGTTATTAATATTTGACATGATTCCCTTTGTGGGGAATTTTAGCCGGAATGTATTGGCGTGCGTTCCGGTTTTTTTCCTAATGTTTGTTCTATTCTTGTTTCTATTTTTTCCTAACGATTTGATTAATTATTTATACTCTTTTACAAGCAATGTTTTACCTTTTATTTCCAGACGAATTTTCTGTGTCATTCCGAGAGTGTTTATCACTTCCGTGATGCTGCAACTACGCTGGAAACCAGCCGTGAAATGAAGTTTCTTTAGAGTTGGGTTTTGATAAATGACTTCGACATCATACCATCGTGCAATCTCGTTTAACAAGCTTTCCAAGGGTTGTTGCTTGAAATAGAATGCGTTGTACCGCCAAGCGATAGCCTCTCTCAATTCGATCTCTCTCACTTTCACGATTCCTTGTTTCAATAAAGCCTGCTGGCCGGGGACAAGTGGTATCACTTCTTCCTGTCGCACAAGTTGAATACTTCCTTCAGCTAATGTTGCGGAAGCCGGTTCGTCCGTGTAGGCACGTACGTTAAATTGCGTGCCTGTCACCCGAATATCAAACTGCTCTGTTTTTACAATAAAGGGGTGTCGCTCGTCTTTCGCTACATCGAAAAAAGCCTCGCCTTTTAGTTTTACTTCTCGCTTTTCACCGGTAAAATTGACCGGGAAAGTAATCTCGCTCTCCGAATTTAACCATACGATTGTTCCATCTGACAAGATCAATTGATATTCGGATCCTCGGGGAATCCACATCGTGTTGTAAACGACTTGTTCGTTGTGAACGGTCGGGTGATAGACTAATTGTTGCGCTTTGTTCCGGATGGTGGTTCCATTCTGCTCCTGTAAGTCATTCACGGAATCTGACAACACGACTTGTTGACCATCAGATAATGTTAGAATGATGTTTCTTGGCAGAATAGAGCTTTGTGTTGTATCTGTTGCGTGAAATCCTGGTATTCTCTTCTGTATCTGTGTTAAAGAAAGGGCAATTCCGATCAGTATTGTCACTGCTGCTACGCTAGAGATCCATATTCTCAATTTCCGCCCTGGTTTTTGGTTGCTGACAAATATCTTCCATGCCTCTTCTTCATCCACCTGCTCTGAAACTTTATGGGCATAAACGGCATGCCATATACGTTGTAACTCGTACAACCGTCGTTTTTGTTTTCCGTCTTTCAATCTTTTGGTTAAAACATTCTCTTCTTCCGGGGAGAGTTTTTCTCCGGAAAGCATATTAATGACAATATCCTCAATGTCGGTATTATTTTTTTTCTAACATACACGCCGCCTTTATTATTTTTCACCTAAAGACAACATGAAGTAAGAAAAGGGTAGTTCTCCCTTTTGAAAGTTTGATATTTTTTTGTAAAAAGAAAAAGTGGGCTATTTATTTCTGGTAAGTATGAGATAAAGGATTAATTCCGAAACCTCCTTATTTGCCTTCTCCCGTAGAAAAGCATAAGCTCTTTTAATATGGTCTTTCACGGTGTTGACAGATATATTCAATATCTCTGCAATTTCTGAATAAGATTTTGATTCCACGATGCTGAGTTCCAGTACTTTCTTGCGTTTTTCCGGAAGCAATTCTAGTAGCCTCTGTACCAAGTGTAAATATTCTTCTGGGCTATCCTCATCCTCTGCCGCTTGTCGGATATACTCTTGTTGATACTTATTTACTACTCGCTGGTGCTTTAAATAATTCAAACTGCTGTTTCGAATGGCATATTGTAAATATTTTCTTGTATCTCCGATTTTGTCGAATTCCTTTCGCTGTTCCCAAAGTCTCGTGAAAATTTCCTGCGTGATATCCTCTGCGGTTGCTAGATCATGTACATAAAATAAGGCAATTCTTACTAATTCGGGATATGTTTCTCGGAAAAGTAGTTTAAAATCATTTAATATGTCTCTGTTTTGCCCCATCCTATGATATTTGTGCAAATATATAGGAAATAATTGAAAACTATTTGAAGAAGAGAAGGAATTATTCAGTTTGGGAGCATGGCGTGTTTATTCCATCAGATGCTCGATGAGGATTTTGACTCCGATAGCGATGAGGATGATTCCCCCGAATAATTCGACGTTGATACCTTTGATTTTTCCGAAACGGTAACCGCTGATGACCCCGATCAGGGAGAGGGCGAATGTCACGAAGCCGATGATGAAGGCAGGGAAATAGATGCTTGTTTTAAGGAAGGCCATACTGACTCCGACGGCAAGGGCATCTATACTGGTGGCTACTCCCAATGTGAGCAAGGTTTTGGTGGAAAAGGATGAGATGGTGGTTTCTTCTTCCCCAAAAGATTCGTAGATCATCTTACCACCTAGAAAACCAAGAAGGATAAAGGCAATCCAGTGGTCAAAGGCGGTAATGTACGAGCTGAAGCTGACTCCCATGAGCCAACCGAGCAAGGTCATCCCTCCTTGAAAAATTCCCATGGTAAGGGCCAGACGTAAGGACTGCCGCATGCAGAAAGGGCGCATGACGATACCGCCGCTGATACTTACGGCAAGACTATCCATGGCTAGGCCTACGGCGATCAATAAAATGGAGATGATTCCCATGCATGAAATTTTTGACAAAAGTATAAAAATGATGGAGGAAATGAGCGTAAAAAATGTAACTTTGTAAAGATAGAGTGATTATTTATAATAAGTATAGATATGAATTTACAGACGAAGATTACAATTGCGGCACCGGATTTTTCGATAGATTATAATTCCAAGCTGATGATGTTGGGATCGTGTTTCGCGGAAAATATGGGTGGTAAGTTCTCGTATTACAAGTTTGACGTGGATGTGAATCCTTGCGGAATTATTTATAACCCGCTGTCCGTGGCAAACGTGTTGCGTCTGATCATGGAAGGAAAGCCGTTCGGGAAGGATGATTTAAGGAAAGTCGGTGAGAAATGGGTGAGTCTGTACCATCACGGGGCATTCTCGTCCACCGATCCGGAAGAGTGTCTGCGTCGGATAAACGAGCGTTTGGAGAGGGCCACAAGAGAACTTCGTTCTTTAGATTTATTGGTAATCACTTGGGGAACAGCGTGGGTGTACAAGCATGTGGGGGAAAATTTGGTTGTGTCGAATTGCCACAAGATCCCTTCGCAGGAGTTCGAGCGTAGTCGGTTAAGTGTGGAGGATATTGTGAAGGAATACGTGGAGTTGATTGGGCGTTTACGGGAGATTAATCCGGGACTTCGAGTATTGTTCACGGTAAGCCCGATCCGCCATTGGAAGGATGGCGCTCACGGGAACCAGTTGAGCAAGGCCACGTTGTTGCTGGCGATTGATCAGTTACGGGAGAAATTGGATCACGTGTATTATTTTCCGGCTTACGAGATCGTGTTGGATGAATTACGGGACTATCGTTTTTATGCGGATGATATGTTGCATATGTCTGGTCTCACGGTGGATTACATTTGGGAACGTTTTCTGTATAGTTTCATTACTCCCGATGTGTTGGGGTTGATGAACCAGATCGGACGGATTAATAAAGGGGTGGCGCATCGTCCTTTCGACCCGCAGTCCGAGGATTATCAGCGTTTGGTAAAGAAAATGTTGGCTGAAATTGCCATGATTTCCCATTCCTATCCGATGATTAATTTCTCGGCGGAAGAGGAAAAACTTAAAAGTTTAGAGTTTAAAATTTAGGATGAAGAAACTACCCCCACCGGCTCCCCCTTGCACAGGGGGAGAGACGAACGCAAGAAGGCTTCACAATGTTTCAATGTAGCGCATCCTCCCCTTGTGTAAGGGGGAGTTAGAGGGGGGGAGTCGGAAAATTAAAAGATAAAAAACTAAAAGATGAAAGTTGAAGAAACCTGTAACTCGTCAAAGGAGAATCCGGGCTAAAATTTAAAATTCCACGGGTGGTGCCGTAACCGTGTCTTGCTCCACGACGGGATTCAGTTCTTGTAGGTAAATAGTCGTTTTTACCGGATAAGCACCGGAGTACTTTTTACGGATTCGTTTCAAGGCGGGGATTGCCTCGATGCGGGTGCGGAAATTACCTACCCGGATTTTAAAATCAGGATCGGTGTATTGCAGGTATGCCGGAATGTCTGGGAACTCTTCTTCGAATCGTTTGGTATAGCTTTTCAGCGTGTCCACGTTCGTACCGTATGAACTACGGGATAGGATTTGGATGCGATACCCTTGAAAAAGCTGTTCTTTCCGGTTCACGGAAATATTCAGTTTTAATAGTTGTTCAATTTTCGGATCGGCATGAATGATCACTTTACCTCCGGTAATGGAATCTGTTTCCGAGAGTTGTTTCACGAAGTCAATCTCTTTTTTGACCGGGGGAATAGAATCTGTTTGTGCCCAAGTGAGGGACGTGATGAAAAGTGATAATATGACGAGTGTTAATTTCATGGGTAAATCTCTATCGTGCGTTCAACTAATTCGACTTCAATCGACAAAGATAGTATAATTTGTCTTTTTGTGGTAGAAAAATAGATAAATAACACTATTTTTGTAGTCGCAAAAATTTAGCGTTCTACATGAAAAAGGAATAATAAGATGAATCAAGTAACAGATCAACAAATCATTGAAATATTGAGAAAAGAGGCCGTTCCGGCCTTGGGGTGTACCGAACCGGTAGCCTGTGCTTTGGCGTGTGCAAAGTGTAAAGAAGTATTGGGGGGTGTGCCCGAGCGTTTGGATGTACTGGTTAGTGGTAATATTTACAAGAATGGTATGGGCGTTGGCATTCCGGGAACAGGAATGGTCGGGTTGCCTATTGCTGCCGCTTTGGGAGCTGTTTGTGGAAAATCGGAGTACGGGTTGGAAGTGTTGAAAGAGGTGAACGTGGGGGATAACTTGCAGCGTGCGAAAGATATGTTAGGTCAGGTGACGGTTTCTTTGAAAGAGGATGCGCCGGATAAATTGTATGCCGAGGCTCTGGCCACGAAAGGAAATGATACGGTGAAGGTGATTATTGCTCACACGCATACTAATATCGTTTTGGTGGAGAAGAACGGGGAAGAGATTTTCAAAAGAGAATTCCGTCTGGATACGTCAAAACCGGAAGATAAAGGACCGGAATTGAGCGTGAAACGTATCTGGGATTTCGTGCATGAAGTGGACGTGAAGGACATCGAGTTCGTGTTGCAGGGTGCCGAAATGAACAAGGCAATCTCGGCCGAGGGATTGAACTCGGAGTATGGGTTACAGATTGGTAAGACATTAAAAGAAAATATAGATAAGGGGTTGCTGGAAGATGACTTGCTAAACCGCACGTTGATTCGTGCTACGGCAGCATCGGATGCCCGTATGGATGGATGCCCGAAACCGGTGATGACGAACTCCGGTAGTGGTAATCAAGGAATCACGGTATATCTGCCGGTGGTGGTGGCTGCCGAGAAATTCGGGGCATCCCGTGAACAATTGGCTCGTGCTTTGGCATTGAGTAACTTGATAGCCGTGCATATTCACCATTACATGGGACACCTTTCAGCTCTTTGTGGTATTCTGATTGCTGGAACTGGTGCGGCATCCGCAATCACCTATTTGATGGGAGGAACTTACGATAACATGGTGAACACGATCAAGACGATGTGTTCTAATTTGACGGGTATGATGTGTGACGGGGCAAAACAGGGATGTGCTTTAAAGGTATATTCCGGGGTATCGGCTGCCGTACAGGCCGCTTTGTTGTCCATGAGAGGAATCAAGACGAATAATGATGGAATCGTGGAGGAAGATATTGAACGTACCATTCGTAACGTGGGTTTGATCGGAACGAAGGGTATGGAGGAGACGGATAAGACGATCTTGAATATCATGTGCAATAAGAAATAATAGAAAGAATTGAATCCGTACGTAAATATACACACGCATCATGTTGGTGAAGGAATTAACATTCTGGATGTTGGTGAAGGAAAGGCGTGGGTAGAAGGTGAAGAAAAACGGAAATCGGTGGAGGGGCAGGAGGTGTTTTATTCCGTGGGGGTTCATCCCATGAAATTAGCCGGGCTGGGAGAGAATGTTTTTACGGGGATAGAGGATACGACACGGATGGAAAAAGTAATAGCAATAGGAGAGTGCGGTTTGGACCGTCGCTCTCCTATTTGTATGAAGACGCAGGAAGAGATACTGGACGTTCAAGTCGGTTTGGCGGAAGAGTTGCGTAAGCCGTTGATTATCCATTGCGTGAAGGCGTATTCGGAATTGATTGCCGTGAAGAAACGAACGGGTTCTTCCGTACCTTGGATTATTCACGGGTATAACAATAACGAACAGATATTGCGGCAGTTGTTGGATCACGGGTTTTATATTTCCGTGGGAGCGGCTTTGCTGAATTCGCACTCGAATGCTTTTCAATTGTTGCGGGTTATCCCGTTGGGGGCGTTGTTTTTGGAGAATGATGACAAAGAGGTGGAGATTCACGTTATTTACGAGGCCGCATCTGCCATTTTAGGGATAGAGGTGGAGGCATTGAAGGAAATGATGAGAATGAATTATAATAAAGTTTTTGGAAAATAGTATGGATTGGTTGAGTAGAACGGAATTGCTTTTGGGAGAAGAACGGTTGGGTTTGTTGAAGAAAGCTCATGTGTTAGTGGCAGGATTAGGAGGCGTCGGGGCATATGCTGCCGAACAATTATGTCGGGCCGGGGTTGGAGAGATGACGATTATTGACGGGGATTGCGTGGACGTGACGAATAAAAATCGTCAACTTCCGGCGTTGGATAGTAATATCGGTAAGGCGAAAGCCGAGATCATGGCGACCCGGTTTCGTGATATAAATCCGGATATTCAATTGCACGTAATCAATGACTTTATTAAGGATGACCGCATGATTGATATTCTGGAAATGGCGGAGTATGATTACGTGGTGGATGCCATTGATACATTGGCACCCAAGATATTTTTAATATACCATAGTTTGCAAAAGGGGTATCGGGTCGTGAGTTCTATGGGAGCCGGGGGCAAAATGGACCCCGAACAAATCCGGATAGCCGATATTTCCAAATCATATAATTGTAATCTAGCCCGGATGTTACGGAAAAGGCTGCATAAACTGGGGGTCTATAAAGGAGTAAAAGTCGTGTTTTCCCCCGAAGAAGTTGACCCAGATGCCGTTGTTTTAAGCGAGAGTGAGAATAAAAAGTCGAATGTTGGGACAATTTCTTATATGCCACCTTTGTTTGGGTGTTTCTGTGCTTCGGTGGTGATCCGGGATATCACCGGAAAATAATTGAAATGAGCATATGAAAAGGGGGGGGCAAAAGTCTTATCTAGTATCTACAAGCTACCCCCACTAACTCCCCCTTACACAGGGGGAGAAACCGCTTGGTAATCAGCTCTCCCCCTGTGTAAGGGGGAGTTGGAGGGGGTAGTTATTTAAAATTGACTTTTTCGACAGCCCCCTTTTTTAAGCTCTTAGCTTTTGTGCTGTCAGCCGGTCCATCTTGGATTCGGCGTATTCTTTGGTGATCGTGATCAATTCGCAATTTTGTGAAGGAATCTCGAACATCAGGTCTGTCATGATGGCCTCGCAAATAGAACGTAGTCCGCGGGCTCCCAGTTTGAATTCAACAGCCTTGTCTACAATATATTCGAAGACCTCTTCATTGAAGTTCAGCGTGATATTATCCAGTTCGAATAATTTCACGTACTGGCGGATAATAGCGTTCTTGGGTTCCGTGAGAATATTGCGTAAGGCTTGACGGTCAAGTGGTTCCAAGTAGGTCAATACCGGGAGACGACCGATGATTTCGGGAATCAATCCGAAAGATTTCAAGTCTTGTGGTGCGATGTATTGCAACATATTGTCCCTGTCAAGAACGGCTGTTTCTTTGCTTGCCGTGAACCCGACTACCTGCGTGTTCATGCGTTGGGCGATTTTCTTTTCAATTCCATCGAAGGCTCCCCCGCAAATGAACAGGATGTTTTTCGTGTTCACGGGGATCATCTTCTGGTCGGGATGTTTACGTCCACCTTGTGGGGGAACGTTCACGATAGAACCTTCCAGTAGTTTCAATAATCCTTGTTGCACTCCTTCACCGCTCACGTCACGCGTGATGGACGGGTTGTCTCCTTTACGGGCAATCTTGTCGATCTCGTCGATGAAAACGATCCCTTTTTCAGCGGCATCCACGTCGTAGTCGGCAGCTTGTAGCAAGCGGGTCAAGATGGATTCGATGTCCTCGCCCACGTAGCCGGCTTCCGTCAACACGGTGGCATCGACGATGGTGAAAGGGACGTGCAGCATCTTGGCTATCGTGCGGGCCAACAAGGTTTTCCCGGTTCCCGTGCGTCCTACCATGATGATATTTGACTTCTCGATCTCCACGTCATCATTGGAATGTTTCTGTGTCAATCGTTTATAATGGTTGTAAACGGCCACGGCGAGGTGCTTTTTCGCCTCGTCTTGTCCGATTACATATTGATCCATGAATTGTTTGATCTCTATCGGTTTTTTGACTTCGATATGATCCATGTCAAGGGGGGTAGAATGGCCTCTTTGTTCTTCCTGTACAATGTCATACGCCTGTTGTGCGCACATATCACAGATAAAACCGTCTACCCCGGAAATCAGAAGATCAACCTCACTGCGTGATCTTCCGCAAAATGAACATTTGTCTTGCATTACTTGTGTTCCCGAATTAATACTGTGTCAATCATCCCGTATTCTTTGGCTTCGGCCGCGGTCATCCAGTAGTCGCGATCGGAGTCTTTCTCTACTTTCTTGATCGGGTTCCCGGAATGATCAGCGATGATCTGGTAAAGTTCTTTTTTTAATTTCATAATCTCGCGAGCCGTGATTTCAATATCGGAGGCTTGGCCTTGGGCTCCACCCATCGGTTGATGGATCATGATGCGTGAGTGCTGTAATGCGGAACGTTTTCCTTTGGTTCCGGCAGTCATCAGCACGGCACCCATGGATGCGGCCATCCCGGTACAGATGGTTGCCACGTCGCATTGAATGTATTGCATCGTGTCGTAAATACCTAATCCGGCATAAACGGAACCGCCCGGAGTGTTGAAATAAATCTGAATATCCTTGGACGGGTCTGCCGATTCCAAGAATAGTAATTGTGCCATGATAATGTTGGCTACATCGTCATCGATAGGTACTCCGAGAAAAATGATCCGGTCCATCATTAACCGGGAAAATACGTCCATGCTTGCCACGTTTAGCTGGCGTTCCTCGATAATGGTCGGGTTTATATAGCTGGAGACGGCAGATTCGAACCGGTGAAGGTTCAAGCTGCTAATCCCTTTATGCTTGGTGGCATATTTTTTAAATTCATCTTGTGAAAACATAATCTATGTATTTTAGTTATACGGGTGCTAAGTTACGAAAAAAAAGAAGGGGAAAAGATACTTTTGTCTATATTTGGGTTTAAAATTTGTGTTGTTGTGTTTAATCGAATAATGTGTTGCTATGCGGAAACAAAAGATTTGGTTATTTCTCGTGTTTTTTCTCCCGGTGATTTCCGTTTGCGGGGATGGGGTTTACAAGAAGAGTGGAAAGGGATTTCGGGACCTGAACAAGAATGGCAAGCTGGACCCTTACGAGAATCCGGCAGAGAGCGTGGAGGTGCGTTTGCAGGACTTACTCCGGCAAATGACGCTGGAAGAAAAAGTGGGACAGTTGGCTCATACCTTAGGCTGGAATTATTACGAGAAGGATGAAAATGGTCAGGTTCGGTTGACGGACTTGTTTCGGTCGGATCTGAAAAATCGTTATATCGGGTGTTTTTGGGCAACGTTGAGGGCTGACCCGTGGACCCGAAAGACTTTAAGGACAGGCTTGTCCCCGCGGGAGGCGGCAGAAATGACGAATGCCATGCAGCGTTACGCACGGGATAGCACTCGCTTGGGAATTCCCTTGTTTTTGGCGGAAGAGTGTCCGCACGGGCATATGGCTATCGGGACGACGGTGTTTCCCACGGCTATCGGGAGGGCAAGCACGTGGAACACGGAACTGGAGGAGCGAGTGGCCGAAATCGTGGCATTGGAGGCCCGTTTACAAGGGGGGCATATCGGTTACGGGCCAGTGCTGGATGTTGCCCGGGAATTGCGTTGGTCTCGGGTGGAAGAGGGATACGGGGAAGATCCTTTCTTGAGTGGGAGTATGGGAAGTGCTTATGTCCGGGGGTTGCAGGGAGGAAACGTGGGGAGTGGCGAAAATGTTATAGCCACGTTGAAACACTTCACGGCTTACGGGGTACCTGAAGGCGGGCATAATGCCGGGATGGCTCATGTGGGAGTGCGGGAATTGTTGACAGAGTTGTCCTATCCTTTCGAGATGGCCGTGAAAGCGGGGGCGTTATCATTGATGACGGCCTATAACGAGGTGGATGGGATTCCTTGTACGGCGAATCCATTCCTGACAAATCAGCTTTTACGGGATCAGTGGGGATTCTCTGGTTTTGTGGTTTCGGATCTCTACGCGATAGATGGGTTGATGTCGCAGCGAGTGGCAGCCGGTAGGGACGAGGCCGGGATATTGGCTTTACGTTCGGGAGTGGATTCCGATTTGGGTGGAAATTGTTTCAGTGCTGATTTGGTGAGAGCTTGCCGGGAGGGGCGATTGGCCGAGGCTGACATTGACCGGGCCGTGAGTCGTATTTTACGGTTAAAGTTTAAAATGGGATTGTTTGATAATCCATACGTGAAGGTGAAGAAGGCAGAAAAGCTGATCGGCACGTCCGGGCATCGGGAGGTGGCGAGGGAAGTGGCTCGCCAGTCTGTTGTGTTGCTGAAAAATGAAAATCAATTGTTACCCTTGTCGAAGGAGGTGAAACGGGTAGCGGTTATCGGGCCGAATGCAGATAATGTTTATAATCAGTTGGGAGACTATACGGCACCACAGGCACCCGGTTCGGTAATTACTGTACTCGAAGGTATCCGGCAAAAGTTGCCCGGTGCGGAAGTCCGTTACGTGAAAGGGTGTGCTGTGCGGGACACGTTGGACACGTCGATCGGGGAGGCTTGTGAGACTGCAAAAAATTCCGATGTTGTTGTGGTGGTTTTGGGGGGCTCTAGCGCACGAGATTTTGAAACGGATTTTTTGGAGACAGGGGCTGCCGTTGCGAATGAACGCAAGGTGAGTGATATGGAGTCAGGAGAGGGGTTTGACCGGATTGGTTTGTCGCTGATGGGCAAGCAAGTGGAATTATTGAAAGCGTTATATGCCACGGGTAGGCCCGTCGTGCTGGTCATGGTTCAAGGGCGTCCCTTGGAGTTGAACTGGGCTGCGGAACATATCCCGGCGATCTTAACGACTTGGTATCCGGGCGGTGAGGGTGGTCGGGCCATTGCGGACGTGTTGTTCGGGGACTATAACCCTGCCGGGAGGCTCCCCTTGTCTTATCCTCGTCACGTGGGTCAATTACCCGTGTATTATAATCATAAATCTGCCGAACGACATGATTATGTGGAGGGAACTGCTGCCCCGTTATATCCTTTCGGGTTCGGGTTGAGTTACACGACTTTTGTTTACGAGGGAATTGATGTGCGTGTCGAGGGGGATTCGGTTCGGGTTTCGGTAGATGTGAAGAATGTGGGAGGACGTGCCGGAGATGAGGTGGTTCAATTGTATTTGCGGGACGAACAGGCATCGGTGGTTACTCCTTTCATGCAGCTCAAGGCTTTTCAACGGGTTCATTTGACTTCGGGAGAATCCCGGAGGGTTGAATTTGTCCTTACAGAAGAACATTTACGAGTGCTTGACACCTCGTTGAACTGGCGGGTTGAGCCGGGATGGTTCACGGTGATGATCGGGGCCTCATCACAAGATATTCGGCAAAGGACTAGATTTAGAATAGATTGATCGCCTCTTGGTTTCATCGTTCTTATTCCTTGGGCTATCTTTGCGTTACATCAAAGGTACTCTTTTGGCATAACAATAACACGGCATAAATATAAGAATGTGTTTATGCTGTGTTATTGTTATGTTGATGCTATGTTTATGATATAGCGAAAGGATAGCCCAATCATGAATCAAGGGGGGGGGGAGTAATCCCATGTTATATTCTTTCCGATGAACAGGGTTTTTGACCGCTATTATCGGTAAGTGATTTCAATAACATGATCTATGTCCGTGGGGACACTTCCCAGTTGTAGCAAGATACCTTCTTTTGTTTTGGTGTATTTCACCGGAGTTTTGTCCTTGAAATGCACGATGGTCTTCACTTTTTTATTGGTGATCGGGAGTAAAAGCTGGTCTTTATTCAAATTTAGAATGTGAACATAGAGTTTATTTCCTTTTTGGGTCGTGACTCCCCAGTCTTGGTGAGGGATGGTTCCGGCACGGGTTCCTTGGATAGTTTCACCATAGGTGCGCATCCATTCTCCGATTTCTTTCAAGTGCGTAACTGATCCTTCGGGGAAATCTCCACCCGGACGGGGGCCCACGTTTAATAATAAGTTTGCATTGTTCCCTGCGGCACCCACCAGCGTGTGGATGAGTTGTTTCGTGGATTTGAAATTTCGGTCGTTGATGTTGTAGCCCCACGTGTTATTCATGGTCTCGCAGCTTTCCAACGGTAGGGCGCTGATTTCTGCATCGGCAGAGTACCCGGCTTTGTTTTGTCCCGGTAGATCCCGTTCGAACATTTGGAAATCTTCCCCGTCAAAAGGGGCTTTGTGATGGTTATTCCCGATCAGGCATCCCGGTTGAAGGCGGTGGATCAAGGTGTATTGTCTTTCCAGTTGCCAGTCCGCGTCGGGTTTATCCCACCAACCGTCGAACCAGATACCACCGATCGGGCCGTAATTGGTAAGTAATTCGGTTAACTGGGCATCCATGAATTTCAAGTAATCTTCCCACGTGCCGGAAGGGGTACGACCCGTGTTCCGTCCCGTGCGTCCCCACGGGTAATAATCCGGACGGTGCCAGTCGATATGGGAATAGTAGAAGAATAATTTAAGCCCGTGTTTCTGGCAGGCCTCGGCCAATTCCTTGATAACATCCCGTTTGAAAGGGGTAGCCTTGACAATATTGTAATCTGATTGTTTCGTGTTGAACATCGAGAATCCATCGTGATGGCGGGAGGTGAAACAGATGTATTTCATGCCGGCGTCCTTGGCGATGCGGACCCACTCGTCGGCATTGAATTTGGAGGGGTAGAACCCGTCGGCCAGTTTTTGGTACTCCGCCTCGTTCAGGCTTTTGTTGGTTAACACCCATTCGCCGTCGGCCAGCATGCTGTATATTCCCCAGTGGATGAACATACCGAACTTGGCATCCCGGAACCATTCCCGGTTGGTAAGGTTTTCTTGTGAAGGAACGTATTTCTCTTGGGCAGAGCAAAATACGACGGTTAATAATAAGAGCGTGGTAATGAATGTATTTTTCATACTAAGGATTAGATTAAATTTTCACGAAGGTAATAAATGTGAAGAAAATGATCAAATGTTTAATAAATAAAACGGGAAAGGGCTGAAAGTCTGTTTATCGTGTCGCTTTTTGGAGATAGAAAATTAAGAGTTCCAGGTGTTGAGAGAAGTGGGAACGCAGGTGTTTGATCCCGTTGCGTAACAGGGTTTTGACGGTGTTGATCGAGATGTGGAGATCGTCGGCGACTTCTTGGTATTTCATATCCTGCATGAATATGCGGGTAATGACTTTTTGGGTTTGATCGGGCATTTGTGCCAGTTCTTCTCTGATTTCCAGAAGGAGTTGTTCGTCAAACGTGATGGTTTCCTCGTCAATAATTTCTTGCTTTATAATGTCGATGTGGTAACGCATGACATCTTTTTTCTCTATTTTGTCCAAGCAAGCGTTTCTGACAGAATTGAAAAGGTAGGTTTTTATCACCTTTTCGTCTGATAACAAAATATCTCTTTTTTCCCAACAACGAATGAAGACATCCTGCACGATGTCTTCTGCGTCGGCCTCTGTCTCCAAGTAATTGAGGGCGTAAAGACACAAGTTCTTCGCATATTTATCGAAGATGTGCTGCAAATCGTGGTCGAGATCGTTTTGGTTTTTCATGAATTTATTTATCGTACAAATCTAAAATATTTTATTGAATGAAACAATCGTATGTAGCTTGTAAAGTGGATAATTGTTGATTTTTGAAAAATAATGTGTTTGTTGATTCACCCGTTTTTGGCTTTTCCCGTCTTAGAGGCAAAATGAAATGATATGAACCGGATTTCGGATGAGGTAATAGAACGGATTATTGATTTTTACTTGGGAGATATTTCCGAGCGGGAGAAGATGGATTTGGAGAGATGGGTGAAGGAGTCCCCGAGGCAAGAGCAATGCTTTAAACAAACCCTGAAGATGTGTCAACGGTTGCGGTTAAGTTCACGTGGGGAACAGGCAGGGGGGATGAAGACCCGGATACAGGAAAAATGGCGGGAAGAAAGGCTGAAACGGCGGAGACGATTCGCGTGGGGCGTGGTTTCGTCTGCGGCGGCGGTCTTACTGTTGGTGGGTATTTTCCACGTGTACAACACGAACTGGAAAGAACCGGTGCCGGAGACATTGCCTAAAATTAGTTTGTTGGAGAGTAAGCACGGGGAGAGAGAGGCTATTTTGCAATTTCCATCAGGGAACGAGGTCATGCTGGGTAGAGAGAATGATCGAACCGTGCCATTGGCGGAAGGGATTGTCTTGAAGAGTGATTCTGTGAAAAATCTGTTCCCTCAGGAGGGCGGGAAGGACGTGATGACAGAGGAATATCACACGGTGATTGTTCCCCGGGGAGGAGAGTATAATCTGACGCTGGCAGACGGAACGAACGTGTGGCTGAATTCCGATTCGAAATTGAAGTTCCCTCTTCATTTTGTCGGGAATCAACGAGCCGTTTATTTGGAAGGGGAGGCTTTTTTTGAGGTGACTTCCGATTCGTTAAAGCCTTTTGTGGTGAAAACGGCGGAGGCAAATGTCAAGGTGTTGGGGACGTCGTTTAACGTGATGAATTACACGGATGAGGCGAAGGTTGAAGTGGCATTGTTAAAGGGGAAAGTGAAATTCGAGGATACCCGGAATCGACAGACCCGTGCGTTGGTCCCGGGCGAGGTGGTCCGTATGGACAAGGCGAGTACTTCGATCGTTCTCACGAAAGAGGATGTCAGTCGGGTGAGCGCTTGGCGTACCGGGTATTTTTATTTCGAGAATATGTCGATGGAAGAGTTGGTCGTGAAGTTGGAACGCTGGTATCAAGTGAAATTCACTTTTGCCAGCGAGAAGGTGAAACAGATGCGTTTTACCGGGGCCGTGACGAGGTACCGGGATCTGGAGTACGTGTTGAAAATGATCGAGAAAACGAGGGATATTTCGTTTGTTGATTTCGGAGATCAGATTAAAATATATGAAAAATAAAATCCCGAAACGTGTTGCAACCACGCTTCGGGAGGTTTAGTAATACCGTAAATATTAACTAACTCGAAGCAAAAGTATGAATAAAAAACGAAGAAACAGGCTTGTTGTACACAACAAGTTGTCAAAAATTTGTCAGGTTATGAAGTTAGGCGTTTTTTTGATGGTCGTGTTTATCACGAATGTAACGGCCGGCACGTTAGCCCAGAAGACGATGACCGTCACGGGGAGCCAGTTGAGTTTCAAGGAAATCTTTTCCGAGATTCATAAACAGACCGGTTATACGGTGGTGTATAATAATCACCGTTTGAATAGTGATTACCGCTTGAACGTGAATTTTAAGGATACTCGTTTGGACGTGGTGTTACGTGAGATATTGGAGGGAACCGGGTTGACTTACGAGTTGATGGATGAATTTATTATCCTGTCCGCGCTCCCGGCCGAGCCGCAGAAAGGGAAAATTATCTTGGGAAAGGTCACGGATAGCAAGAGAGTGCCGATGCCGGGAGTGACGGTTCGATTGGATAGCACGACGGTGGGGACGGCCACGGACGTGAATGGGGTTTTCCGGTTGACCTTGCCGATGGAAAGGGGGACGCTCGTGTTCTCTTTCGTGGGATACAAGACGAAGAAGGTGAATTTCAGTGCCGTGACGAGAGACACGATCCGGGTTACCCTAGAGGAAGATGTTTCCGACTTGGACGAGGTGACGGTTGTTGCTTACGGTTCGCAGAAGAGGAGGTTGATGACGAGTTCTGTTTCCTCGATCAAGGGGAACGAGATTCAGGAATTGCCGACGCATAGTCTGGAGAGTTTGTTACAGGGATGTATGGCCGGAGTGGAGGTGAATAACTTGTCCGGGGCTCCCGGTGGTGGCGGGTCTATCGTTGCTATTCGGGGGTACAATACGTTATCAATAAAAGGTGAAAGTCAGGATCGTAATGCCGGTACTCCACTTTACGTGGTGGACGGGGTGCCGATGCAGGCGTTCACTTCTGATGTAACAGGGGCTAACACGCTGGCGAATCTTGACCCGTCGATGATCGAGTCGATCGAGGTGCTGAAGGATGCTGCGGCTGCTTCTCTTTACGGTTCTCGTGCCGGTAACGGGGTGGTGCTGATCACGACGAAAAAGGGGCGCTCCGGCCAGGGACATATTTCGGCAACGTTATCTTATTCTGCCTCTTGGTTACCCAAGACGGTGGAGATGACAGGTGGTCAGGGAGAGCGTTTGTACGCGCTGAACGCTTTTAAGAATGCGCGGGAGCCTTATTACAATCCGAATCGCAATGAATGGAAGGTGCCGACCTCTTACGCGGAGGTGTATAATGCTGTCCTTAATGGATATACAGGTGCAGTGTACAATGATTTTTGGAGTAGTGGGGACCGGATCTATTTGCAGGATAGTTTGAATCCTTTTTTCAATAATTCTACCGATTGGTGGCGGTACATGTACCGGACGGCAAAAGTGTTGAACGCTAATTTACAGGCTTCCGGGGGAAATGATGCCGTGCAATACGTGGTGGGACTCGGGTATTTCAAGGAAGAGGGGATTATGATCGGTTCTGATTTTCAACGGGCAACTTTAGCCGCTAATTTGACGGCTAAACCGGTGAAACGATTCACGATGGATTTGCGGACTATTTTCGCTTACAGTGACCGGAGCCGGGGCGGGGTGAAGGGAGCCGGGAGTGGCGGTTCCAAGATAGAGGGTGTTTCTGTTAATCCAAATTCGACTTCATCCTTGTTGCCGGGAGGGAGTTACGTGGAGGAGTATATGTTGGAAGATTTGAATGCCAAGATCGAGAAAAATAATAGTTACACGTTGCGGTTGAACATGAAACTGGATTACGAGTTTATCCGTAATTTGCACTTGTCTGTTACCGGGTCCATAGATTTTAACCAGCAGAATCTGAATAAATTTATGCCGAGCACGTACGATCGTCAAAATCATTTTTCAACTTCCGAGGGGACTATTGCCCGTAGTATCAATATCTTGAATGAGAACCTGTTGAATTACCAGTTTAATTTGAAACAGGATCATCATTTTGGCGTGTTACTCGGTCTCTCTTTTGAAAAGGATCAGCACTTCACGAATAGCGGGTTAGGAAGGAAAGGACCTAGTGATTACGTCCATTACGTGGGTAGCGGATGGGGAGGAGCTTTTGACGTGGTATATGGCGTGGGACAAAAACAGGCAACAGGTGCGTACAAGTATAGTTCTGAATTGAAGGAAGAAACGATGTGTAGTTATTTTGCCCGGTTGAATTATAACTACAAGGAAAAATATATGTTGGAGGGAACGATCCGGCGGGATGGTTCCTCTGTTTTCGGTGAAGATGTACGTTGGGCAACATTCCCGTCCGTGTCTGCCGGTTGGGCTTTCTCGCAGGAATCTTTCATGAAAAGGTTCTACTGGTTGAGTTTCGGTAAGATCAGGGCAAGCTGGGGTACTTCCGGGTTGAAATTCAGTCAACCTTATCTGGCTCAAGGGTTGTTCTCTTCGGGAACGGGAACATTTCTCGGTCAATATGGAATGAAACAGTCTGCACAGGGTGGGTTGATTAATCCCACGTTGAGTTGGGAGAAGACGGATCAGTATGATATTGGTTTGGACTTGGATTTAATGAATTATCGTTTCAAGGTGGTGTTCGATTACTATTATCGTTACACGAAAGATCAGTTGAACCAGATCGATTTACCGGGTGATTTTTATTTGTTTGCGATGCAGTGGCGGAATGCCATGGAAACCTCGAACGAGGGTGTCGAGCTGGAGTTGGCTGCCGATATATTACGAGAAACGGCTGTTAAGTGGAAAATGAAATTGACGGCCTCCCGGAACTGGAGTCGTTTCGAGAAAAGTTATGACAAAATGGATTATCAGGAACAGGTGATCGGTAAGCCATTGTACCAGATGAAAGTTTATAAAACAGACGGTTTTTATAACACGATGGATGAGGTGCCTTACATGTATCTGCCGAGTGGTCAGAAGCAACTGTTGTATGTTAATGGAACGAGTACAAGTATCTTTTTCCCGGGAACTCGTCGGATTCTGGATCTGAACGGGGATGGCAATATTACCGAAGATGATAAGTATTATGCTGCCAGCCCGTTACCGAAAGTGCATGGTGGTATTTTCTTTGATTTGCGTTGGAAAGACTTTGATTTAAACTTGGCGTTTAATTATTCGTTAGGAAGGCATATCCTACGGGTGTATGATGACGCCAGTCTAATGCCCGGGGATGAACCTAACCGTCCTCTTCTGGTGGATATTAGTAAGATTCATGCTTGGGAAAATGCTCAAACGGAGAACCCGTCTTATCCTCATTTGCAATCTTATAACGGGAACGATTTACAGTATGATGGAAAGTATGATTGTGATATTGAAAATGTACACCTGTTGCGATTAAAACAACTGACGTTAGGTTATAATCTGAATAAACGGGTGATTGAAAAAGCAAGATTGACCAGTGCCCGAATTTATGTTACGGCAGAGAATTTATTCTTGTTGACTAATTACAAGGGACTCGATCCTGAAATCGTCAGTATTTATGATGGTATAGATGATCTGGGGTCTTATCCCCTGCCTCGGAAATTTACAGTAGGTTTAAGTATAAATTTCTAAAAAAGATATTATGAGAAAATTGTTAGTATATCTGCTTATATTACCGCTGTTCTCGTGTGATGATTTTTTGACGGTGGAGTCGGAGAATGACGTGACGTTCGTGAATTATTTTAAGACGGAATCAGACGTGGAGTTAGTCGTTATAGATATGATGGCGGCGGAACTCCAGTTGTGGGGGTTAATGACATATAGCAACCTTTCGTTCCTTGATCTTGCCGCCCTGCCTTGTGATGAGTATGAAAACGAAAATGTAAGGAATCTGAATGTTGGAGTTTTCACGGATCCTGCTAAAATGGAATCTTGGGGTGGGTATTACGCCCTGATCGGGAAGGCGGACGTGTTGTTGGAAAATGCTTCTCGATTTACCGGGATCACGGATGAACGGAAAGAGTTCTGGCTGGCCCAAGCGTGTTTCATGAAAGCATTCGCTTATTTCGAGATTGCACGGAAATGGGGGGATGCCCCGATTTCCTCGGGGGCCGAAGCAAAAGACCCTCTCGCTAAAAGTCCGGCGAAGGAAGTGCTGGAAACTGCTATTCAATACGCGGAGAAGGCGCTCGTGTTGCCCCAGTACGATCAATTGACTGATTCGTATGGAAATTCATTGACTTCGAAACAATATGCCAGTAGCGGAACCGTGAAAACATTGTTGGCAAACATCTATGCGTGGATGGGTGGCCTTTATAAAGAAAAGACGTATTGGGAGAAAGCTGAACAATACGCTTCTGATGTGATTGAAGGTAAATGCGGGGCGTACCGGTTGGAACCTGATATTGCTGCTTTAAAGGCACGCACGCTTGGAGAAGGTCGGGAAAGCGACGAAACGATTTTTGCTATCGAGGTGACTAGTAAGGATTACGAGTATGAGGGAAATTCTTATATGCCGATGTATTTATATCCCAGTATTTTGTTGTGTACGTACCCTTATTTTTCGCTTCTTCCGAGTGATATTGATGGTCCGGGAGTGGGGTACACGAGGATTTCGGTGGAAACGGTGGAAGATATGTACCCGGAAGAAGAGGATGTGCGCCGGGATTCATTCTGGTATCATTTAGGGACACAGACGTTATATGAGGATGATGATACTCCGTCTCCTTGGGCTTATTTTGTTAAATGGAACAAAGTGATCACCTCGGTTGCAGTCGGAAATGAAGGGAAAATAATTTCGGTGGAGGGAAATAAAGTGATCTGGAGATTGGCAGACCTGAAATTACTTCGTGCCGAGTGTCGCACCCGCTTGAATATGCCGAATGCCGTGGAGGATTTGAATGATGTACGGGAACGGGCCGGATTGGAAAAATATGATGGTCCCACGGGGAGCGAAGTCTTGCGGGAAGAGGTCTTTAATGAACGGGAACGGGAATTGTTCGGTGAAGGGCAACGTTATTTCGACATCGTGCGCAATGGTTATTTGAACCGGTTGTCTTTGGCCTATTCCATGCTCACGCGGGAGGAAATAGACCGGGGGGCTCTTTATTTGCCCGTGGGCGAGAATGCGTTTGTAAATAATGAATTAATGACTCAAAATTCGTATTGGTTATGGAAAAAATAAATGTATTTATCAAGAGTTTGGTCGTGTGTGTTGCCGTGGGATTGGGTGCTTGCACGAATTACCAGTATATAGATACCGGGTTGGCAAACGGGAAACATGATTGCACGGTATGGGAATATTTACACTCGCAACCGGATGATTGGGATTCCACGATATTACTGATCGAGAATGCCGGAATGAAGGCTTATTTTGACGGTTCTATGCCAAATCAGCAAATTACTTTTTTCGGGGTGACGAACTTGAGTATCTTGCGCATGATGTTGGATCATAACGTGGAAATTGAGGAAGATGGGGAACTTTGGAACAAGGTGTCGGATATTCCGGAAGAGGTTTGCCAGTATATTTTAAATCAGTTGATTGTTCCGCAACGGTTGACCGTGAATGATGTCCCCAAGGGAAATTTGGAAGAAACGACCGGTAAGGAAATTGATGGAAAGGTTTATTCCACGCTGGATGGAGATTTGTTTTCTTATACTTTCCGGGAAGATTATAATAAAATACCGGAGAAAGGGGAATTTGGGCTTTACGTTTATTTGCATAACACGGAAAATAGTGAGAAAAATCGGATTGTTTCCACGGATATTCAAATGACGAACGGGGTAGTTCATGCGTTGAGTTACAATTTTGACTTGACATCGTTAATTTCTAGTATTTATTGATATGATGAAGAGAATATATACTTTATTGGTGATAGCAGCCTTGGGATTCGTGGGCTGCCAAGATGTAACGGTCGGTTATTTGAGAACCACCTATGCGAAATACGGTATCGATTCGCTGCATATCGGGGTGGATGGAGTGAAAGTTAAAATGGCCGAGATGGAAGAGCAGTACTGGCCCTTGGAGGGGTTGGGGGAGGTTCTGGCCATGGCGTATAAAGCGAAACCGATAATACAAGATTTGGAATCGGAAATGGATGAGCTGTATGAAGAAATGGATCGATTGGAGGGAGAGGAGTTTCCGGATGAAGATCGGATGGATGAAATATCTGCTAGGTTAGATGAAATAGAGTCTTTGGTGAACGCGTATTATGATGAGGAGTATCTGATTGACGATGCGAAATTTTATCTGGGGGAAGGTTTTCAGGGTGATGGCATGGGATATTCTGTTGCTGAAGCGGAAAGAATATGTAACCAGTATCTTTCCTATTCCTCTACTGTTGAACAGGGACTTCCTTGGACCACGGCGACAATCGAGGGGGTGTTGGGAACGGAACCTATTCAGTATTCTATCGCCAACGTGACTTCGGAGGATGGAAATGCCGAAATTTTCAGGCGTGAATTGGTGATATACGGGGGAGGACGGATGCAGCTGCCTTTTGATTGTAAAGCCCCGAAGGGGAAATACCGGGTTTCAATTCTGATCAAGAACGAGGGGTATTCTAACGTGTTGGAAAACGTTTTCACGTTTGTCGTGGATTGATTGATTCGAAACTGAAAAATTTGTAGTGTGTGAATAAATAATGTGTTTAGCCCTCTTCCGGTGCTTCGTTACCGGGGGGGGGCTTGTCGTTTTATTGTTATCCTTGGTAAATTGATTTTTAATAAAATAATTTGCAAAAACACTTGTTTATCCAAAATAAAGAGTACCTTTGTCCCAGATTGAATTGAATCCATTGTATTTAAATCACTTTCCTAGCATGTATTTGTATCGTTAAGTAGACTTTCTTTCATTGTGCAATCTCAATCGTAATTTATTAATCAATTAAAATTTGTACTTGATGAACATTTACATCTCAAATTTAAGTTATGGCGTTGATGACGCTGATTTGCAAACTTTGTTTGCTGAATATGGTGAAGTTACTTCAGCTAAAGTTATTATGGATCGTGAAACAGGTAGATCAAGAGGTTTCGGTTTTGTTGAAATCTCAGATGATGCTATGGGACAAAAAGCAATCGATGAATTGAACGGTGCTGAATATGACGGTAAGGTAATTAACGTTAACGTGGCTAAACCGAGAGAAGAAAGATCAAACGGTGGAGGTCGCGGAGGATATAACAGAGGTGGCGGAAGTCGCGGAGGTTATAATTCAAATAGAAGATATTAAAACTTCTTACCTGCAATTGCTTAAACGCATTTTCGTTTAAGTGATTGCAGGTATTTTTTTACACTATATTTTCTTGAAAAATTGTAAGAGGTATAAATTATTCTCGTTCTAATGGATTTTCTGTCCATACCCTCTTAAATTTTAATCAATTCGTTTTGTTTTCCAAATCAGCAAGTATAATCATTAGGCATTGATAGGTTTTCCTATTTTGATGTATATTGTTGGGACTATGTCTGAATGGCCCTATTTTGGTTGATAAATGGATCTGGTGATTGTAAAATAAAATCTATTCTTAATTGTGATGTAACACTATTGAAACATTGTGCGCATACTTTCGTGCATCAAAAAATTAAAAATGTTGTCTATGGTGTTTATTTTAAAGAAAAGTTTTATTCTTTTATTTAGTCTGATGGCTATGACTGTTCAAGCACAAACAGTTATTAAAGGGAAGGTGGTTGATATAAATGATTTACCGCTTGTTGGTGCTAGTGTGTCTGTAAAAGGCACAACTCTAGGAACGGTTACGGATACCGATGGAAAGTTCATTCTTAAATCTCCGAAAACACTTAAAACTACGGATAAGATTGTCTTCAGTTATTTGGGATACGAGACAGAAATTGTTTCTTATCACGGGAAGAACACTGAATGGATCATCCGGTTGAATGAAAAAAACGTTGCCTTGAATGATGTCGTTGTAACGGCATTGGGGATTAAAAGAAATGAACGAGGATTAGGGTATTCGACAAGTAAACTTGATGGAAATGAAGTCATGCGTGCGGTTTCTTCTAACTGGTCACAAGGTTTGGTTGGAAAGGTGGCCGGGCTTAGTATTAATTCTTCGGGAGGACCATTAGGATCTACGAGAATAGCATTGCGCGGGGATGTTTCGTTGAATCAAGGGGGAAACAATGCATTGATTGTCGTGGACGGGGTTCCCATGAGTGCCCCCATGATTAACACGGGAAATGCGCAAAGTGCATCCGGAGAAGCCTCAATAGATTTTGGAAATGGCTTTTCAGACTTGAATCCGGAGGATATTGAGAGTATCCAGATTTTGAAAGGAGCCAGTGCAACCGCTTTATATGGTTCCCGTGCAGCTAATGGGGTGATAATGGTTACCACCAAAAATGGAAATGAACAGGAAAAAAGATTAGGAGTTACTTTCACGTCAAACACGAGTATTGAAAATGTGTTAATGTGGCCGGATTATCAATATGAATTCGGACAAGGACAACCAAGTAATATAGGGCCAGAAGGTAGTGTTTACGAGGGACAACAATACTATTCCTACGGGGATTTCCCAGATGGTTCAATCAGTGGAACAAGCGGGACAAGTAGCGCTTACGGGCCGAGATTTGAAAATCAGTTGTTTTATCAGTATGATAAGGGAAAACAAGACCGAGGAGATAATGCAACTCCGTGGAGAGCTTATAAAGATAACCGCAAGGACCTATTCCGTTTGGGGTATACGACCACGAATTCTCTCGCCGTTTCGGGGAAAAATGATAGGGGATCACTGAGGGCATCTTTAACATATATGAAAAATAACTGGATTCTTCCTAACACGGGATTTGAACGTGTTACGGCAACAATCTCCGGTATGCAAAAGGTTTCCAGGTTGTTGAGCGTTAATTACCGGACCAGTTATACGTGGCGGCAGAGTGATAATCTTCCGGCATTAGGTTATAGTAGTAATTCGATCTCTTATTTTTTGATTTTTCAGAATCCCAATGTTAATTTGGATTGGTATCGCCCGATGTGGAAAAAGGGAGAGGAAAATGTTACTCAATTACAACCTTTCAGCAAGCTTATCGGGAATCCATACGTGACTTTGTACGAGTCGTTGAACCCGACGGAAAAGCATGCGACTATATCCATGATTTCAGCTAATTTGAAACTCAGTAATCATTTTGATTTTATGGTTCGTTCGGCTTTGCAGATGGAGATAGATATGCGTGAACAGCACCGTCCGATGAGTGATGTGATTTATCCCAAAGGGTATTTTAAAAAGCAAAATATATTCAATTATGAATTGAATAGTGATATTTTATTGACGTATCACAATAGTTTCCTTGATGGAGTTACGCTGAATGCTGCTGTGGGAGGTAACATGATGACCTCTAAATTGGATATGTTATCTAATGCTGCCAACGGGTTAATCACCCCTGGTGTTTATAAACTTGCGAATGCGATTTCAGCCATTGAATTTAATCAGAAGATTCTTAATAAAAGGGTGAATAGTGTTTATTTCACGGCTAATCTTGCTTATAAAAATAAGTTATTCTTGGATATTAGTGGACGGAACGATTGGTCTTCGACTTTACCGGAAAGGAATAATTCTTTTTTCTATTCTTCTGTTTCGGCAGGTGTTTTATTTAATGAATGGTTTAATATGCCTCGGGAAATTAACTTGTTGAAGTTAAGAGCTTCATGGGCACAGGTCGGAAATGATACTGATCCTTATAAAACTTCTCGGTATTACGAGACGACTAATTTTGCCGGTTCTGTAAAACTCCCGACGACTTTGTTTAATGCTGATTTTAAACCTGAGATTTCAACCAATTATGAGGTTGGAATGGATATAAGGACATTTGAAAACCGTTTGAATGTAGACTTCGCGTATTATTACAACCGGACAAAGAATCAGATTTTGGATGCCCCTATGGACCCGACAACCGGTTATTCTAAAGCGACAATAAATTCGGGAACCGTGCAGAATATGGGATTCGAAGTTGCATTAAATTTTATTCCTGTGATTACAAATGATTTCAGATGGACGAGTAGGGTCAACTGGTCGAAGAATAAAAATAAGATCTTGTCTTTATCAAAAAGTGCAGATGAAAACCAGTTGATCAGCAAGATCGGAGGAGCTTCTATTATCGGGAGAGTTGGCGGAACGATTGGTGATATTTGGGGATATAAATTGAAAAGGACGACGGATGGACAGGTGATTGTCGATGCTTCCGGACTTCCTGTAACAACGGATGAGATTGAGTATGTAGGTTGTGCTTATCCCGGTTGGAAGGCTGGTTGGTACAACGAGTTCAAGTATAAAAATTTCACTCTTGGTATATTACTTGACGGACAACATGGAGGAAAAATATATTCAACAACAAATGCAAAATTAGGTATTCAAGGGAAAAGTAAAGCTACTTTGAACGGGCGTTTACCTGGCACACCTCTTTATATTTCCGGTGATGATTCCCGTTTAGCTCAAGCTGGTTTGCTACCGATGGGTGGAACGTATATCATTGCCCCGGGCGTGGTCGCAAATTCGGATGGATCTTATACCCCGAACACGAAACCTGTTACGGCACAAGTGTATTATGGCGAGTATTATAAAGTGGAGAACGTGGAAACGAACTTGTTTGATGCTTCATTTTTAAAAATTCGGGAAGTTCGTTTGGAATATGTTTTTACGAAAAGACAACTACGAAAAACCCCGTTAAGTTCAGCATCGATCGCTTTGTACGGGAGAAATCTTTTCTGTTTTACGGATTACCCGGTATTCGATCCGGAAACTGGGGCTCTGAATGGTGGAAATATCGTGCCTGGTGTTGAGGCTGGTTCTTTACCCACGACCCGTTCAATGGGTGTAAGTTTAAATGTGAGTTTTTAATCTGACAAAATAATACGTACATGAAAAAAAGTATTCGGAATATTTTATTGGGAGGAATTTTTATAGGAGGACTGTTTTCAGCATGTACTCCATTCGAGAAGTTGAACACGGACCCGACTCGACTTAATGAAGCTAATCCTGGTTCGTTTCTCGATCCGATCTTGTATAATGTATCTTCTTTTAGCTGGAAACGTTTTAATAACTATACTTACGAGTTGATGGGAAACATTATTTCTTATCGTAATACGAATGATATAGGCTGGTGGTATGTTTCTGATAGTGAAGGTGACGGTAGCTGGAGTACTTATTATCAATGGTTGGCAAATGCGAAAGCTATGGAAAAAGAGGCTGAAAAACTTGGAGAGGTCAATTATCAGGCTGTGTCTAAAGTATTACAAAGTTATATGTTTGATGTGTTAGTTTCTGCTTTCGGGGATGTACCGATGGAGGAGGCATGTCGCGGAGACGAGCAATTATATTATCCGGTTTTCGATAAACAACTGGCCATATATAAAAATATATTACAAGAATTGGAAACGGCTAATATTTTGTTTGATGTATCTGGTAGTCTGAAGTATAATACTTCGGGAGATATGCTTTACAAGACGGTCGACGGCGAGGGGATTCTCAAATGGAAAAAGTTTTGTAATTCGTTGCGCTTGCGTGTTCTTCTGAAAATGTTGAATGTTGCGGAATATGATGCTAGAAGTGAAATACAAAAAATGATCAATACCCCTGAAATGTATCCTGTATTTGAGTCTAATAGCGATGCGGCATTAGTTGAGATTTCCGGGGTTTATCCCCAGGAGGCTCCTCTTAATAGGGCTAATGATTTTACTTCTTATCGGGCTTGTTCGGAATTTCTTGTTAACACGTTGAAATCATGGAATGATCCGAGACTTCCTTTGTTCGTGTCTAAACAGAAGGATGACTACATCGGGTGGCCTGCGGGTTTTGCTATACAACCGGCAGGAAAGGCTTCGACTCCCAATAAGGCACTGGCCGTTGCCCCGATGAAATTACCATTAATGTCTTATGCAGAGTTGGAATTGATTAAGGCCGAATTGGCCCAGAAAGGCATCGTAACATTAGATGAACGGATAGCTTATGAAAACGGGGTAAGAGCTTCTATCGAACAGTGGGGAGGTGAAATTCCGGAAGGGTATTTTAATAATCCGGTAGCAGGCTATGACGGGACTTTGGAAAGAATTATGCTGCAAAAATATTTCGCCTTGTATTTTTGTGATTATCAGCAATGGTTTGAATATAATCGAACGGGTTTACCTGCAATTCCTAAGGGTGACGGTATTCCCAAAGATCAGGAAATTCCCCGTCGTTTTAAATATCCGTCTGTTTTACAGAGAACAAATATGAAAAATTATCAGGCTGCGAAAGAGTCTATGGGAGGCGATGATTTGACGATAAAACTTATTTGGCAACAATAAAAATAGAATATGAATACAAGAGTGATTATTATTTGTGTTTTAGGATTGTTATATCCTTATTGTGGTTTTGGTCAGGCGTTAAATGCGATTTCAGGAAAGGAATCCCTTGTACATACCGGGGCTGGTTCTGAGAAAACTGAAAAAGAAAAATACGTGTATCATGTATATGAAACGACGAGTAAGGTAGCATTTGAAATACCTCATTATTTGGGAGAGCCTTGTACGGAAAAGTGGAGTAGATTTCAAGCTAATTACACTCGTACATACGATCAGAATGTCGGTTTTTCCAGCACGACAGTAGAATTTGCCAAACCAGCTATTTATCATGCTGTTAATAAGATAAATAAATATATCGTGAAAGCAGTCAAGAAAAAAAATGTAACGAGAGAGGAAGCCATTCGTTTACTGAGTCACGTGCTGGACTGTGCGAACACGCTTTTATATGAAGACGATACAACTCAATTGGAGAAAAGTCTGGCTTCAACAAAAGAACCGGAACTGTTAATTAAAATATTCAAGCAAATCAAGCTTGTTAAAGCGTAATAAGTGATAGATTGTTATATAACGTAATAAGTTTTAGAATGATGAAAACATTGAAATTATTATTGTTCTCTTGGATCAGTATGTTTAGTTTTTGTGCTGTTGGTCAGACGGAAGTAAACATAAAGGGTAAAGTGATGGATTTACAACATCGTCCTATTCCGGGGGTTATTGTAAATAATGGTATAAATTTTACGATTACCGATCAAAAAGGGGCATATCATTTGCTTACCGATACTGCTAAATGCCGTTATGTCAGGATTACCGTGCCTTCTAATTGTCATGTACCGGTTAACGAGCTTAATTTGATAGAATTTTACAAGCCAATTGAAAAGCAAAATTTGTCTACTTCGTATGATTTTATTTTGAAAAAAAGGGAACAGGCTACAGGGAAATTCACGTATCTGGTTTTTTCTGATCCCCAACCTAAAGATGATTTTCATTTTGTTCGTTTTTTCACGGAGACAGTACCCGACGTGAAAAAATTTTTGAGTACAATAAAAGGAGAGGTTTATGGTTTTGTCGAGGGGGATATCGTGAGTGATGCATTACATTTATACCCGTTGTATACCAGTGCCGTTGCGTCATGGAATATTCCGATGATGCATGTTATAGGGAATCATGATTTTGATAAACGGTATGCAGAGGCTGGCCGGACTCTTGATAAAACGAAAGGTTATGGCGAACAAACGTACGAGGCTTTCTTTGGACCGACTGATTATTCTTTGAATATCGGGAATATTCATGTTATTTGTATGAAAGATATTGAGTATTTAGGGGATAAAAAGTATTATACTCAATTAACGGCAGAACAGTTGGAATGGCTGAAGAAAGATTTGAGTTACGTGAAAACCGGAACGACTGTATTTTTAAACGTACATGCTCCTATATTTAATATTGCAAATTCCAAGCAAGTATTGGATGTCCTCAAAGATTATAATGTACATATTTTTTCCGGCCATACGCATTTTCATAAAAATGAGATTCTGGCGGAAAATATTTACGAGCATAATGTGGGGGCAGTATGTGGATTCCACTGGCAGGGAAATGCGAGTCGATGTGGAACCCCGAATGGATTTATGAGTGTTGAGGTTGACGGGAATAATGTCCAATGGCATTTTAAATCAACCGGGCATGATTTAGATTATCAATTTAAGGTGTACAGGCCTGGTGAGTTCGATTCTCAACCTGAATATGTCGTTGCCAATGTTTGGGATTGGGATAATTCCTATAAAGTGAGATGGTATGAAGACGGTGTTTTAAAGGGATATATGGAACAATTTTCGGATATAGATCAGGATTTTCTGGATTCTGGTAGAGTGAAGGTTTATAGAACCGATCATTTATTCCGGGTCAAACCTTCGGTTACGGCAAAAAAGATTAAAGTTGAAGTTATCAACAGATTCAGGGAAACTTATGTGAAAATGGTTAATTTGTAGCTTGAGTTTAGTTGAATTTTGAAAAGGTCGTGCTTTATTTTGGGGAAAGCACGACCTTTTGTTTTTCGACAATCTGGAGAATGTTTTTGCCATCTGAAACGATTCATTATGAAAATCTTTTGATATTGGAGAAGAAGTTGACAGATCGCCTTTTCAATATGCTCTTGAAGTTCTGATTTTGTATAATGTGCCTAGGTGAACAACTTGGTAATTTTGTAGGATCTGTTCTTGGAGTTTGTTACGTGTGTCTAGTTGTGCCAAGTAATTATTCTAGTGGATATCGTATATTCGTGATATTATTTTGGATTATTTTTCCCATCTGATTGTTCGAGAATCCGGATTTTTATATAAGTTTGTCTCCATGAGTGGTGAGAATTGTATCATGGAAGAAGTTTTCGCTAAAATAAAGAATGGAGACCAAGGGGCATTTGAACAAGTGTTTAGAATGTTCTATATGCCATTGTGCGATTATGCAGTCATGATTCTTGGTGATCAGGCGGAGGCAGAAGACGTGGTGCAGGATCTTTTCACGTATCTCTGGAGAAGTCGGCAGGAGGTTCGGGTGCAGGAGTCCGTGAAATCTTATCTTTTTACTTCGGTACGTTTTCGGGCTTTAAATGTGTTGAAACATAAAATGATAGAGCGAAAACATGGGGCGTCATTGATGGCGTTTATTGAAGATCTACAAAATTCCGGTTACTCGGAAGAGGAGATGCAACGTGTGGAGCAAATAAAAGAGGTTCTGCAAACTTTACCTGCGCAATGTCGGACTGTGTTCACAATGAGTTGTTTAGACGGGAAAAAATACAAGGAGATTGCGGATGAATTGGGAATATCGGTGAATACCGTGAAGTCTCACGTGATGAAAGCGTATCGGGATATTCGAGCTAGGGTAGGTGGTGAACATTCTCCCGTGTTGCTTTTTATAGCTTTGCAAGGATAAGGATTGATGGGATAAAATGGGATATATTACTCTTGATAATCAGATTGTTTTTTTATGTGTGATATTTTTTTGAAAAAAGTTCATTTTTAACTCACCTTCTTTTGAAGGATGATTGTCGTATAGGAAAATAGATACGAAATGAACGATTTTCTGGAAAATAATTGGGAGCGTTTGACTTCTCTGTGGCGAAGGCCGGAGGAGGGAGAGCTATCTCAGGAGGAAAAAAAGATATTGCAACAACAATTCGAAATCCGGCAGGCCATGCACGGATTGGAGTCTCATCGTTATGACGTGGATAACGCTTGGCGGAAAATACAATCGAAAAGGGGTAGAAAATGGATGTTGTCGGTTTGTAAATATGCAGCCATGTTTGTATTGGGTGTTTCTTTGGTTTATGTCGTTACCCGTCCGGAGCCGGAGGAAAAAATTGTACGTGCAGAAGTGATAAAACCCGGTAGGTTACAGGCGGAATTGCGTTTGGGAACGGGAGTACGGTTAGCGTTAAACGAGCATCAAGGAGTTTATTCCTCGGAAAATGCGGGCGTGGAGATTGTGAATGACACGGTGACGGGGAAAGTTTCCTATCATGTAAATGAGACAGGAATGGAAGATTCTTTGGTTTTTAATACCTTGATTGTTCCGAAAGGTGGGGAGTATTCTTTAGAATTACCAGATGGAACGGTGGTTTGGGTTAATTCTGAATCTTCTTTACGTTTTCCGGAGAAATTTACTTCCAACCGACGAGAGGTATTTTTGGAAGGAGAGGCTTATTTCGAGGTGAAAAAAGATGCGAACAGACCTTTCTATGTACACACGGAGGCTGGAAAAGTTCGGGTATTAGGGACAGCTTTCAACGTGTGTGCGTATTCGAATGATCGTTTTTGGCAGACTACTTTGGTTGAAGGTTCCGTGATGATTAATCAAGAGGAAAAAGAAGTTTTACTGAAACCGAACGAGCAATACCAGATTGATGTAAGAACCGGAAAAGCTGGACTGAGAGAAGTTTTGCCGGAATTGTACACGTCTTGGCGAGATGGAAAATTCTATTTTAAAGCATACACGTTTGAAGAATTGGTCGAGAAATTAGAGCGGTGGTATGATTTTAAAATGTTTTACATGAACGAGGAGATTAAAACTCGACGTTTTTCGGGAGTGGTCAACAAGTACCAACCTTTAGAAGAAATGTTTAAATTCCTTCAGATGACTTCAGATGTACAATTTAACGTGAAAGGAAATGTGGTAACGGCAAGTTTGAAAAATAGATAAACATATACGAGATCAAAAGAACGAGAGATTGCGGCTCCCGTTCTTATCTTAACCCGTATGGATTAATAAATATTTAATGTAACTACAAATTTATGGAAAAAAATGAGGATGTAGGTTTATTTTACTGGAAAAGTAGAATAAAAAAAATGTTATTGCTTATGAAGCTGATTTGTTTTTGGATTCTAGTCGGGTTGATGCAAGTGCATGCAACCGCTTATGGTCAGGCCGAGAGTGTGGCTTTCGAGAAGAAGAGTCTGACGATTGATCAAGTGTTTAGTACGATAACCACGCAGTTGAAATATGACATTTTCTACAGCGATGATGAGATTGACGTGGCTAAGGTGGTTCGGCTCCCAAATTTAACAGTGAATGTGGAAGACGTTTTACGTTTGGTTCTTGGGGAACATTTTACCTATCAATTTGTCGGTAAGACTATCGTGATAGCTCCAAAAACTGAAATCCCACAGAATCAAAAGGGACTTCAACTTAGAGGTTTTGTATCAGATACGAAAAAACGACCTATGCCGGGCGTGACGGTTAAGTTAGTTGGAACTTCTATCGGGACAGCAACTAACATGGACGGATGGTTTCAATTGCCGGATATTCCTGCGAATGCGGGAACCTTAGAGTTTTCTTTTGTTGGTTATAAATCACAAAAAGTAGATTTTACAGCCAACACGAGAGATACTTTACGGATTGTGATGGAAGAAGATGTTACAGAAGTTGATGAGGTCGTGGTTACCGGAATGTTTACGCGCAAAGCGAATAGTTTTACCGGTGCAGCCCAATCGTTTTCTCGGGAGGAAATTCGTCGGGTAGGAAATACGAATGTATTGCAGAGTATTAAGAATCTTGATCCTTCCTTTCGTATCGCTGAAAGTCTTGCGAACGGTTCGAATCCGAATCAGCAATACGAGATCACGATGCGTGGGCAGTCCGGTTTCCCGGATTTGAAAGGAGAATATTCATCGAATCCTAATAATCCGTTATTTATTGTTGACGGTTTTGAGCAATCGCTAACTTATGTGATGGATATGGATATGAATCGTGTGGCTAGCGTGACACTTTTGAAAGATGCCGCGGCCAAGGCCATATACGGATCGAAAGCTGCCAATGGGGTGGTAGTCATTGAAACGTTACAGCCGGAAAAGGGAAAATTGAGAGTGAGTTACACGGGCACAATGAACGTTCAACTTCCAGATTTGACCAGTTATGATCTTTGTAATGCAGCAGAAAAGTTGGAAGTAGAATTCAATGCAGGGAAATATACCTATTTCAGGGATAACGGTTCGTCTATATGGGGAAATCCGGTTGAACAATATTCATGGGATCAGGTCTATAACGGACTGATGAAAGAGGTGATTGCCGGGGTTAATACTGATTGGAAGTCGATACCGTTACGAAATGGTATTGGGCAGAAACATACTATCTACCTTGAAGGAGGGGATGATTTTTTCCGGTATGGTCTGGATGTTTCATATAATAATGTGGTTGGTGTGATGAAAGGTTCTAATCGGAACACGTTTTCTGGAGGTGTGACACTTTCATACCGGTATAATAATATCATGCTAAAGAATAGTTTTTCAGTAACCTATAATAAGGGAGAGAATTCTCCGTATGGTTCATTTAGTGAATATACCTCGATGAATCCTTATTATCGTTGTTGGGATGATGATGGTAACGTTATAAAAATACTTGGAGAACGTCTTGGTACATATCAAAATACGAATGTTTATAATCCTGTATGGAACGCCACGATCAACACGAAGGACTTTTCCGAATACACGCAGTTTGTAAATAATTTCTACGTGGAATGGACGCCTGCACGAGGATTTAAATTTACCGGACGGGTGAGTTTGAACAAGAGCGATACGGGTAGTGAAATATTTCATCCTGCATCACACACGGATTTTATCGGTTGGGAAGAGGATGAAGAAAAGATTTATCGACGCGGCAGCTATATCTATGGTGACGGAAAATCTTTTGCGGTGTCTGCAGACGTGCTGGCAAACTATTCCGTGCAGCTAGGTGAAAGACACATGATTTTTGCTAACGTGGGATGGAGTTTGAATAATTCTACATCGGAGTCGGTGACCTTTAAAGCAGAAGGATTTTCTAATGATAAACTTGATAATTTAGCTTTTGCACGACAGTATTATAAAGATGGACGTCCCTCTGCTTCCGAATCTACTACTCGTGATATTGGTTTTGTCGGTGCTGCGAACTACTCTTACGATAATCGGTATCTTTTTGATGCGTCGTTTCGTTTGTCCGGTTCATCTCAATTCGGTAGTGATAATCGTTGGGGTACATTCTGGTCGTTAGGCTTAGGATGGAATCTACATCAAGAAAAATTCTTTCATTCATTGACGGATTCAGGTATCCTTTCACAGTTGAAACTTCGTGGTTCTTTGGGATACACGGGTTCACAAAATTTCAATTCGTACCAGTCGATTGCAACTTATTCCTACTACACGTCCAGTGCTTACAACGGTAATATCGGAGCTGTCTTGGCTGGGATGCCTAATTCTCGTTTGAAGTGGCAAAGAAAATATGATCGGAATCTCGGGGTTGATTTTGGTGTGTTTAACGGGAGATTACAGGGGCGTTTTGATTACTATTCGACAGTTACAGACGATTTATTAACCGATGTAACGATTCCTTCTTCTACTGGATTTACTTCATATAAAGAGAATTTGGGAAAAGTGGAGAATATTGGTTATGAAATCAGTCTTAAATACCGGGTTTGGCAGGAGCAGTCGAAGGATGCTTTCCTGAATATATTTGTGGCCGCATCACATAATAAAAATACGATCAAACAGATTTCTAACTTTTTGCAGACGTATAACGATACCCAAACGTCCTCTGTTTCCAATAAACCGATTACTCGTTATGAGGAAGGGCAGTCTATGTCAGCGATTTGGGCGGTGAAATCAATGGGAATCGATCCTGCGTGTGGAGATGAACTTTTTATTACATCGGAAGGAACACGCACGTATGAATGGGATTCCGATAATCTTCAGATTTGTGGGGATACAGAACCGACACTTCAAGGGAACCTTGGATTTAATTTTGATTACAAGGGAATTAGTTTGAATGTGACTGCCCGTTATCAGTTCGGAGGACAAGTGTATAACCAGACATTGGTTGATAAGGTAGAAAATGCGAACTTGGAAAACAACGTTGATCGTCGAATTTTTTCCGATCGTTGGGTAAAAAAGGGAGACGTGAGTTTGTATAAAAATATAAAGAATGAAGAGACAACTCAAGCAACTTCCCGCTTTGTCGAGGATGATGATCAGTTTGTGATTTCATCTCTTAATCTTTCTTACGAGTTGACGAGAATTGAGGCGATTAAACGTATCGGGATGGAACGTCTTCGACTTTCGTTTGATATGACTGATTTCGGACGAATGCAGTCCGTGAAAATAGAACGAGGAACTTCCTATCCGTTTGCACGTACGTTCTCGTTTTCGCTTCAGGTAATGTTTTAATTAAAACCGCATGACAATGAAAACAATAAAAATTATTCTTTCTTTTATCATCATCTCGCTTTTCTCTATTTCATGCGATGATTGGCTTGATGTGAAACCTAAAACTCAGGTTGAGTCGTCGGAGTTACTGAAAGATGAAGCCGGTTATAAAGACGCTCTTTGGGGTGTTTACACGTTGATGGTACAGAAATCAATGTACGGGTTAAACATGACGGTGTCATTGGATGCCATGGCAAAAATTTATTCCCGTGTCGGGACGTCGGCTACTCAATATCCTCTCAGTACGTATAGTTATACGAGTACGAAGGCCAAATCATTGATTAACGATGTTTGGCAAAAGACTTACACGACAATAGCTAACGTGAATAATATCATCGGTAATATTCGAGAGGCAGATCCGGCCATGTTTTCAAGAGACAATTATAACGTTATTTATGGTGAGGCTTTGGGTTTGAGGGCATTTCTTCATTTTGATTTACTGAGGCTTTTTGCTCCCGCGTATGCAGATGATCCGGAGGCCCAAGGGATTCCTTACGTGGATCGTTTTGATTATAATATCACGGAGGTACAGACTGTTAGCAAGACTATAGATCTTATACTGAAAGATTTGGAAGATGCTGCAGCTCTTTTGAAAGTGGCGGATCCGCTTTGTACCGGACGAGCGATCACGACTTCCGATGATAATGGTTATTTGCTTGATCGTACGTTTAGATTTAATTATTATGCCGTGGTGGCGACGATGGCGAGGGTGTATATGTGGAAGGGGGATAAGGTTAATGCAGCATTAAAAGCAAAAGAGGTTATTTCGGATAGTGATTGTAAGTGGACTTCGATTGATGATATTGCGATAGCCGAGGAAAAGCGGGATCATACATTTACTCCGGAACATATTTTCAGATTGAGGGTTGAGGAGATGGAAAAGAATATTGAATACGTATTTTCGATTACAATGGCATGGGCTACCGGGTATTCATTTTCAGTGATGGATCGGGATGCGGCAATAATCTACCCGCATGCGACAGATTGGCGCGGTTGGAATACCCGTTACGGTTGGAGTGAGGATTTGGGACTGAGTTCTTCCTCTATTTATCGTTTGCCGAATAAGTTTTGGCAATATGAGGATATGCCTGCCGAGTTCAAAAATTTGATGCCGATCATCCGGTTCCCGGAAATGAAACTGATTGTGGCCGAATGTAATCCTACCACTGAAGGTACTGAGATTATTAATGAGATACGTTCTCACCGGGGAATTACGGAAGAATTTTCAGCAACCTCAACTGAAACACAGGTGTTGGATGAGATTTTAAACGAGTATCGACGGGAGTTTTATGGCGAAGGACTCATGTGGTATTATTATAAAAGGCTGAATAAGAAAAGTATTCCTTATTTAAGTTATGGATATTCATATTCGATGGCCATGGATCAGGCTAAATATGTATGGCCCATGCCGGAAGAAGAGATTGAGTTTGGAAATAGAAATAAAGAAAATGAGTTATGAAAATATTTAAATATGTAATTCTTGGTGCGATATTGATGGCTCTGTTCGCTTGCGAGAATGAGAAAAATACTTTCAGCGATAATCCGTCAATTTACATCGGAGGTGATAAAGAACAGAATGCAACGGCAGACTCCGTTATCTTCTCGTTCAAAAAATATGATGATGCGATACAATCTTATGATTTGAATCTGATGGTTTATGTAACCGGGGTGGTTTCTGATAGAGCGCGTACTTTTGCTTTAGAAGTGTTGGAGGACGGAACGAATGTTTCTTCCAACGATTACACGTTGGGAGATATGGAGATTCCGGCCGGAGCTTATTATGCGACGTTACCCGTTACTGTGAAACGTAAGGTGGAGGGAATAGATCTTGCAGAACAGGTCGCTTCGTTGACCGTTCGGGTAAAGGCAAATGAAAACTTTGAGGAAGGACCGGAGGAATATGCTGTTTATAAATTTGTTTGGTGTGATTATTTGATTCAGCCGGCTTGGTGGCAGGCCGGTTTTACGAATGTTGCGGGGCCTTTCACTCAAGCTCGTTATAAATTTATTCTGGATTATTACGGTGATGTGGATTTGTTCGAGCTGGGAATGATCGATCCGAATACAGGTTATTCGGATGATGGTAACAAATTACATGCTTTCATCGCTGAATTGATCGATTTATTGAACGAGTACAATGCGACTCATGACGAGCCTTATATGAATGATAATGGGGACCCGTTGGAAATCGGTTCCGGATTAGCGAATTAATCATGAGAGGAGAAGTTATTATGAAAAAATATACATCGATAAAAGTTATCTTTCTGTTGTTCGTCATGGGACTAACGGCATGTTTGGATGACGAGGGGAATTATAATTATGCCGACCTCGGAAATTTTTACGTGGATACGGTGGGGATACAACATACGTATACGATCAAGCAATTTAGTTCTTTCGCGTTGACGCCCAAGTTTATTTATGATGGGGATAAAAGTGTACTCAAATATAAATGGGAACTCTACAAATCGGATGAGCCATATATAGGGCCTTCGTCATACGGAACCGGTTATTCACATGATTATACACGTGATGACTATCCGGATTACACGATTTCGACCGAGAGAGAATTGGACGTGAAGATCGAGGCAATACCGGGTGCGTATTATTTGGTATTTACAGCTACTGATACGACGAGTGGATTGAAAACCACAATGGATTGGCGATTGACGGTAGAGGGTGTGATTGGTTCCGGGTTAGCTGTATTATATAAAAATGCAGGGGGAAGTGATATTGATATTGTGTACTCTCCGCTATTTAATGGTTCGTTGACAGAGACCTCTTATAATCGTAATGCTTATTCTACGGTAAATCCCACCCGTCCGCTTACCGGAGAACCGAAAGAATTGGTGAGTGCAATATATGCTTCTTATGATCTTTATTATTTATATATGACATCCGGGGAGGACGTGGTTCGTCTTTCGTCAATAGATATGAGTATTGCAGATGAGTTTGATGGCCTTTTTGCCGGGAAGATTCCTGCTGTTAAAGATCTGAACGGAATTTTTGTTCGTAACTATAATACTTTCTTTATCAATAACGGTGTGGCTTATAAAGCGAATTCGGGAGGTTTACAGTTAACGCCGATGGCCATGAAAAATGATGATTATTATGCGGTGGCCGGAAATACAACTTGGCAAGTGAATTCGTTGTTTTACGATGGTCTGCATCGTCGGTTTATTTTCTCCAAAATGTGGAGTGCTGAAATTGACCCGGTTATTAATTCGGCTGCACATTTTGATTTTGGCAACGTGGGAAAGGATTTGATTCATTGGTCAAATGGTTATTGGCAAAGTGACAATCAAATAAATTATTGTTTCTTCAAAAATCCCGTTGACGACGGCAAACGTTATATGTATGTATTTGTTGCGGATAAATCGACAGCCAGTGCCTATACTTCTAAGTGTGCGATGGATATAAGTGCTTGTCCGGACATCGCTTTGGCCCATAGTTTTGCGACGGGGGAACGTGGTCCGGTTGTTTTTTATGCTACTGACGCTAACGTATATCGAATGAATTACAATGTGGATGACGCAACTTCAAGTGCAACTGCGGTTTGGACTCCTGCTGCCGGGGAAGTGATTACACGCATCGAACTTTTCAAGAATGCAGGTTTGAATCTGGAAAATAGTACAAAGGATAAGTATTTGCTTGTAGCAACTTATAGCTCGACGGGTAAAGGTAAGATTTATGTGATCGAGTCGGATATTTCCAGTGGAGTACTCGGTGCGGAGCCGGTTGCCGTGTATGAATTTGACGGTCGTATTGCCGATTTCGATTTTATCGCTCAATAATCAGCTAGTGAAGGTTGCCTAAGAATTTCTTAGGCGCCTTCATTCATAAATTTAATTCGTATTGTTATGAAAAGTATTGTATTGACGATATTATATATCGTTTTGGCTTTGTGTGCTATGGCTCAGCGGCCGATGAATGAAAATCAGAAAAAAGCGTTAGAGGCTCAAAAAGCCGGAGGCGAGACGTTGGCTCGTTTTAAATCGGAACTTCTCTATAAGCTTAAAGGAAAAGAGGAAAGTGTCTATTCGGACGTGGCACAGTGTTTCTATTATTTGGGAATGGAGGCTACATTTGATTCAATACAAAATGTGATTGTAAAAAAATTCCCTCATGGGGTTTTAGCCAGAAATCGCTATTTAAACACCTATATCTACTCGGAAATGAATCCGGAGAAACAAGAGGTATTATTCAAAAAATGGATGAAACGTTTTCCACCGGAAAAATTGGGAGAAAGTATCGTGTATGATTATGCCCGGAGTAGTGTGGCGGGAACATACGCGAGAAATGGTAATTGGCAAAAGGCAAAGGAGTATATTGATAGGATCGTTACGAAAGGATGGTTGGGAGAACCGTGTTCTGTGGTTGCGGGTGCTTTAAGTAAATGCGGGGATATGGAACATGCTCTTATGTTTTACAAGCTTGCCGTGGATAACTGCGAACAATTGCAAAAAGAGGGTGATAAGGCAAGTTTAGCCATCGCGATGAGAGGTTATCCCTCGTATTTGTCTAATTATGCAACAGCTTGTTACGAGGCGGGTTTACATTCAGAGGCGTTAGCGACTATGGAAAAAATGCCTCCCCATAGACGTGATAAATCTTACGCTTTGTTAATGGCAGAAGCCGGACGACCGTTGGAATCATTTTTGTGTTTGGCGGATATGATCAAAGCGGGACAGGCAGACGAAGAAGTGAATCATAAAATAGAGGAACTTTATATACAACTAAACGGTAGTGGGAAAGGATGTGATACTTATATCGGAGGATTGCGGAAAGCTCGTGCTGATCAACGAAACGAGGAAATTATTAAGAGTATGATTTCCCGGTCTGCTCCGGATTTCACATTGCCTGATGCGGAGGGAAAGGTTGTAAAACTTGCAGACTTGCGTGGAAAAGTTGTCGTGTTGGATTTTTGGGCTACTTGGTGCGGCCCGTGTAAGCGTTCGTTCCCGGCGATGCAAAAGACCGTAGAGAAATATCGAGATGATCCGAATGTGGTATTTTTATTCATCCACACGTGGGAAAAAGAGAACAATGCGACTGAAGAGGCCGTGAAATATTTGAAAGATAACGATTACTCGTTTCGTTTGTTGATGGATTTAAAAGATCCGAAAACGAAAGCGAATGAAGTAGTGAAGAGTTATGGCGTAACCGGGATTCCTTCAAAATTTGTGATCGATCCACAAGGACAAATCCGGTTTCACGTGACTGGGGCTGCAGGGAGTGATGATGAGATCGTCGCCGAATTATCTCAAATGATAGAGATGGCACGTGAAAAAAAGAATTAAAAGAAATAGTGTTTTAAAATATTAGTTATGAGATATTTGTATTTTAAGTATGTTAATATATCTGTTGTCCTTATCCTGTTATTTATTGGAGGAGGATGTGAGACATCTGAAAGCTATAAAATCACCGGAATGCTCTATGGTTTTGCCGACAATACGAAAGTTAGCCTGACATTGGCAGCCACGCATCAAGATGAGAAAAAGGAGATGGAAACAACTGTACAGGATGGGAAATTCACATTTGTAGGAAAATTGGTGGAACCTCGTTATTATATGTTGACAATCGAAGAACCGACAGGAGTACGGGGTACTTACGGGTTTATGCTGGAAAATAGTGATATTACTTTTTCTGCGGTGAGAGGGGAACAACAAGAAGGAAGGCCATACGTGGAACTGAAAGATGTTCAATTGAAAGGCTCTGTGACGGATCAAATCTTCAGAGAGAAGATGGCTTTTCGTGAAAAGTTAGATCAAATGTTCGCTGATTATCGGGAGGCACATGCAGGGACGATAAAGAAAATATCGGAATTAAGGAAAAATGGAGATCGAAAAGTGATAACTGATTTTATGCAGACAGATGATTATAAGAATCTGGTGAAAGCTGAAAGAGAGGCTTTCCAAACGATTGAAAAAGTCATTCATGATAGCGTGGCTGCAAACGGAGATTCATTTTGGGGACCTCTTTTGTTGCTGAATAACAGGGCTTATTTCTCGTCAGATGATACAGAAGCTAAGGAACTATTCAATGGTTTTTCAGAAGAGGCGAAGAATAGTTTTTACGGTCAAGCTTTGAAGAAACAAATATTTCCCAAGACTTTGAAAGGAAAGTCAGTTCCGGAATTTTCTTTACCTGATCGGAATGAAAAGGTATATTCAATGAAAGAATTGAGTAAGGGAAAGAAATGCGTATTGATTGATTTTTGGGCTTCGTGGTGTGGACCTTGTCGCAAGTCGATTCCATTCTTGAAGAAAATGTATCAGGACCTTGTTGATCAAGGATTGGAGATAATCAGTATTTCAATCGATAAGAGTAATGCTGATTGGTTGAAAGCTCTTGACGAAGAACAATTACCTTGGCCTTGTTTAATTGATACGGATAATGTTTTTGCAGAAAAGTTTGACGGTAGGGCGATCCCGATGTTTATTCTGGTGGATGGAAATGGTATTGTCGTTGAAGATAATCTTCGTGATCAGGCTTTAAAAAATAAAATTGAAGAGTTGATTCGGAATAAATAAAATTCGGATATGAAAATAATTCTATTAGGCTTGTTATTTCTGTTATGTTTTGATTTGCAGGCAGGAATAAGGAAAAGTAAACTGAAAGTGCTTTATGTTGGAGGATCTTCGGACGTGTATGCTAATATAAACAGAGGCAAGGTGGATTCTGCATTATTGTTGGAAGGGGCTAAAAAACGGACTGTGGCCTTCGAAAAACTGCTGAAACAATATTTTAAATATGTGACGGCTATTGATGCGAAAGACTACCAGCCAGTGTTGTCTGAGGATTACGATGTTACCGTGATGGACGGATTACCTCAACCGATAGTTCCTCCGACTACGCAAGAAGATCCCTTTGGACGGTTTTACGGGGAGAAAAGAGAAGGATATTTACCACAGGATTTTGATCGACCCATGTTGTTGATTGCAGAATTGAGTAGTTTAATTGGTACTCGTCTTGGGTTGAAAACGGACTGGTGCTGTCTGTGCTTGGATGCTGATGCTCATCATATACGTACAGAACATCCTATGTTTAAAGGACCATTCCCCGTTAAAATGAGTATGGTAATGAAACCTACACCGGAAAGTGCTAAATCTATTGCGAAATCCGAAGGAGAGGTCGTGCCTGACTCCATTTTGATGTGGCGAGTGCAAAAAGAAGGATATACAACGAAAGCCATACGCCCGGGGATGATCTCCAAGTCTGCCGGTTTTCTGGATTCTCCTGATGTAGAATTTATTTCAGGTGGCGTGTCTGCAAAGGGCTTGGAGGAAGTGGCCATCGGACGACATGGGAATTTCTTACATTGGGGATTTTCAGCCTCACCTGAAGAGATGACGGAGGAGGCAAAATCAGTATTTGCCAATGCGATTGTCTATATTTCCCAATTTGCAGGGCAGACCCCGATAGCTAGGAAGTTTAATCCGTTTATCGTGACCGGGGAACACTTAAAATCAACGATTTTACGGGCTACTCGTGCTGCGTACGAAGAGCGGGTTTCTACATTAAAAAGGATCGGGAAAGAAGAATCGACTTATGGAGAGTATTTAAAGAGTATGTTCCCGGAATTGTATTTTTCATTTGGTACGGATGAAAAAGCGTACAAGGATTATTATATGAATAATGCCGGTTATTTTATGCCTCGACCGGGCCGGGTCTCTTTTCTTTTGGATGAGGATGCAAGAAGTCTGGGTATCTCTAATCATGACATTCGTCTTTTAGATGAGGCGATCCGTTTGTTGGAAGAGGGAACAGACGTGGCGAAAGGACACCGTTTGTTAGAAAGATACACGCTTTGTCGTTTCGAGACTCCGGCAGAATGGCGTACTTGGTTTGAAACAAATAAATCTCGCTTATTTTTTACGGAATCCGGAGGATGGTTCTTTTTAGTAAACACCCGGGATAAAAATGTGCCGGGAAACGATTATCGTGTTTTGTGTACGGAATCAATTAAAGAACCAATCGAGGAAAAAACGTTGAAAGAAGAGGAAACGGATGAAAAGGAACCTGTAAAAGTACGGGCTTTTACAAAGAAAATGTCGAATGGGAATCGGTTGATTACAATTCGGATGAAAATCCATCCGGGGTATCGAATTTATACCCAAGTGGATAAAAGTGATCCCTATCTTCCCACGACAATAACTTTTGTTTTACCGAAAGGAGTTGAAAAGGTGGGAGAGTTAAAGCGGCCTTCAGGACGGGCGTATAATAGTGCCGGAACCGTTGTTGTGGAAGAAGAGGCGATATTTACTCAAGAAGTTCGAGGAACGGGGAACGTGACTTGTGTCATTGAATACCAAAGTTGTAATGATCAAATGTGTATGCCGCCTGCAGAGCTAAGTTTAATTGTAAAATAAATAAATCTATTTGTTCAACACCTCCCATCCGAGATTGATCGAATGGGAGGTAATTCTTTTAGTCGATATAGAGAAGTTATTCCACAATCCACCTCTCAATATTCCGAGTATTATTATCAAAGTTAATCCCGATTTTGAACAATTGTCGGGAATCCGCTTCAAATGGTCGGGCGTAATGTTTCGTTTCGATTTGTTGTAAGGCTTCTTCGGCAGAACCTTCCAGTTTGAATTCCATCACGTAGATGTAACGGTCGGTTTGCAGTACGAGATCCACCCGGCCCTCGGATGTGTGATATTCCGCTTTCACGTAGAAACCTACAAGACGAAAAACAATAAAAAGTACGTTTTGATAGTGTACTTCCAAATCCCGGATCAACTCGTAAGGTGTATCAGCAAAGATGCTTTGCAGGCGACGTAGGAAGGCATCCGGTTGGCCGGTTCTAATCTCTTTCACGAATTGTTGGATCTCGAACGGAGATTCCACGTTATTCACGTTTGTATAGAAAGGCATTAGGAACTTGATAAATCCTTCTTCTACTTCTCGGTTGGGGAATCCTAAGATATAGTTTCCGAATTCCCCATCGTAATCCTTAATCGTGAGATACCCGCTTTGATAAATCACGGGGATAGGACTTTCATCGGCATAAATGCTGTTGAGTACCTCGGAATTCGTCTCTTCATGAGACATCTGTTCGAGGTTATAATGATTTTGTTTCAATAATTCGACCAAGTAGGTGGGAGTACCTGTTTCGAACCAGTAACTACCGAATTCCTGTTTGGCAAAAGTGTTTAACACGCTGAACGGGTTGTAGATCCCTTCGCTGTTTTGACGGAAATGATAGCCGTCGTATGCCTCTTTTAATCGGGTGCAGGTTTCCTCGTAAGTCATATCCTGTGCCGTGGCTAATCTCCGTAAATCATCTTCAAAATAGCGATGAATCTCTTCTTCTGTCATTCCGCATAGAGAAACGTATTGTTTATCCATGGAAATATCGTTCAAGTTATTGAGATCGCTGAACACGCTGACCTTCCCGAACTTGGTAACCCCGGTCAGTAAGGCAAATTTAATATCCCCGTCCATGGTTTTCAAGGCACCGTAGAATGGTTTCAACGTGTTTCGGAATTCCCGTTGTAACTCTTCATTATTGATTGCTTGCAACATGGGTTTATCATATTCGTCAACAAGGATCACCACCCGTTGCCCGGTTAATTCATGAGCCCGGCGGATAATTCCGGCAAAACGCAGGGAGAAAGAGGCTTCTGACGGCTCGTCCCCGTAGATTTTTTCCCAACGGGTTAAAGCGTTGTTAAGAATATTTCCTAAGCTTTCGATCGAGTCATATTTTTCGATGTTCAAGTCGAGGTGTAGAATGGGATGTTGTAACCACTCTTTCTCTAGTTCTTCCATGGCAAGGCCTTGGAAAAGTTCTCGCTTGCCTTGGAAATACGCTTCGAGCGTTGAAATGAGCAAGCTCTTCCCGAAACGGCGGGGACGACTTAGGAAATAGTAACGTCCTCTCTTGGCTAATTGGTAGATCAGCGCTGTCTTGTCAACGTAAAGATACCCGTCTTTCCGAAGACTTTCAAAATTTTGAATACCGATTGGATACAGTTTCTCGCTCATGATTTCTCTTGCTAGTAAATTCTTCAAAGACAAATTTAGCTAAAAACAATGATTCGTACGTGTTATATGCGGAATATTTTTGTGACCCGTGGAATAATTTTGGGGAGATTATTTTACTTTTGCTGTAGAATTAAACACATAAAAAATAGAGAAGAAATGACAGCAAATTGGTTTGAAGCGAAGGTAAAATACGTGAAAGTGGGCGAGGATGGAAAAGAGAAGAAGATGTCCGAGTTGTATTTGTTAGATGCGATGTCCTACACGGAGGCGGAGAGCCGGATCACGGAAAATCTGCGGGAGATGATTCAGGGAGATTTTTATATCGTGGGGTTGAAGAAATCGAACATCACGGAGTTGGTGGAGTCGAATGACGGGAATGACGATAAATGGTTCAAGGCGAAAGTGGCGATTATTGATGCGGACCAGATCAGTGGTAAGGAGAAAAAATCTCACCAGTATTATTTGGTGGCGGCAGCGGATATTGAGAAAGCGTTGGCTAATTTGCAGAAGAGTTTGTCAACCTACGTGGTACCTTTCGAGATCAGTTCTCTGACCGATACGAATATCATGGACGTGTTCCCTTATTTCTCGGATGATGCGGATCAAGAAATCCCATCCAATCTGAAACCGCTGGGTGATTTTGAACATGAGGCAGAGATAGACGCTTAGTGTAAAATATATTGAAATAATGGGGCTGTCCCAAAAGTCATTTTATTAAAAAACTCCTCCGTCACTTCGTGCCACCTCCTCTATAAACAGAGGAGGAGCTGGTGATTCACTCCGAAGATGGGGAGTGTTTCAACTCTCCCTCTGTTTATAGAGGGAGTACCCCGAAGGGGGGAGGGAGTTTGAAGAATGACTTTTTGTACAGTCCCATCATTATTTTAACACCTCGTCGATAATCCGGTATTGCGTGTTGAAAAACAACCGTCTCTCGATGCGTCCGCTCCTAGAAAGAAGGGTGGAAATATGGCATAAGGAATTGATCCATTCTTTTATTTTATTAAAATTGTCTTCTGAATCCTGTATCATCGAAAAGCTGAAATTAGTTTGGAACAAGGCGAGATGCCTATTGCCGGAAAAGAAGTAACTGCTGGAAAAACCCACATTGATCGAGGATACGAGAAAATCTGTTTCGGGTGGAAAGGGGATGCTAGGAGTACGTGTTCCGTTTAGTGTCTTTTCTAATTGCGACAATATAAGTTTGAGTTCATTTTTGATGTCCTCTTTTTCCTGTTCGGAAATAATATGCGTTTTGTAGAAATTACTTATTTCTTTAGATAATGCCCAAATCAGCGAGCTATCCCAAATATAAAAAACGTGCTGAAAGTTATAAATGTCATTGTATTTTTCACTGATAGCTGATAACCTGGGAGGAAGTTTCCACTGGGAAAAATTGTTATACTCGTCGGATTGTACGAAATAGTACCCCCATTTAAAGAACATGAACTTCATTATAAGCGGGGAATGTACGAAAAATTCCAAGGGTAGCGAGTGGTAAACGTTTCCGCTGGTACCGGGTTCATCTTGGTTAATCTCCTCGATTTGTTTAAAATTAAGATCTATCATATCGCATAAAGCATCAATGGAGTGAAACTTTAACGGGGTTTCCAGTATGAATGGGAGCCATTGAATATCTTCTTCTTGGTATAAAAGACTATCGAGAGAGATGTTTAAAATCTTGGCCAGTATGCCCATTTCCCGGATGGAGAAGTTGACTTTACCTGCCATTCTCCGGTAAACTGACTCTTTTTCCAGTTTCAGAATGTCTGATACCTGATTAATAAGTTCGGCTCTCTTGGAATTTCTTTTGTGTAGTTCCTCGATGAATTTATCATGAAGATCTTTTTTTCTCATGTTTGTTCTATTTAGTCATATACTTGATACTGGTAATTGTGGAACAATAATCAAATATAAACATAAATCCAGAGGAATTTTTAAAATATTACGTTAAAATGCGGGTTGTTTTAAGAATAGATGCTTTGCCTTGAATGATTCTCCGTTTCGGAGAATGTCAAGAATATAAATCCTCTAAGATGGAGGAAATACAATGTTTACCTCTATTTATTGTATGGATAAAATCAAAAATGATGGGGATGTCGCAAAAATGTATGATCATATCCGGGAGAATGGACTAAAGTTGTCTTTTTCAAGCAATACCGATGGTCTACTTTTGTATTTAGAATATAATATTATAAAAGTAAGCAGATGAAAAATAGGATGGTTCTAAGGTTAGCATTGGCGGCAATCGTTTTTGCCGGTTGCGTGGAAGAGAAGGAAGATAAGTCATTGACAAGTGGCGGGATAGCTGATGTGGCTTACATTTCTCTCAAAGTTAAGACAGAAAAAAACGAGGCTCGTTCCTCGGGTGAAAATGCGGGAATGAATGAAAGTGATTTGAAGACTCTCTACTTGATAACTTTTGACGAAACGGAAAAAGTGGTCGGTATTCCCAAGACAACAGAATACTATACCAAAATTGAGGATGCGGCGTCAAAACCGGATGCGATCAAGATTTCGGCAGCTTCAGAAAAACTATTGGTGATTGCCAATCCGGGAGATGAGCTGTTGGACGTGATTGAAAATATCAACGATCGAACCACGTTTCCCACGATAAATGCAGCGGTAAAAGGGGTTACTATGGCGGAGATTACAGATAACGTGAATGCAATAACCAGGGGATTCACGATGATTAATAGCGGGGATGAGAGTAACAAGCAGGCCGGGGAAAAAATTACCGATCCTTTGATCAGTCTTGTTGGTAAGATTCAAGTTGTCTCGAAAGATCTGCAAGAAGAGGATGCTATTAAAGAGGCTGAGGATGACAATAACCGTGTAGACGTGAAAATTGAACGTCTGGCCTCTAAGGTGGAATTAAAGCTTAAAGAGGACAATAATGATAAGATCGTTGTTGAACCTACCGGTGCGACCTTTACTTTTAAAAATTGGACGATTGACGTGATGAACAGTACGTTTTACCCTTTTGCCGATAAAACTTTACTTACCGTGATTCATTCGTCCGGGGGAAGTTACGTCAGTAACTTTTATACCAAGGATCCGAATTTCACGAATGCCACTGGTATAGTGAATGCTGCCGTCAACGAAACGACGTATGAACCAGAGTTGGTAGCCCCTTACACCTGGATGGCGGCAGCAACCGGAACTTATTGCATTGAGAACACGATGGATGCGAATGATCAGATATTTGAGAATGCCACTCGTGTTGTGATTAAAGGCGTTTATTATCCTGAAAATCACGTGAGAACAGGCGATTGGTTTAGTTTTGCCGGTAAAACCTATACTAATTTTGATAAGCTGAAAGAGGCATATAATGCCATTGACGTGGGCCCTAACTTGAAAGCAGCCTGCGAGAAAATGTACGTGAGCATAAGGGCTTATGCGGATAAAAATAGTGGTGTGGATCTTATCGGGACATCGTTCAAAACGTTGGAGGTGTCTGATTTAGCACAAATCAAGAATGGAGGAGAGGTACTTAAAGACGGGAAAAATCCAATCATCCGGTGGTATCAAGGAGGGCTTTGCTATTACTATTACGAGATTCGGCATGATAACGATACCGATGAGCATATGGCTTTCGGAAAATACGGGGTTGTGCGCAACAACTGGTATAAGCTGACCTTGGGGTCCGTGAAAGGGGCAGGAACTCCTTGGTTCCCGGATGTGGACAAACCTGGTCCCGGTGATCCGGACCCGGGTGATCCAATCGACACCTCAACTGGGTATTTGGGAATCACGGTGGATGTTGCGCAATGGATTGTCTGGGAAAACGAGATCGATATTTAGTGATTGGGTAACAGGACTATAAAACATCAAGGTATGAACACGGGTGGGCTATATCGGGATTTGAGTAAAAGAATGGGAATTGTGTTAGTATGCCTGTTTTTAGGATCATGCGACGTGATGAAGGAGGATACAGACAACTGTGGTGTATACTTGGAATTTATTTATGACTATAATATGGAATATGTCGACTCGTTCGATCCGTGGGTCAACACGGTCGACATATTCGTGTTCGATGCTGATGATCGTTTTCTCTTTACCAAACAAGCCCGGCGGGAAGAGCTTGTTGGGGGAAAGCGAATGTTATTGGCTGATGATTTATCCGTGGGGCATTACAAGGTGCTGACCGTGGGAGGTTTGACGAATCATTTCCGGGTATCGGATGTGCAGGGAAATAGGCTTTCTCCGGGAAAAACGATGCTAGGGGACGTGCAGGTCGCTTTGGAACGGCTCTCTCAGGCCGTGTCTCACGAATTTTTCCCTTTGTGGATCGGGAAAACAATAAAGGTGGATTATAAGGCTGATCGGGAGGTATACCCGGTGTCTTTGGTTAAAAACACGAATCATTTTCACGTGTTACTGGCTGAGGTGGGTGGTAGTAGTACGGGACGTGCGGACCGTCCCGTTTTTACTTTTGAAATCCTGACACCTGAGGGAGCGGTCTACGGACATGATAATGCTCCCCGGGTGCAGGTACCTGTGACCTATATGCCCTATTCCCTAGAGGTGGGAGAGGGGCCGGAAGTCTTGTCGGAAGGGCACGTGAATACGGCTAGGTTATTGTATGATGATGATTATGCTTATAAATTGATTGTCTATGATATGCGAACCGGCTTGCGGGTATGGGATTATGATTTGATGAAACTCTTGGAATCGAGAAAACCAATCTTGCGGCCGGATGGGAGTGCGCTCCCTATGCCGGAATTCCTCGACAGGCAGAGCGAGTGGCGTATGGTGATTCTGTACAAGGAAGGAGAAAATCCATCCGGTTTCGTGGCTTTGAGTATTGAAGTTAACGGGTGGATCGTGTGGCGTAATGATATAGAGGTTTAATGTATGAAAAGTAACGTGTTACATATCATTTGGATCATGTTCTCCTTGGTTGCTTGCATCGGGGAGCGTTCGACGGGTGACGGGGACGAGTTTTTGGGTACACGAGGGAAAATTGACGTGGAAATACTTGTGCGGGAGGCTGATGAACATGATTTTGTTCGAACGGTTCGTTTTGTCGTGTTCGATGATGCCTCGGTTACCCCGACTCTGGATATAAACGAGTTGGTAACTTTGGGGGAAGGAGAACGGGATGCAACCAGATTCAAAACTACCTTGGACGTGAAAACCAATCCGGATAAAATGCTTGTCGTGATAGTGAATGAACCTCAAGTTATGACGAATACATTGGATGCGGTCATTTTTCCGGAACAACTGGAAGAGATACTTTTTCAGATGAACGATGCGTTTGGTTTTGATCACGTGCAACCCTTAATGTCCGGGATTCCGATGTCCGGGGTGAAACGGAAAATCGTGGTGGAGAAAAATGTCTCGGCAAACGAGGTGATCACGATCGAGCGTGTCGTGGCTCGTGTTGAACTCTGGCTAAAGAAAGCGGACGAGATTGTTTTCGCTCGTCTTTCGACTTCCATGAATTCCCGGGTATTTTTGGAAAATACTTATGGGAGAGGATATTTAGTAACAGGAACGGAGACTGATAGAACCCGATTCCAAACCGGATTGGACATTGAGAATAATTTCGGTTATATGCAAATCCCGTCTTCCGGCTTTGAACACGTGGTTTGGAATTATCGAGGTGTAAATGTGTTGGAACTATCGAATTCTCCCCAGCTTATATGTGTGTTCTATACGCCGGAGCGGACTTACGAGGTCTCCGATGACCGGAATAAATTGTTTTTGGACATCCGGGGAATCACTTCCCCGGACGGAGAGAGAGGAACCCGAACCGCACTCACGGAGTTTACTCCGAAAGGTGGAGGCACCCCACGGGTGCTTACCGAGATCCGGCGTAATAATGTCTACCGGATCATCGGTACGGTGAAAGAAAAGACGGTACAATTTGAACAGGCCGTACTTCCGTGGACCGAGGCGGGACAAGGAACAATCATTGATCCCCAGTATTACCTGCGGGTAAGTCGGGATGTTCTTCATGTCGGGCTTGCGGGTGATGCTGTCACGATCTCGGTGGAGACGAATTATAACAGGGGTGACCGGGGATTTCCGAAGGGGGTGCGGTTGGGTGAGATTAGTTACTATGATAAAGATAATCATCCCTTGGAGGCTACCGCCGGGGGACGGGATTGGCTGGCGGTTAATATGTCAGGCGTGGACGGGGATTTATCTCGGAATATCGAGTTTATCGCGAAGACAAGTTTGAATAGTGTTCCCGCGGGGTATTACGCTTTGGTTGAAATTAAAGCGGGAAACCTGATTAAAATAATTCGGGTTACCCGTTCATGATAAATTACGAGTAAAATATGATGGAACGATTCATAATATGGAAACGGTTTAGCTTGGTGAGAGTGTTACTCTTGGCGGGATTACTGGGGTGTGTACATGATAAGTTGGATGGACCGGATCAGTTAGGGAAAGTTATAGATATAGAACTAGTTATTCCGGGATTTGAAGTCCCCCTTACCCGCTCGATAGAGGGGGATAACGGGGAGGCTGCGGTACGGGAGTTGGACCTTTTGTTCTTTGACCAGTCTACTCCATCGGCAAAACTACTTCGACATCTGAACGTGATCGATTTTAGGCAGGAATCATCGGGGGCAGACTATAAAGTGAAATTTAGTCTGAACCTTGCCAAAGATGACCAAGTCGGTTTAATCGTGGTTGTCGTGAATGCTGCGGGGGCGGTTCGGCATGCCTTGGAAAGTAATCCGGCAGATGCGGAAAAACAGGATATATTGAAAGCTCTGACTTTTAATACATTCAAAGATGAGAATGATTCTTATAAATGGAACGTGCGTGTACCGGGATATACCCCGCTACCCATGTACGGGGAAGTGGTAATGGAGGGACTTGTGCCGGGTTATATAGTGTCGGTTTCGTTGACTCGGATGTTGGCTCGTGTGGACGTGGAAAACAAGGTTAGCGGAGAGATCTTCAAGTTGGAAGAGATTTATTTGGTGAACTATAATACTTCCGGGTATATCGCCCCGAAATGGAACGAAGCGGATGGCGTGCTTGTTCCGAATCCTTATGCGACAAATGAGAATCCGATGATCCCCGTCCCTTCCGGAAAACAACCGGGTGTAGAAGAAGCGGCAATGAAATACGAGTACAAACAGGCCATTAACGCCCCCGGGGCCTTGATGGCGGGAGAAATCTATACCTATGAGGCTGTTAAAAACGTGAAAGATGATCCGGGTAACGGGGTTTGCCTGATTATTAAAGGAAAATACATGGGCGAGGATTATTATTACCGGGTGGACTTCACGCTGGAATCTGAATTGCCGCTAGATATTGCGTATATGCCGCTGTATCGTAATCACAAGTATGTTGTTACCGTAACCGATGCCGAGGGAATCGGTTACCGGACTTTTGAGGAGGCTCTTCGCTCGTTTGGCGTGTTATCGAATTTGAAAACGTCAATATTGGTGGTGAATCTGGAAGGGATAAACCACATTGTTTATGATGGTCAATTCTTTATGGGTGTGGAAAGTCGCACGCTGGACCTACCTTATGGTGTGAGTCGGCAACTCACGTATCGGGTAAGTTCTGATTATCATGGGGCTTGGGAGGCAAAAGTTCTCCATTCGGAAACAAATACTTGGTTGCGCTTGGCCGGGGGACAGTCCGTCACGAAGGGGGCAGATATAAACGGGAGCGGTTTGGAACTGGTGATTTCGTCCGTGTTCTCCCCGGGTAGCGGGCGTGATTACGTGACCGGACAGATTGAGTTCACGGCAGGGCGTCTGCGGGATACCCTGACCGTGAGAAGGGTTCCGATTGCGGAAATGTTTGCCCGGAGCAATGTTGTGTTAAATTCCGGGGTACTGGCTTTTGCCGTGACTGCCGAAGATAACCGGGATATTCCCGCTTGGTCCCAAGGGGTATTTTTCAAATGGGGTTCACTGATTGCGTTGGCTTCTGCCGGTAATCCTTATGACCCGGAGGTGCAAGCCGTTTATTATCCGCCCCATCTGAACCCGTCTGATTGGAAAGGTGGTTTGATCGGGTGGGATAAAATTCCATATGCTCATTCGAATTTCAACTTTTCTATGCCTTCTGGTACTGGCGAGGACGTGGACGCTTTTGCGGGTTACTCCGGTAATACCGGGTTCAATGAAAACGTGGGTGTCGGTGATATATGTCGTTATATTTCCAGTGGGCCGGGAGGTAAAGGATGGGTTGAGGGCGAATGGCGTTTACCGACAAATGCCGAACTGGAATTGTTGTACGAAGAAACCGGGATAAAAACGGTATCTATGGGAGGGTTTGTTAACATGACGGCCGAGTTGAATCGGGATGCTGGAAACTATTTACATGGGAACTTCGACCCCGAAAGCGGTTGGTTTCTGGGGGCGAACGTGACTGGATCAATGGCAACACCTGCCAATAGAACAACTCCCCCTTCTGGGACGGTCTTCCTGCCCTCGGCCGGGCAACGTTATCCGGATGGTAATGGGGATGTGGTACATGTGGGAGCCTACGGTTATTATTGGGCCTCTACACCCTATTCGGTGAATGGCGGGTATATTGCTGACTATCTTTTTATATATAAAAGCGGGGTTGATTTTAATGCCGCTGATCGTTCGTACGCTTTTCCCGTTCGTTGTATTAAAGATTATTGATATTCACTAACATAATGATATATGATAAAGAGATTATTCTTTTGCTTGTTTATGTGGGGGATGTGTTCCGGTTTATCGGCGCAGACCCTTGAAGGACCACTCCCTTTTTTCCGGTCGTTTTTAGATGGTAACTTGACTAAAATCACGTTTCCCGAACCCAATGAACCCGGGGCTTCCGGTTGGGATTCAAAAGGAAACCACAAGAGAAAGAACCGAGCGGCAGAAAGTGTTTGGGGATTACAATTAACGGAAGGTAAGGAAGAGATCGGGGCATTTTATTTACCGGAATATATTTTCTCCACGGAAGACGGGTTGTTGATCGAGTTCGAGTATATTATGATGTACACGAACGTGGGAGAGGCAGGTGTTACAGATGGTATTTGTATGTTTCTTGTCGATGCGACCACGAATGAATATATAGGTGCGAACTTAAAATACGGGGCTGAGGGGGCCGGGTTTGGTTATACTCATCGACGGTCGGCACACACGGATATTAGATATGGTGTGACTTCAATTACCGGGATTAAGGGAGGATACCTTGCGGTGGCCTTGGATCAGGGACATTTTAAAAATTGGCGTTTCGACAATTACGAAATGAGAAACGGGATACCGTACGGGAGTGCTGGGATCGCTAATATTCAGTCTGAAACGTATAATACCCGGAGTAACGTGACGATTCGGGGAGCCGCGGGAAGGGACGAAAAAGTGATAACCACGTCTCAAAAAACTCACCGAATACAAGATGGTCGCTGGGGTTTTCCCGTTCTCATCACTCGCCACACGGGGTGGAACGAGAAGACCGGCCTGGAAGACCCTTATTCCGATGGGTTGAGAAACAAGGCCGGATTCAGGTTGAACACCCAGACCGGGGAATATGAACAGTACGTGACACCGAGAATCGATAAACCCTTCTGTATTGCCGGGGGAAAGGAATTTCATCATTCCGGTGAAAGTGCTTACCGGAAAGCAATTATTGCCTTGGAGCCGAATATCGTTGGGGGAGGATTCCGGATCACGGTAACCATCCAGCATGAAACGGAAAAAACGGTCGTGATTGAGGATTACGCTTATCCCTCCTCTTTGCAATATACCGAGAATGGCCTTCCTTTCCAACTTGTTGCCGGTGAATATCCCACGGTAGTTTATTATTCGAATCCACCCAAAACCGAGCTGGCGCTTGAAAGACCTTCGAAACTGGTGATCGGTTTCATGGCATCGACGGGGCAGCTCACGGCTTACACGAATATTATCCGGAATCTACGAATAACCCCCTTGTACGGGGCTAGTTCTGAGGATGATATTTATGACCATCGCCGTGGTCCCGTTATCGTACGTCCTTTGGATAACGACGTGGCTTACCAGCTTGGTGGAGACCGACCGAATGCCAGTTATGATAATCTTGATTTAACGAGCTTTAGAATGTGGATCGATGAGAAACATTGCCTGGGGAATGGCGTGTTCGAATATGAAGAAGAGGGTGTCGGGAAATGGAAATACGACCCGGAATCGGGTGAAATGATGTTTTTCCCGGAAAAAGGAGTAGGGGGAGAAGTCGTTATTTGGTATGATGTTAAAGGGAAACATACGCCTTATGCCGAGGAGAAATACCGTTCGTCACTGGCAAAAATCGTGATAAATCTTATCGATGACGAGGGGTAAGTTTACCTCTGTTATCGAAAACGTTTGTAAAAAAGGATTGCGGCGAGCTTTATTTTGTTAAATATTTGTATATATGATTGACTTTTAGAGATATGTATTTCTAAAAACGGAGCGTAAATTATGGGTTAAAATTTGGCTTTATACTATTAACTTTATACCTTTGCCGGATTAATTTTCTTCGGGTCGTTTGTTATGGACGAGAGACATTTAGTTATTGTTTTTAACGATCGGGTGAAACTTGAAAGAAATTCAAACGTATTTGGAAATAATTAATCTATAAAGTTATGAAAACAAGAATAGAACATGATTTACTAGGCAACAAAGAAGTGCCAATGGATGCGTATTATGGCGTTCAAACTTTGAGAGCTATCGAGAACTTTGCTGGTATCAGTAATTACACGATCGGAATGTTCCCGAACTACGTGAAGGCTTTGGCTATGGTGAAATGGGCTGCTGCAAAAGCAAACTTTGAATTGGGATTGATTCCTGCTGATATTACAAATGCCATCACCGCAGCTTGCGAGGAAATCATCGATGGTAAGTTGGCTGACCAGTTCCCGGTAGATATGGTTCAAGGTGGAGCCGGAACTTCCACGAATATGAATATCAACGAGGTCGTTGCCAATCGTGCTTTGGAACTGTTGGGACATCAGAAAGGTGAATACCAATATTGCCACCCGAATAATCATGTGAATCTTTCTCAATCAACGAATGACGCTTATCCTACTTCATTCCACTTGGCCATTATCCTGACCAATAAAGAAGTGGTAGCTGAAATTAAATTGTTGGTTGATTCTTTCAGAAGAAAAGCAAAAGAATTCGAGCACGTGTTGAAAATGGGGCGTACCCAACTTCAGGATGCGGTGCCGATGACTTTGGGCCAAGAGTTCGAGGCATACGCTTACACGTTGGAAGAAAATATCGAGCGTTTGAATGCGGCTGCTAAATTGTTCTTGGTAGAGAATATGGGTGCTACGGCTATCGGTACAGGTATCAACTCAGAACCGGAATACGCTGAAATCTGCGCTCGCGAACTTCGCATCATCAGTGGTGAAGAGTTCGTTCTGGCCCCGAACTTGATTGCTGCAACTCCTGACACGGGTGCTTGCGTGTCTTACTCTTCAGAATTGAAACGTTTCTGCGTTCAGTTGTCTAAAGTATGTAACGATTTGCGTTTGTTGTCCAGTGGTCCGAGATGTGGTTTGAACGAGATCAACTTGCCTCCGATGCAACCGGGATCTTCTATCATGCCGGGTAAAGTGAATCCGGTTATCCCGGAAGTGGTTAACCAAGTATGTTTCCGCGTGATCGGTAACGACACGACCGTGATGATGGCTGCCGAGGCCGGTCAGTTGGAATTGAACGTGATGGAGCCGGTAATCGTTTACGCTTTGTTCAACTCCATGCAGATGTTGACCAAGGTTATGGATCGTTTGAGAATTTTGTGTATCGACGGCATCACTGCTAACGTTGACCGTTGTAAAGATATGGTGATGAACAGTATCGGTATCGTTACTGCTTTGAACCCGACTTTAGGTTACGAAAATTCATCTCGTATCGCCAAGAGAGCTTTAACAGAAAACAGAAGTGTTTACGATTTGGTTTTGGAAGAAAAATTATTGACGAAAGAAGAGCTGGATAACGTGCTCCGTCCAGAATTAATGATTGCTCCGAAAAAATTCTACAAGAAAAAATAACAAAAAGTGCTTTAGTTTCGTAACAAAAAGCGTTACCTTCGTAAAACTAATTAAATTTAAAGCATAGGTTATGAAAAAAAGTTTTAATCAAATGATTGCTGTTGTGATGATCGCGGTGTCATCAGTGGCTTTCACAGGATGTTATGGTTCTTTTTCTTTGACTTCTAAGTTACATAACTGGAACGGACAAGTGTCTAACGCTAAATTCGTGAACGAGTTAGTATTCTTGGGATTGTGTATCCTTCCGGCATACGAGTTGTGCTGCTTGGGTGATGTCTTGATCTTCAACTCTATCGAGTTCTGGGGTGGCCAGAATCCGGTTGCCATGAAAGCTGGAGACGTGGAAGAAGGTCAAGTAATGTACGCCGGACATCCTTACCATGTAACTAAATCTTTGAATAAGATGGTAGTTGCAAGTGAAGAGACTGATGCTGTTGCTGAATTCCAATATTTCCCGGAAGAAGAATCTTGGTATTTAATGGATGGTCAGAACAAGGCTAAGTTGATGAAAAACACGAAAAAGATGATGAAAGCTGTTGTAGCTATCGACTAATTTTTTTCGGTTCAGATAATGAAAGGACGTCTTCGGGCGTCCTTTTTTTGTGCCCTTTTGTTGCGTGATAACGGGAATCTATTCGCCGTTTTTGTATTGGCACGTTGAAGGTAAAGGGAGAGTTCGTTGCCTGTAAATGGGGACGTGAATAAAGAATGCATTTATACTAACTGATAAAATTCGGATGAATACCGAATATAGTATTTTAATTAAATTGTAAATATACTTTATGAACCTTATTATATATAAGGTTCATATAAGGTTTCTATAAGGTATCTATAAGGTTCATGACGGTATTCGTCCGGAACAGATCTATTCATTATTATGAAATATGCCATTGCTTGGTCGCTGACTCCCATCGTCTTAGGCTTGTTCTGCTTGGATTATCGGGTTGAACGGGCGGGGTACTTGGATGATAGTGAAAATGGAGACGTAACTGTTTTTGGGGTTTTAACTGATATATCTCCAGTTGATTTTAGTTTTGAAAAGACGTTTGACTTGGGTGGCAAAGGTTTGATTCTCTTCTTTTTGTAGGAGGGGATCGTCTTCCAGAATAATCGTGGCCGCTTGGGCTGCCTCGTTCAGGATACGCCCGTCCTTACCGAGATTGGCAACTCTCAGGTTGCAAGTCAACCCGCTTTGTTGTGTTCCTTCGATGTCTCCCGGACCGCGTAGTTTTAAATCGACTTCGGCAATCTCAAAGCCATCATTTGTGGAGGTCATGGTCTCGATCCTTTTACGGGACTCGTTAGACAGTTTGTAGGAGGTCATCAGAATACAGTATGATTGTTCGGCTCCCCGTCCTACACGCCCGCGCAGCTGGTGCAATTGGGATAGTCCGAAACGTTCGGCACTTTCAATGACCATGATGGAGGCATTGGGAACATTCACCCCGACTTCGATCACGGTGGTTGCCACGAGAATACGGGTTTCTCCCGATACGAAACGCCTCATGTGTTCCTCTTTCTCTGTTGGTTTGAGTTTCCCGTGAACGATGTCCGCCGTGTACCCTAGGGGGGCAAAATAACTCATCACGTGTTCATAGCCTTCTTCTAGGTTTCGGTAATCCATCTTTTCCGATTCGGAGATCATGGGGTACACGATATAGGCCTGCCTACCGAGTTCCAGTTCTTTCTGGATGAACTTGTAGACTTGCAGGCGTCTTGCCTCGAATGCATGATGTGTGGTGATAGGTTTCCGGCCGGGAGGAAGTTGGTCGATCACCGATACATCTAGATCGCCGTAGAGGGTCATGGCGAGAGTCCGGGGAATGGGAGTGGCCGTCATGACCAGCATGTGTGGGGGAATCGTGTTCTTTTGCCACAGTTTAGCTCGCTGGGCAACTCCGAAACGATGCTGCTCGTCGATAACGACAAGTCCCACGTTTTTAAAATTCACCACGTCTTCCAGTAGAGCGTGAGTCCCGATCAGGATTTGCAGACGTCCGTCGGACAGGGCCTCGTGAATGATTTCCCTTTCTTTTTTCTTGGTGGAACCTGTGAGTAGGCCGACGCTAATCGGGGTGTCCTTCAGAAGCCCGGATATGGTTTCGTAATGTTGGGTGGCGAGAATCTCCGTCGGGGCCATGATGGCGGCTTGGTAACCGTTGTCGAGAGCGATCAGCATGCACATCACGGCGACAAGGGTTTTGCCGCTTCCCACGTCTCCCTGCAACAGGCGGTTCATTTGCTTGCCGGAACCGCAATCGGAACGGATTTCTTTGATAACCCGTTTCTGTGCATCGGTCAAGGGAAAGGGTAGGTGATTGTGGTAAAAATTGTTGAAATAATCCCCGACCGTGGTAAAGAGATGGCCTTGGAAGGCTGCCTTGCGGTTAAATTTCAGTTTCAGTATGTTGAGTTGAATGTAGAACAACTCTTCAAATTTAAGCCGGTATTGTGCCTTGCGGAGCATGTCCGGGTTTTCCGGGAAATGGATGTTGTACAAGGCCTCGTGCAGGTAGATCAAGTTGTGTTTTTTGATGAACCATGCCGGGAGGGTTTCTTGAATCCTGCCGTTGATGGCTTTGAAAATGTTCGCTTGTATCTTGTTGATCAGCCGGGAGGTCAGGTAACTTTTTTTCATCTTCTCCGTGGTCGGGTAGATGGCTTGGAAACCTACGAGTTGCTTGGCACTCGTTTCGTACAGGTCCATTTCCGGGTGGACGATGTTCATCTTGTGGTTGAAGATGGTGGGCTTGCCGAAAATCAGGTACTCCTTGTCAGGGGTGATCTGGCTGGAGAGGTATTTGTGGCCCGTGAACCACACGAGTTCCAATTCCCCGGTTCCGTCGTAGGCCGTGGCGACCATGCGCATCTGTTTGCCCACGCCGACGGATGTGAGGTTCGTGATTTTAGCTTTTACCTGAATGTAGGGAAGGTCTGATGTAAGTTCCCGGATCGTGTAGACACGGGTCCGGTCAATGTATTTGTAGGGGATGTAATAGAGCATATCCTCGTAGCTTTGGATGCCCATTTCCTGCTCCAGCAACGAGGCTCTTTTCTCTCCAACACCCGGTACGAATTTTATGTTCAGTCCTGCCAGTTCCAAAATACAAGTTTTCGATGGTTCATTTCTCGAACGAAAGTAAAAAAAATAGATGACTTTAGTTGAGCATATCGGGAATAAATTTTAATTTCGTGGAATAAATAATTTGGACAGATAGTTTACCGGGAGATGTATAATTATTTAAAACAACGATTTAAACATGCCATTCGTTTTCGACATAAAAGGGGATACGGGGTACATTCCCCGTTCGTTTTTGATTTGATCACGAATGTAATAAAGGAAAAAGCGGTTTATTACGATTTTGAACGAATTGAATCGAAGGGAAATATTCGGGAGAAAGAGCGGAAATTGTATCGTTTGCTTTTTCGTTTGGCAGAATATTTTTCTTACCGGAACGTGCTGTGTGTCGGGGTTCGATCGCCGTGGGTTTCCATGTATCTGGCGGCTGTTTCGAAACAGATGGTGTTGTTGAACGGGGGATGTGCATGTCCGGGGGCCGAGTACACGGAACAGGTGAAGCCGGGAGATTTGAAAGGTCGCAAGATCGATATGGTTTTCTTGGGGAGAGCGTTCGAGGAGGATTGGGATGAAACTTGGGAAGAGGTTTTGCGAGTGCGCAGGCGAGGCCCGCTATGTATAGTGATTAAAGATATTTACAAGGGGCGTTTTAATTCGTTGGCATGGCGACAATTAAGGCAGGAGGGGACTGTTTCGATCGACATGATGTGGTACGGGATCGTGTTCTTTGACACGAGATTGCAGAAGGGAAAGTATAATGTGATAATTTAAAAGATTTTGTGATTGCCGATTGAATGATTAGGTGATTAAAAAAAGAGCGTGTTAGGTTGTGGGGGGAAAATCACTTAATCGGAAATCATTAAATCACTTAATTGGAAATCATTAAATCTAAAATCAGTATGAAAGTTTACACGAAAACAGGAGATAAGGGGACGACGGCTTTGATCGGGGGAACCCGGGTGGCAAAGAATAACGTGAGGTTAGAGGCTTACGGGGGTGTTGACGAGTTGAACAGTCATTTGGGGATGATTCGGTCGTACCCGATTGATGGGGAGAGCGTGAAACAGTTGATCGAGATTCAAAACGTGCTGTTCGTGGTCGGGGCAAACTTGGCGACGGACACGGCGGTGAGTAATATGCAGAAGAAGTTGCCTTGCACGGATGAGGACGTGGCTTTTTTGGAGAGGGCGATAGACAAGATGGACGAGGAGTTGCCGCCACTGCAATATTTTGTGTTGCCGGGAGGACGGCCGGAGGTGTCGGCTTGTCATATTGCCCGTACGGTTTGCCGTCGGGTGGAACGCCGGATTATTGATATGAGCGAGGAAATAGAGGTGGAGGATATTATCGTGCGGTATGTGAATCGCCTTTCCGATTATTTGTTCGTGCTAGGGCGTAAGCTGGCAAAAGATTGCGGGCTGGAAGAAGTGAAATGGGTGCCGAGAAATTGAAAATTGAAAATGGAGAATTGAAAATGAAAGAACCTGTAACTTGTAACTTTTCAATGGCGGAAGTGTTCCGGTTTTTGGAAGAGTTGAGGGAGAATAATAGCCGGGAGTGGTTTAATGCGCATAAGGAGTGGTATTTGGCTGTAAAGGCCGGACATGAGGATTTCATTAACCGGGTAATTCCGGCATTGGCCGTGACGGAGCCGGACGTGGACGGGTTGACGGCGAAAGATTGTATTTTCAGAATTTACCGGGATGTCCGGTTTTCACCCAATAAGGAACCTTATAAGACGCATATCGGGGCATACATGGTGAAGGGTGGTAAGCAAAGTCCCCGGGCGGGATATTACGTGCATATAGAACCGGGGAATTGTATGATAGGGGGTGGAATTTGGTGTCCGGAACCATCGTTGCTGAAGGCTTTGCGGAAAGACGTGTATGATAATATAGATGAGTTTACGGGAATTATCCGGGATGCGGAATTCCAAAAACATTACGTGTTGGAGGGGGAGAAGTTGAAAAAGGTGCCTGCACCTTTTCCTGCCGATTTTCCGGAAGGGGATTTGTTGAAATACAAATCTTACACGGTATCGAATTATGTTCCCGATTCGTTTTTCGAGGGGGAGGACGTGGTTGAACGGTGTGTGGAGCGACTTTTACTGATGCAGCCTTTTAATCGCTTTTTGAATTACACGGTGGAGGAAACGTGGAGGTGATCGCAGGGTGGTTGCAGGTTGCAAGTTTCAGGTTAAAAAGAGGGGAATTTGTGGCTGAATTGCTTTGATAATAAGGGGAAAAGTCGTATATTTGTAATATGGAAAAAATAAAAGAAAAGATGCCGCAGCTTGTAAAAAATGCCACGGTTCGGGAAGAGATTTTGCAAGGAATGATTGCCTCGTTTCAACTGGAAGGGATAAAAATTTCCCAAGAAACTGCTTATACTATTTTGGAACGGGTGGATTTGAAGCTTAAAATGTGTAAGCGATAATCTGCTCCATTCTGGAGTAGTCTTTTCGTGCTACTTGCTGAACAGCGATAATATATTCATTAAAATCAATCCTTTTGAAGTTTAAGCCGGGATAACCTTGTTTTCGTGCCATGAGGTTGGCGAGAATACGGGATGTTCTGCCGTTGCCTTCACGGAACGGGTGGATGAAGAGTAATTCACCGTGTACTTTGGCGATGTCTTTTATCAGAGCTTGTTGACTGGTGTAGTGATCAGGGAGTTGGGAAAGAATTTCTTCTTCGAAAATGCGCATACTATCCGGGATGAATCTTCCGGCCGGGAACACGAATCCGCCTTTGGAAATGTTGACGGAACGGAAACGCCCGGCAAAGGAGTAGAGTTCTTTTAGCGCCGTACGGTGAATGTCACAGATGTATTTGACTGAAAATTTTGTCTTGGGCGTTAGCTTTTCCGTGAACAAGATTTCTGCCATCAAGAAGCCTTCGAACTCCGCATTGTGAAGAGTCTCTTCGTCCGTGATTCCGAGTAAATTCGGGAGAATTTCTCCCTCTTCGCCATTGGTAGTGTATCTGTTCATGGCCTTGATTTTTAACAAAGTTATAGAAATCCGTCAATTACTCCAAATTTATTTGTGATTTATGATTTATGATTTATGCTAAAGCCTTATCTTTGTACATTCGGCAAGGCCGAGTTACAAGTTGACAGGTTGTATGTTACAGGTTCTTGGGAATAATAACGCACCTGCCGATGAACGTGTCGGGATTCAACTTGTAACCTGTAACTTGTAAACTTGTAACTAAAAAAGGATGAAAGTATTATTATTGGGTAGCGGTGGACGCGAACATGCGTTGGCGTGGAAAATAAATCAGAGTGAAAGATTAACAAAGTTATATGTTGCTCCGGGAAATGCCGGAACGGCAGAGATAGCTGAAAATGTAAATATTAAGGTAACGGATTTCGAGGCGTTGGCGACTTTCGTGGAACATAACGCTATCGATATGCTGGTTGTCGGACCGGAAGATCCTCTGGTGGAGGGTATTCGGGATTATTTTGAGGCAGACGCTCGTTTTGCCCGACTGATGATCGTGGGACCGGGAAAAGCGGGGGCTATTCTGGAAGGAAGTAAGGATTTTGCGAAGGAATTTATGTTCCGCCACCATATCCCGACAGCCGGTTATTTGACGGTGACGAAGGATAATCTTGAAAAAGGGTTTGCTTTTTTGGAGACGTTGAAACCGCCTTACGTGTTGAAAGCGGACGGGTTGGCAGCCGGGAAAGGCGTGTTGATTCTGGATAATTTGGAAGAGGCGAAGAGGGAGTTGGAACTGATGTTGGGAGGAAAGTTCGGGAAGGCCGGGAATCAGGTGGTGATCGAGGAGTATTTGAAAGGTATAGAGCTTTCCGTGTTCGCGCTGACGGATGGGAGAAGTTATAAAATATTGGGTTCTGCCAAAGACTACAAGCGTATTGGTGAGGGCGATACAGGATTGAACACGGGTGGTATGGGGGCCGTTTCCCCGGTGCCGTTTGCCAATGAAGAGTTCAACCGGAAGGTGGAAGAGAGGGTGGTGCGCCCCACGATCGAGGGATTACAAAAAGACGGGATTGACTACAAGGGATTTGTCTTTTTCGGCCTAATGAATGTTGGTGGTGATCCTTACGTGATCGAGTATAACGTGCGTATGGGTGATCCGGAGACGGAAGTGGTGATGCCGAGATTGAAAACGGATATTTTGTCTCTTTTCGAGGCGATGGCCAAGGGGGAGCTGGAACAGGCGGCGTTCGAACTGGATGATCGTTTCTGTACGACCGTGATGCTTGTTTCTCAAGGGTATCCCGGGGATTACGAGAAAGGAAAGGAGATCACGGGTGTACCGGACGTGAAGGGGAGTATCGTGTTCCACGCGGGGACGAAGTTGGCAGACGGGAAGGTCGTGACGAACGGGGGACGTGTGATTGCCGTGAGTTCGTTCGGGAAGACTATGCGGGAGGCTTTGGCCCAGTCTTACGAGAACGTGGCCAAGATTCATTTCGACGGGATGAATTTCAGAAGAGATATAGGTTTTGATTTGTAAAATGGTGGATGATGAGATTTAACGCCATTTTAAAAACCAAGAGGGTTTATATGCTGTATTTGCTGCCATTTATTTTGGCAGCAATTGCATTTCTACGTTTTACTTTCGGACCGGATGATTTTTCCGTTTGTCCGGATTTGGGCGTTATTTCCATTCCTGCTTTCCAGGAACAAGGCGGTTTGTGGTGGAAGGAAATTGGGGTACTGGCTTTGTTATGCTTGTCGTTTCTGGTATTCTTTGTTGCCGATCGGTATAAGTTTTTGTCTCATATCACGGTTCTCCCGGCGGTGGTTTATGCCTTGTTGTGTATCGGTGTGATTTGTCGTTACGGGGTGAGTAATTATCTGGTGGCAGCTTTGTGTGTCGTGTTGGCCGTGGCTCGTTTGCAATCGGCCATCGTGAACACGCAATCCAACTCGCCGGTGTTTGGTTTCGGGCTTTTTTCCACGCTGGCGGTTTTGCTTTGCCCGAAATTGATCATGCTGATCGTTTGGGCGATTATCGTCCTACCTTTTTCGGGAAGGGCGGCGTTGAAGGATTTGGTGGCGCTGTTTATCGGGATCTTTTCCGCGTTATTTTTCACGGGATGTTATTACTTCCTGACGGATCGGTTGGCAACATTACCGGATGTGTTCGTACAGGCATTGACAAGCGGACAAGTGTTCTGGAAAATAATGCCTGAGAAAGTGGTTGCTTTTGTCGTGATCGGTGTGCTGATCGTTGTGTCCTTGTATAATGTCGTGGTGAACTACCCGATGGCGATCGTGGCGCAACGGCGGGGTATGTTGTCGATGTTGTCCATGTTGCTTTTCGTGGGGAGTTCTTTGTTTTTTATCCCGTTTAATTGTCACGGGATCACCTTGATTACAGCGATCCCGTTATCTTATATGTTTACTCAATATTTTATTTCACACCGAACCCGTTGGCTGGGGAACGTGTTGTTCCTGTTGTTCATTGCGGCCTGTGTGCTTTTGGTTTTGTAGATTAATAGAACGTCAGCATTTCCCCGCACACGTCGTCATTGATCTTACCATGATCGTACACGATTTGCCCGTTCACGAGCGTCATGCTTACCCGGTAGGTAAAGGACATATCTTCGAGTGGTGACCAGCCGCATTTGTAAAGTAAGTTTTCTTTCTTCACGGTCCACGGGTGTTTTTCGAAAATAGCGATGTCAGCCTTGTAGCCTTCCCGCAGGTAGCCTCTTTCTTCGACATGGAAAATGTCGGCAGGGGCATGACACATTTTGTCCACGATGTTTTCAAGCGTGATCTGGCCTTTCTCCATGAGTTCCAGCATGACGGTCAGCGAGTGTTGTATCATCGGGCCACCGCTGGCTGATTTGGTGTACACTCCGGCTTTTTCTTCCGGGAGATGGGGAGCGTGATCCGTGGCGATGATGTCCAAACGGTTGTCATTCAAGGCTTGTAACAGGGCTTGCCGATCCTCTTCGGTTTTGATGGCAGGATTCCACTTGACGAGGTTGCCTTTGGTGTGGTAGGCCTGATCATTGAACCAGAGATGGTGAACGCATACTTCCCCGGTGATGTGTTTTTGGGTGCGGGGACCTTGATCTAGTAATTCCAATTCTTCTTTCGTGCTTAAATGAAGTATGTGCAGGCGGCTGTTGTGTTTACGTGCCAGCTCGGCTGCCAGCGAAGAGCTGGTGTAGCAACACTCCCGGCTGCGGATCAAAGGATGGCAGAAAGGAGGAATGTCTTCCCCGTACTGTTGCTTGTATAGTTCCAAGTTACGGTCTATCGTGGGCGAATCCTCGCAATGGGTTGCGATAAGAATGGGGGATTCGGCAAATATCTTTTCCAAAGCCTCCCGACTATCCACCAGCATATTACCCGTGGAGGAACCCATGAAAACTTTAATGCCGCAAGTCGTGTGCGGATCGACCTTTTTAATCTCGTCGATATTGTCAACGGTGGCACCGAGGTAGAACGAGTAGTTGACAGCCGAATTTTCCTTGGCAATCTGTTGTTTTTCCCGGAGTAACTCGTTGGTTACGGTGGGAGGTTTCACGTTAGGCATATCCATGAAAGAGGTCACGCCCCCGGCTGCTGCTGCCCGGCTACCTTCCCGGATGTCTCCTTTGTGCGTGAGGCCGGGTTCGCGGAAGTGTACTTGATCGTCAATCACTCCCGGTATAATATATTTCCCCGTGGCATCGATAACTTTGATGTCCCCGGGAACTGAATCCAATTCGCCTTCTATGATTTTCTCGATACGATCGTTGTGAATCAAGAGATCCCCTTTGAAGGTTCTCCCCTCGTTTATGATGGTTCCGCCTTGAAGTAATATACGCATATTGATTTTAGATTTTAGATTTTAAATTTTAGATTCCGGCCGCACGAGGCTGACGCTTTAACTACCCCCTCTGGCTCCCCCTTGCACAAGGGGAGAAACGAACGCGAGAAGGCGCTTCAATGTTCCTCTGCGGCACATCCTCCCCCTGTGTAAGGGGGAGTTAGAGGGGGTAGCTTAATTTTCCATTCTCCATTCTCCATTTTCAATTTTCTTACGTTTTCCCAAGCTCCGGAGTTTCATCGTGATGACACCCCAAAAGGCCTCGTTGAAGATGCCTCCGCTCATTTTGGACGTGCCGAGGGTACGGTCTGTGAAAATGATGGGGACTTCTTTCAACTTGAATCCCAAAGTCCACGCTGTGAATTTCATTTCGATCTGGAAGGCGTAGCCTTTGAAACGAATGTTGTCGAGGTCAATGGATTCCAAGACTTTCCGGGTGTAACAAACGAATCCGGCTGTGGCATCATGTATTTTCATGCCCGTGATGAATCTCACGTATTTGGAGGCAAAATAGGACATGAGAACCCGTCCCATAGGCCAGTTCACGACGTTAACACCTGTGACGTAACGGGAACCGATCGCCATATCGCCTTCCCCGCTTTCGCAGGCGTGATACAATTTGACCAGATCATCGGGGTTATGGGAGAAATCCGCATCCATCTCGAAGATGTAGTTATACCCGTGTTCCAGAGACCATTTGAATCCGGTGATATAGGCCGTTCCGAGTCCTAGTTTTCCTTTACGTTCGATCATGTGAAGTTGTGGGAACTCGGATTGCAGACGTTTTACAATCTGGGCCGTGCCGTCGGGAGAGTTGTCCTCTATCACGAGCACATCAAACTTCGGTTCCAGTTTAAAAACATAACGGAGAATGTTTTCGATATTCTCTTTTTCGTTATAGGTCGGTATGATGACAACTCTGTCGTTCATGGTCTGTTGTTTTATAAGTATTCTGTAATCCTTTCCAGTTTATTTCCCCTCGAACCTTTTATCAGGATAAAAGCGTGGCGGATCTCGTTCGCTTTGAGATACTCGATCAGCGTGTCCGTGTCGGGGAAGTAACGCGTAAAGGTATAGTTATTTGCGATGGATTCAAAACTCGGTCCCACGAGGAATACCTGGGGAAAGTTGTTTTTCTTCATGAGTTCCATGATGTTTTTATGGGACTCTTCGGAAATGGCTCCCAGTTCACGCATTTCCCCGATAATCAGTAATTTGTTGTCTGCTTTCATTTCTCCGAAATTGGAAATGGCGACTTGCATACTGCTCGGGTTAGCGTTGTAGGCATCCAGGATGATCGTGTTGCGTTCCGTTTTCAGTAGTTGCGAGCGAAGGTTAGAGGGAGTGTAAGCTTCGATGGCGGCCTGTATTTGTAAAGGATCGATATTGAAATATGTTCCAACCGTGGTGGCTGCCATGGCGTTGTCGAAGTTATATCCCCCGATGAGTTTCGTCCGGATGTATAGTTGTCCGTGATGGGTTTTCAAGGCATACACGAGGTAAGGGGTGGTCTGAACGATTTCCCCGTTCGTGAAATGTCCGTCGATGCCATAGGTGTATCTTTTTTGGTCTTCCGATAGTTGGCACAACAATTTATCCTCCCCGTTCACGAATAAAATTCCCGATTTTTCCTTCACGGATTCGTAAAGGGCTCTTTTGGTTTGGATGATATTTTCGTAACTCCCGAATCCTTCCAAGTGGGCGTACCCGATGTTCGTGATGATACCGTAGTCCGGTTCAACAATCTTACATAATTCTTTTATTTCCCCCGGATGGTTGGCCCCCATTTCCACGATACCGAATTCCGTGGAGGCGTCCATGCTTAACAGGGTGAGGGGTACACCGATATGGTTGTTTAAATTGCCTTTCGTGGCAACGGTATTATATTTTTTGGAAAGAACGGCGTGACATAATTCTTTAGTGGTAGTTTTGCCGTTTGTCCCGGTGATTCCCAAGATGGGGATGTTCAATTTCCGGCGGTGGTGGTTGGCCAGTTGTTGCAGGAATCGCAGGGTGTCGGGAACGAGTACGCATTGGGGAGCCGTGTTGTAGGCGGCCTCATCAATAACGACGTGTTTCGCTCCTTGGGCCACGGCTTTCTCTGCAAAGGTGTTACCGTTGTGATTTTCACCCTTTAAGGCAATGAATATATCTCCTGTTTTTACCTCTCGGGAGTCTGTTGTAATCCGGCTACCTGCCAGAAAAGAATTATATATTGATTCAAGCTCTTTCATCTTTTCATAATATCCGATCAGAGTGACAAATTTATAAAAATAAATGAACCATGAACGGTTTTTTCATTAATATTGCAGGATAATAATATTATTACAATGAAAATAAAAACAGGTATAGGGATCGATGTCCATCGGCTGGAGCCGGGACTGGACTTTTGGTTAGGAGGGATTAAACTGGAACATGAAAAAGGGTGCGTGGCTCATTCGGATGGGGATGTGTTGATTCACGCGATATGTGATGCACTTTTGGGAGCTGCCGGGCTGGATGATATTGGGGTATATTTCCCGGATACGGACCCCGCTTACAAGGGTATTGATAGTAAAATTCTGTTGAAGAAGGTGATCGATATGATTGAGAACAAGGGATTTGCTATCGGTAATATTGATTGCGTGATATGCCTGCAAAGGCCGAAAATTAAAATGCGGACCTTGGAGATGCGGGAGTGTTTGTCTGAAATTATGGGGATTGATGTAGATGAGATAACCATCAAGGCTACCACGACGGAGAAACTGGGCTTTGAGGGGAGAGAAGAGGGGGTTTCGGCTTACGTGACGGTGCTGATTATTAAGTTATAAAGTTTGTAAGGTTCATAAAGTTTATAAGGTCCTTGGACCCTTCGGGGCGCTTTGTCTGCGGTAGCTTGAGCTGCCGTAAGTATTGTCCGAAGGACACCCGTCACTTTATAAACTTTATGAACCTTATAAACTTTACGAACTCATTTCCTACTTCTTTTCATGTAGTTTCAATACTTTTCCGTCGGGGAGGGTTAATTCGGCTTCTTTCCCTTTTCCCATCAGGCTTACTTGATCGTTTTTGTACATGAAACCGGAAGCCATGCGTTGCTGTGGTAGCTCGTAGGTCTGGTCGTCAAGTGTTACGACTGCCAGTTCTTCCGCGGGGTAGAAGGTTACTTCTACTTGGTATAGCATTTTGGTTTTACCGTCACCGCCTTGGAATACCACGTTAATCACGCTTTCTGGGGTTTCGGTGTATAATGTTTCACCGCGTTGTTCGATGATCCATTGTCCGTTTACTTGTCTTACGTTATAGGTGTCGTCATCTTCCACGTTCCATGCATAACCGCCTTTCGGTAGTTCGCGTCTGTTCAGTAGAGGGTGGTTTTCCATGTTGGGAATAAATACTTCGGCTAACGTGGAATCGGTGGAGAACACGATGAAGGTGGAAAGCGTTGCTTGCGGATCGTTAACCGGGTTCATACGAACACCGGATTCGAACAGGCGGATACAGTCTTTTCTAGCTTCAGACCAAGTGTAGCCTGCCGCACCGTTGCATCCGTGGGCGTCGTTTGCGACACCAATTACTTTTTCTTCTGTTTTAGGCACGAAAACAAGAGTTTGTTTCCGGTCTTTATCCGTTAATTTCAATTCTTTGTTTTCAATGCTGTACGAGGCCATGGCAGCCAAAGTCTGAATGTATTCATGCTCGAATTGGAGATCCGGACAAGCCATCATGGTACTTCCACCCGGTTCTAACTTGATGGTGTTACCTTCCGTGGAGTATCTTCCGAAAAATCGGTTACACCCGGAGAATCCGTACATCGTGTTGGTGTCGGTCAGCATGAGGGTGGGTACTCGTTGCGGAAGAGTGGTTTTCCCCTTTGTGGTGGTCATCTCTTTCAGTTGCCATTCGTTGGCAGTCAGTTGCGCTTTGTCTCCGCTGTTACTTTTACAGCCGGAGAAGCCAAGCGTCACGGCGATCATCATTAAAATAGTTGTTTTTCTCATATGTGTGTGAATTTTTTACAAAGATACGGCCTAAAACAGGAAAAAGTTTATAATTATTATAAACTTTTTCTTGCTTTGTCGGCGAGGGATTCATTATCTGAATCTTATCCTTGATTCATTTTTAGTAATTCATCGATGTGCGTGCGGTCATTCCACAATTGCGGTACTTTATTCTGTCCGCCAAGTTTTCCTTTTTCTTTCAGCCAGTCATTGAAGAGGTTCGGACGAGCCGTGTGAAGGATTAATCGTTGAAGTGACATATCTTTATAGCGTTTCGCCTCGTAGTCGGAATTTACTTTTTTCAGTTCCGTATCAAGGATATTGGCAAAGTTCTCCAAGTCCGCGGGGGGAGTTCCGTATTCGATAATCCATTCGTGGGCTCCTTTTTTACCATCCTCCATGAATACCGGGGCAGCCGTGAATGCCATCACTGTGGCACCGGTTTTTTCGCAGGTCTGTTTTAGGGCCTCGATGGCGTTGTCGATAATTAATTCTTCCCCGAAAGCGTTGATAAATAACTTTGTGCGTCCCGTGATTTTGAATTTGTAAGGACGGGTAGAGGTGAACATAATCGTATCCCCGATCATGTAGCGCCATAATCCACCATTCGTGGAAATAACAAGAGCGTAGTTCACCCCGGTTTCTACTTCTTCCAATAGAAGAGCCCGGGGATGCGGTTTAGTCAGTTCGCTGATCGGAACAAATTCATAGTAAACGCCATAGTCTAGCATTAACAGCATAGACGAGTCGCCGGGATCATCCTGTAATCCGAAGAAACCTTCCGATGCGTTGTAGGTTTCCATGTATTTCATTTTCGGGTCGGGCAACAGGCGTTTGTATTGTTCCCGGTAGGGGGTGAAGTTTATGCCACCGTGAATGAATAGTTCCAAGTTTGGCCATACTTCGTGAAGGTTGCTTTTTCCCGTGCGTTCCAGAATCCGGTTGATGAGCGTGAGGAACCAAGAGGGTACCCCAGCGAGACTGCGTACATCTTCTTTGATTGTGGTGTCGCATATCTTTTCAATCTTTTCTTCCCATTCGCTCATGAGCATGATCGATTGGTCGGGGGTCTTCATCATGTTGGCCCAGAACGGGGTGTTGGAGATTAATATGGCGGACAAGTCCCCGTAACGGCAGTTGTTGTTTGTCTTGGATATTTCGCTACTTCCCCCTAGAGCCAAGGTCTTCCCGTTGAATACTTGTGCATCCGGGTATAGTTTATTGAAAATGGAGATAACATCCTTACCGCCTCGGAAATGGCAGCTTTCCAAAGATTCTTTGCTGACCGGGATAAACTTGCTTTTTGCCGCTGTTGTGCCTGACGATTTGGCAAACCACGTGATGGGTTCCGGCCATAACAGGTTTTGCTCGCCGTTCATTAATCGCTCTGAATAGGGGGCCAGCTCTTCGTAGTGAATGATGGGCAGGCGTTCCCGGTATTGTTCTGCCGTCAAAATAGAGTCGAAATCATATTTCAGTCCGTACTCCGTGTCAGCGGCTCTGCGAAGTAATTCAACCAACGTGTCTCGTTGCACCTGAATCGGATTTTCTTTGAAGAAATCGATTTGTGCCAACCTTTTGGTCGAGAACATGGATATGATGGAATTGATTACGGGCATAGGATTAAGTTAAAAGTTATAAGTTAAAAACTAAAAGTTAAAAGTTAAAAATTAAAAGTTTACCTCTATTGAGGGGTAACAACTATCGTACCATTTGTTATTTTTAGTGATCGAAATCTAGTTTTAGTTGCGGGTCGAGCAACGTGAAACTTTGTCGATGATAAGGGGTAATTCCATGGAGCAAAATGCCTTCCCGGTGTTTTTTGGTCGGGTAGCCTTTGTTGCTGATCCAGTCGTAAACGGGGTACTCTTCATGCAATTTTTTCATGTATTCGTCCCGGTGTGTTTTGGCCAGAATGGAGGCTGCCGCGATAGCCATGTATTTCCCGTCCCCTTTTACGATGCAATGGTGTTCGATGTTCCGGTAGGGTTTGAACCGGTTGCCGTCAATCAGAATATGTTCTGGGGTGACACTTAGTTGTGCCAGCGCCCTATGCATCCCTTCGATGGAGGCGTTGAGGATGTTGATTTTGTCGATTTCGTTATTATCCACGCTGGCCACGGCCCACGCGAGGGCTTCCCGTTCAATGATCGTGCGCAATTCATCCCGTTTCTTTTCAGAGAGTTGTTTCGAGTCGTTAAGCATTTCGTTGGAAAAGTCTTCAGGAAGGATTACCGCTGCCGCGAAAACCGGTCCTGCCAGACATCCCCTGCCGGCCTCATCACATCCGGCCTCGATTTTATCTTGATAGTATTTTAATGTCAACATAAATAATGGGTTTATAAAGTTCATAAAGTTCATAAAGTTCATAAAGTTCATAAGGTCTAAAGTGACGGGTGTCTTTCGGACGGTGTTTAACGGCAACTTGGGCTACCGTGGACCAAGCGCCCCGCAAGAGTCCATTGACTTTATAAACTTTATAGACCTTATGGACTTTATGAACCTTAAACTTTATCACTCCCGCAAATATATGAAATACTTTGCAATTTTTGTTATATTTGCGGGGTTGTCCCTGCATACTAATTTTAATTTATCAGAGGTGTTCACGAAAGAAGAGGCAAAAGAGATTCGGGTGAAATTCTGGGAAGGTTTCAAGCGCTATTGCAAGCGGAAACATATTTACCGGAAATGGGTACTCACGGGGGTGAAGATACGATCCACGCAGTTGAAATTTTACGCGGACCGGGAGAAGGCTCTCGTGTTATTCCAAATAGACCATAAAAATGAGTTACGTCGGTTCGAGGTGTACGAATGTATGTTATCTTACCAGACGTTATTTCGGGCGGAGTGCGGTGACGAGTTGAAGTGGGAAGAGGAGTATACCGGGATCGAGGGGCAGGAGATCAGCGCGATTTATTTCGAGTTGCGGGGGGTGAATCTTTACCGGGTGGAGGATCACGAGCGGATATACGCTTTCTTTGCCGAGAAGATGCCTTTGCTGGAAGACCTTTATTACGAATACAGGGATTTGATTAACGAACGATTGAAACAGAACGATAATTAAAAACGCTGGATTGCGATGAAAATAAACAAGAGTGGGGCCGCTCTTTCCCGTATCGTGCAAATCGGGGAGACGCTGAAAGAACTTTCCCAGAAGAGTGGGAAAGAGTATTTGCCCTTGAACCGGGGTGTGAATCAAGTGGTAAATATCGACTTGACAGAAGTCGTGAAATCAATAAACTTTAATTCTCCGGAGATACAGGTGTACCCGCATGGAGCCGGGCGTCCGGACTTACGAGCGGCAATTAACGAGGAGTTTTTTGCCGGAAAGTCTTCGCCGGATAATATATTAATTACGGCAGGGGGAATGCATGCCCTTGATCTCGTGGCACAGACCGTGAATATCGGAAAGTTATTCCTGCCCTCGTATTATTGGGGATGTTATTTCAAAATGCTCAAGATTCGTTCAGTGGAGAGCGAAGGATATGACAGTCAAGCGGATTTACTCCCGATGATCGATCGTTTGCGGGGAAATGCCGTGTTAATTAGTGATCCGAGTAACCCGCTGGGAGACAAGCATGATGACGAGGAACAATTGAATATTATTCGGGCGTTGAATGATGCCGGGGTGGTGATTTTTTATGATTGTCCCTATCGTCGGTTGTTTATGGATGCTTCAGATGATTATTACACGCGTCTGATGAATCTGGATAACGTGATTATCACGGAAAGCTTTAGCAAGTCGGTCGGGTTGAGTGGCCAGCGACTTGGGTTTATCCACACGTGTAACAAGGAGTTGCATGATGAGTTGGAGGTGAGGGTGATGTATAACACGAACGGGATTAACGGTTTTGCACAGGAACTCGTGTTACGCTTGCTGACAACGCCGGAAGGGAAAAAGGCCGTGACGGCATTTAAAGAGCGTACTACCCGGGATATAGCTTTGAATATCGAGTATTTGCGGGCGAGAGGCTTGCTGGCGGAAGAATTTTATCATGGAACCACGCCACGAGGCATTTTCGTGATCGTGAATCGTGGTGAGGAGGAGTTGCTGGAACACTATATTGGTGCCGTATCACTTTCTTTCTTCACGAAAACCCGGCAGGAGTACGCGAAGAATTATTCCCGTATCTGTGTTTCAGTGCCTCATGATAAGTTGGTGAAATACTTTGAAACGATTTGATCATTGCTGCCTTGTCATTACCCTAGGGTATGGCTAGGGATGGGCTAGGACAAATACCAAACAATTACATCACAGGAATACGGCAAGTACATGGAAGATTGTTCTTGCTATGTTCATGCTGTGAAGATGCTATGTTTTTGCCCTAGTCTATCGATAGACTAGGGGATAATCACGGGCGAACAAATGGGCTAGATACTCCGGATGGGGCTTATAAACTTTATGAACCATGAACTTTATAAATAAGTTTTTCGTAACTTTGCCTAAATAAAAGTAAAGAGAACGTTCATGAATCAAATATTATCCCTTCCTCGCAAGATGCCTATCGGCATACAGAGTTTCGAATACATTCGTCAAAATGACTTCGTGTATGTCGATAAAACAGAGTTTGTCTATCGTCTTGCGACTATGGGGAAGCCCTATTTCCTCAGCCGCCCTCGGCGCTTTGGTAAAAGTTTGTTGCTTTCCACGATGGAGGCCTATTTCCTAGGCAAACGAGAACTTTTCAAGGGGCTTGCCATTGAGCGGTTGGAAACAGAATGGAACGTCCACGCTGTGCTACACCTAGACCTGAATGCTGAGAAATACGATTCGCCCGATCGATTGCATGATATGTTGGAGCGGCAGTTACTGTACTGGGAAGAGATTTATGAAACCGGGGGGAAGGGTATCACTCACTCCGGTCGTTTCATGGAAGTCATTCGAAAAGCGTATGAGAAAACCGGACGGGGTGTTGTTGTCTTGATTGACGAGTATGACAAACCCTTGCTCAACAGTTTTCATGACGAGACTTTGCAGAAAGCCTTCCGGGACACGCTGACCGCATTCTATTCCGTGCTAAAAAGTGCCGACCCGTGGCTGCGTCTTGTTTTCATCACCGGGGTAACCAAGTTTGCCCAGATGGGAATATTCAGTAATCTCAATCAACTTAAAGATATTAGTCTCGATCCCCGGTACGCCACGCTTTGCGGTCTTACTGGTGAAGAGATACGTGCGAACTTCGTCCCGGAGTTAAAGTTATTGGCCGAGGCAAACCACCTCGACGGGGAGGCTTGCATGGAACGTCTCACCCGTATGTATGACGGGTATCACTTCAACTACCGAGATATGGTGGGTGTCTATAATCCGTTCAGCATACTTAACGTGCTTGATACGACCATGTTCGATAATTTCTGGTTCGCTAGCGGAACTCCTACCTTCCTTGTCGAGATACTGAAGAAGACTGATTTTGACCTGCGAGAACTCGACGGTATAGAGGTTTCTGCCGCATCACTCACTGACGATCGGGCCGACATCAATAACCCGGTTCCTATGATCTACCAGAGTGGTTACTTGACTATCAAAAAATACGATAACGAATTTCAAATATACACATTGGGATTCCCCAACGAGGAAGTAAAATACGGTTTCCTCAACTTTGTTACCCCGTTCTATACCCCGATTAAGGAAACGGACACGAGTTTCTATATCGGTAAATTCATCCGGGAGCTACGGGAAGGTGATCCCGATGCCTTCCTCACCCGCCTTCGAGCTTTCTTTGCTGGGATTTCCTACGAGCTGAACGACCGCACGGAACGTCATTATCAGACCATTTTTTACCTTGTCTTCAAGCTCATGGGACAATTCTCCGAAGCTGAAGTGCGAAGTGCCAAAGGACGAGCCGATGCCGTTGTGAAAACTGCCGACTACATTTACGTCTTCGAGTTTAAGCTGGACGGCAGTGCAGAGCAAGCCCTCGCCCAGATTGACGATCGGGGTTATCTTATTCCCTATACCGTCGATGGGCGGAAACTCATGAAAATCGGTGTCAATTTCGACCCGAAGGAGAGAAACATCGGGGACTGGAAGACAAATTAATTTTAGATTTATGATTTACGATTTTAGATTCTCTCCCACAAGTCAACGCTTTTTTTTCAATTATAAATCGTAAATCATAAATCAATTCATTACCTCAATCATCTCTTGTTAGGCTAAATTCCTTGTCGGCAAATAATTCTGCCAGCCCGGAGATTTGTTTCAGGCGTAACAATTCGTCTTTATCCATTCCGATATTACGCATGATCCAAGTGTCGGACATTCCGGCTTTGGTCAGTTCGGCCACGATTTCGGTCATTAATTCGATGCTATGCGTACCTCTTGCCCGGTTGTGCCGGATGGTGGAGGCCATGCGGTTGGAAATATCTTTGTTGATGACGACTACGGGGAGTAATCCCTTTTCTCGTTCGAATATCCGTTGGGATGTTTTCATGACTTTGTAGCGGTGAAAACCGTCCACGAGTTCATAAATATCCTTTTCCGGGATGTAGTAACAAACGCAGGGCATCGTGTAGCCGTCTTCCCAGATGGATAGTTCCAATAGTTTCATTTCCGGGGGTGCCACCACGTTCGGGTTGTAGGTGTTGGCGACCACCTTATCAATCGGGACGGAAATAACGTTGTATACGGGACTTTTATATTCTTCCATAAGATTCCATGATAGATTTATATTTTTGCATCACCTTGGCCCGGCGTTCCCGTTCGGCTTTCGAGGGGGCGAACCCCATGTATTTACAGGCATGATCGTTTTTCAGGATACAAATGCAGATACGTTTGAACGTGGGGAGTTCTTTGAACTCCGGAATACGTACATCATCCTGATAATCCATGCGCACGGGCTTTTTATCTGTCTTGTAATTTGTCGTTTCGCTAACCGAGATCGGGATTCCCATTCGTCGGAGTTTGGCGATGGTCTCTTCTGCCAGACAGCCGCCTTTGTTTCGCCAAAACTCCATGCTCACGGAGAGTTTGTGCAAGTAGTTTTCTCTGGCCTCTTCCGGCAGCGTGCAAAGGAGAAATTTAAAATAGGATGACCAGGTCATGTTCTCCGGGAGGGTGATGGACTGCCAGCCCATGGCGGAAGTACCCCCGTATAACCCGGTAAAGTTGACCCCGTTGACCCGGTTAATCATTTTGCCCCATGTGTCCGGATCTATGGCCCGGTAGAGTTTCAAGCTGGAAAGTGCCTGCGAGATAAACGGGCTGGCTACGCGTTGCCTTTCAAGAGGAACTCCTGCCTGATAGTAGAGATCATACAGGTGGTTGTAGTCCCATTGAAATTTTCCGTTGGCGGTCCAGATGTCCGTGGTAAGCCAGTCGTATATGGGGTAGGCGTTAAAGATATTTGCTGTTACTTTGTGAGTCCATTTCAAGTGCTTGTAACTGTGGTAATTCCTGTCCCGGTGGATGGCTTGCCAGCGATGGTAGCTTTCTTGCGTGCGAATCCCGATGAGGCAACAAGTACGTTGAGCGTTTTTCTTCCGGTGATACCATTCTGCAAATTTGACTTGAAAATCGTAGTCCCACATCTCTTCTGTGTAGAAATCAAAATCTTCTTTGCGGTAGCATATTTCGGGCATATCCCTGACCCACAGATCTCGTAAATTGTCTTCCCACGGGCGCCAGAAACGCTGGTACATGGAAGTACACGTGGAGACTTTGAACGGGATGCATACCCGGTAGACTTCCAGCAAGTCAGCGTTATCGGCGAGCGTGCGGTCCACGTACCGGATCGTCTCGTTGTACTGCACTTCGTAGTCCATGTGAAAAACGCCCAGTTTCCGTTTTAGTTTATGCTGACGGATATAGTCAATACAGAGGTTTAGTAAAACCCCGCTGTCTTTGCCGCCGGAAAAAGACACGTACACGTTATCAAAATCAGAAAAAATTCGCTCTAGTCGGTTTTGCACGACATCATACACACTTTTTTTTATTCTCATAAGCTGGAGGATATACCATTTTTATATACAATTTCCACTCTTTTGAAACTATAAAACCGTTTATTTTGAAGGTTTCTGCATCTCGGGTGTGGGAAACGGCAAAAAGAGGTTGTTCCCCTGCAAATTCTTTTTTTGCGAAGTCAATCAAGGCGGATAGTAACAAGGAATTGCCTCCTGATACGTAATAATTATCAATACAGGCGCCCGTACTCTTTATGTCAATAGGCATGAAACCTTTCACCACTCCCTTCTCTGTTGCCACAAGCCATTTGTGGTGGACGGAGGTCTTGAACGGATAGTTGTTATTGTACCGGAGTACGGGAATGCTCATTACCAACGGTGCCACGAGTTGGTATAACCGAGGGTCCGTACCATGTAATTTTTCTATGTCCATTACCGATCGCTTTTTGCAAAACTAATAAAATTAAGCAATGATTCAAAAGAATAATAAATAAACCTTTTAATATAGGCTTTACAAAGTAAATGTCGAACGTGTATATTATCATCTGTTTCTTATGTGAAATATCCGGAAAAGTAATTTGTGTTCTCTTTTTCATTTGTTTGCAGCTCTTGTTGTCGATTCTCGTGTTGTTTGTATAGGAGAGACTTGCCCGAACGTGGTGGACGGGTTAAGCATTGGAACACGTGGACATGGAGGCCTATATCAGTGGGATTAACGATGTGTTTTTCGTGGCATTCGTTACTACGTTATTGGCTGTGATCCCGATGTTCTTCTTAAAAACCAAACGAAAATAAATCTATCGATTTATCCCTCGGTTTCGTCCTCGTAGTCTTCTTCCACGCTGATACAGTTGAACGAGTAGATCGTTTTGTGAAGATACTGTTCGCCCGGGTTCAAACGGGTGGAAGGAAAACAAGGATGGTGGGGACTGTCCGGGAGCATTTGTGTCTCTAGGGCAATTCCCGAATAGGGACCGTAATGCTTTCCGCCTTTCCCGTTGGCCACGTCGATGTATTTACCCGTGTAAACCTGCAAGCCGGGGTAATCCGACAGGATGGTGACCGTGATCCCGTTTTTCGGGTGGGACAACTCGGCCATGAGTTGGGGTTCTATCGGATCTCCGAACGTGTAGCAATCATCCAACCCGTCTTCCTGCAAGGCGAGGAAAAGCGGTTTGTTGAAATTGAAAGCGTGTTTTTTGTCTGTCGAGAGGACAGTTCCCGTTGGGATTAAATCAGGAGTTGTTTCCAGATAGTGGGAGGTATAAAGCCGTAGTTCGTGATTCCCGATATTCTCGTCGGTCGGCCTTAGATTGAAATAGGGGTGTTGCGTGAGATTCACGTGTGTCGGTTGATCGCAACTAGCCTCGTAAATCACCCGGAACACGTTGTTTTCAATGGAATAACGAACCGTGACGTCCAGTGTACCGGGGAAACCGTTCTCCCCGTCCGGGCTAGTGTAGTGCAGAATGAGATGTTCGTTGTCCGGTTGCTCCGCGTCCCAAAGACGTTGATCGAATCCGGGTGTTCCCCCGTGGAGGGTATTTTCTTTTTCATTCTTGTTCAACACGTGAGTCTTGTTGTCAATCGTGATCTCCCCGCCTTTGATGCGGTTACCATAGCGTCCGATGAGCGCCCCGAAATAAGGGTAATTTTTCCGGTACTCCGGGTCAATATATTGTTCAAGGGTATCAAATCCTAAAACCACGTCTACAAGTTTCCACCTGCAATCGCGTACAAATATGTTTTTTATAATCCCGCCGAGATTACATACGTGAATTTCAAGGCATTCATTCTTGAGAATATATTCTTTCAATTCCATGATCCATGATTTTAATCGACTCATAAAAATAAGCAATAGAATGTAATTTTCATTCGTGTTGAATATAAAATTTTAAAGAAAATACTTTAACTTTGTAGACATATGGCGTTAGACCCCATTTTAAATTCTAAATTTTAAATTAATTAAAATGGATACAGGCGTGTTGGAAAAAAGATTTGAGGAAATTTGCGGGACAAAGGTTGAACATCTGTACTTTGCTCCCGGACGGGTAAATCTAATCGGGGAACATATTGATTATAACGGGGGACGGGTATTCCCGTGTGCGTTAAGTTTCGGGACTTATCTGGCCGTGGCTCGTCGGGAGGATCGGAAGATTGCTTTCGCCAGTATGAACCAAACTTTTCAAGTGGAATGTGATCAAAGTATTTTTGAGAATAAACCCAGTGAATGGGTGAAATATCCTTTGGGCGTGGTGAAGGAGTTCTCGGATCGGGGGCTTGACCCGTGGGGTTTTAACATTCTGTATTTCGGGGATATTCCGAATGGGGCCGGGTTATCCTCGTCAGCTTCGATAGAGGTCGTGACGGCGTTTATGCTGAACGATCAGTTGAATGCCGGGCTGGACGTGGTGGAGTTGGTGAAAATGTCACAACGGGCAGAGAATGTTTTCGTGGGTATGAATTGCGGGATTATGGATCAGTTTGCCGTGGGTATGGGAAAGAAGGGACACGCTATTGCGCTGGATTGCGGTACTTTGGATTATGATTTGATCCCGCTAAACCTCAATGGGTATAAATTGGTAATCACCAATTCAAATAAGAACCATGATCTGGTTACTTCCGAGTATAACGTGCGGCGGAGCCAGTGTGAACAGGCTTTGGCCGATATAAATCAAGGACTGAACTTGAAACATCTGTGTGATTTGAGCGAGGAAGAATTGGAGTGGGTGCGGCATCTGATTTCTGATGAAACCGTTTATCGCCGGGCTCGTCATGCCGTCTCGGAGAACGCTAGGGTAAACGAGGCCATTGACGTGTTGCAAAAGGGGGATTTGGTTCGTTTCGGGGAATTGATGAACGCGTCGCATCGGTCATTGAAGGAAGATTACGAGGTTACCGGTGTCGAGATGGATACGCTGGCAGAGGAAGGGCAGAAGTTGCCGGGTGTGCTGGGGTCCCGGATCACGGGGGGCGGTTTCGGTGGTTGCACCGTGAGCCTTGTGAAAGAAGACAACGTGCAGGAATTTATCGAGAAGTTGGCTCCCGTGTATCATGATAAAATTGGATTGAATGCCGAGTTTTACGTGGCGGACATTGGTGATGGGGCGAGGAAAATTTACTAAGTATAAACCATAACAATTGGAAAAATGTTGAACACGAGTTTTGAGTTCTGGGATTATTTCATTTTCGGGGCGTATGCCTTAATGATTATCGCCGTGGGATTGTGGGTGTCAAGAGGTAAGAAAGGTGTGCAGAAGACAACGGAGGATTATTTCCTTGCGAGCAAATCGTTACCATGGTGGGCTATCGGGGCCTCGTTGATTGCGGCGAATATCTCTGCCGAACAATTTATCGGGATGTCCGGATCGGGGTTCGCTGTGGGACTGGCCATTGCCTCGTATGAGTTTATGGCAGCCTTGACCTTAATCATTGTGGGTAAATTCTTTTTACCTATATTTATCAAACAGGGGCTTTACACGATCCCCGAATTCGTGGAAAAACGTTTTTCGACAAACCTGAAGACTATTCTTGCCGTTTTCTGGATCGCCTTGTTTATTTTTGTGAACCTGACTTCAGTGCTTTTCCTGGGGGCAAAAGCTATTGATACGATTATTGGTACGGGTAACGGGGAGTTGTTCATTCCTGCCATTGTCGGGCTGGCCTTTGTTGCCGCGGCATATTCCATTTACGGGGGATTGTCGGCAGTGGCTTGGACGGATGTGATTCAGGTGGCCTTGTTGATCGTCGGGGGCGTTATAACCACGCTTATCGCTTTGGATAACGTGTTGCCCGGTGGCGGTGTCGTGGAGGGATTTAACCACGTCGTGGACACGGCGGGCGATAAGTTCCATATGATTATCTCGAAGGATAACCCGGAGTTTAAAAACCTGCCGGGTATTGCCGTGCTTATCGGTGGTTTATGGGTGGCAAACCTCTATTATTGGGGGTTCAATCAATACATCATCCAGCGGACGTTGGCGGCCAAGTCATTGAAAGAGGCTCAACGAGGTATTGCTTTTGCGGCATTTCTGAAATTGATCGTGCCTTTGATCGTGGTTATTCCGGGAATCGTGGCTTTCGTGATGTACACGGAGTCTAAAGACCCGTCCGTGACGGCAATGTTCGAGATGACGGGAGGAAATGATAAAGCCTATCCGTGGCTGATCGGGACGTTTGTACCCACGGGTTTGAAGGGTTTGGTGCTGGCGGCATTGGCAGCGGCTATCGTTTCTTCGTTGGCCTCCATGCTGAATTCGACTTCTACCATATTTACGATGGATATTTATAAACCTTACATGGATCGGGAGGCCTCGCACAAAAAATTAGTGAGTGTGGGACGGATCACGGCAGCCGTGGCGTTGGTGATTGCGGGTTTGATTGCTCCTATGATGGCTAATTTCGATCAGATGTTCGTGTATATTCAAGAGTACACGGGGTTAGTGAGCCCCGGTATACTGGCCGTGTTCCTGATGGGATTGTTCTGGAAGAAGACTACGAACCGGGGGGCTATAATCGGAGTGCTGATCTCTATTCCCGTGGCGTTGTTGTTGAAGTTCCTGCCCATCGAAATGCCGTTCCTCGATCAGATGATGTACACGTTCTTGTTGACGATGGTAACAATCGGTATGGTTAGTTTGGCTACCTGCAAGACGGATGACGACCCGAAAGGCTTGGTGTTGACCTCTGAAATGTTCAAAACCGATAAGGTATTTAATATTTGTGCTTACGTGATTTGTATTTTGTTAGCCGTGATTTATACGGCTTGCTGGTGATTTAGGAAGAGAACGAAAAGATGTTTCGGGGGGTAAAGGGTGTGATAAGCCTTTACCCCCGATTTATTTTCCTCGCACGGTCGGTACACGCTCGCTCACGAGCGAGGGAGTAGCGAAGGAATACCGAGAGTGTACCGAAGTTGATCCCCGTTTTCTGCCTTATCTCATCCTGTCTTGTCGGGGATGTGGTTTACTATAAGCAGGTAAGTTTGGTAAACTAATTTTGGGAAGCGACCTCGTCTCCTCTGGTATGTTCTTCAGCATGTTTTGCCCTTTAAAGGCAAGATATTGTCATTAAAATTGTTAAGGGAGTTGTATTGAAAGAAAGAAAATATTAACTTTGAGTTCATGTAAAGTAAGTGTTTCTTGTAATTAGTACTTATTGTTTTGACGAAATCAGAGGATGTTCTAATAAAAAAGTTCCGGGCTGGAAATGGTGTGATTTTCAAGGAGATTTTTGATCGATATTATCTCCCCGTGAAGTCGTACGGTTTCCAGTATATTGAGGATGATGAGATTGTTGAAGATTTCGTGCAAGATGCTTTCCTGAAGGTGTGGGAGAAACGGGCGGACTTTTATTTTGTTGCGGCAATTAAAAGTTTCCTGTATATGAGTGTCAGAAATGCTTGTTTGGATTACCTGCGTCACCAAAAAGTGCAACGTCGCAATGAGCCGGAATTAATCCTGTGGCTCACGGAAGAGGGAGAGGAAGAATTTATTCTTGAAGAGGAGGTCCATGCGATGGTGTACGATGCGATAAAGGATTTGTCAGAGCGATCCCGTCGGGTCGTGATTCTGACGATGGAGGGCCTTTCCAATCCTGAAATTGCGAAAGAGTTAGGAGTTTCCGTGAACACGGTGAAGACGATTAAATTGCGTGCTTACAGGATGTTACGGGAACGGTTGAAGGGTATTCAGTGGTTGTTATTACTTCTTTTGGGCGTTTAAAGAATTTTTTTTTACAAAGGGTGTCACCCTGTGGGGAGGTGTTCACGTTTTAGGGGAAATTTTTGAAAAATGGAGAAAATTGATCCTAGGATAGAGCTTGTTATTTATCGTTTTTTACGTGGGGAACTCTCTGCGTTTGAACGGGAAATGCTCGAATCCTGGTTACGTGAAGGAAGGCATAGGGAATTGTTCGAGAAAATTTGCAACAAGGAGAATATGCTGGAAAAGTCGTTCTATTTTGATCGACTGGATAAAGGAAGGGAGAAAACGTGGCTCCGTTTGGAACGGGCTACCGGGTTGCGTCGTCGTCTTGTGATGCGTCGCTGGGCGGTGGCAGCTTCATTGATTGTTCCTCTTTTGATCGGGATAATGTACTTGAATATGCGGCAGGTAGAACCGGGAGTGCCGGAGCTACGGCAAGAGCGAATTGTTCCGGGAGTATCAACGGCACAGCTTTATTTACCTGATGGCAAAGTGGTCGATTTGGGTAAAGACAGTATTTGTGACTTACAGTTGTTTGAAGGTGGCCGGTTCGTGAATGAACGAGGGACGTTGACCTACAAAAGTGATAGTGCGGAAATAAGTGCGGCCCAATACAGCGAAATCCGGATTCCGAGGGGGGGAGAGTATAAAGTCGTGCTGCCCGACGGAACGGTGGTATGGTTAAATGCGGAATCGTCTCTTCGTTTCCCGACCGTGTTTACAGGGAAGGAACGGAAAGTGTACGCGAAGGGGGAGCTTTATTTTGACGTGAAACATGATGAGGCGAAACCTTTTATCGTGGAGGTGGAGAAAGACTACACGGTTCGGGTACTCGGAACTGAATTTAATATTCGTGCGTATGGCGGGTCTTCCCGGGCGACAACTCTGGTGAAAGGACGTGTACAGGTGAAGGGGGCGGATAACACTGTGCTGTTGAAACCGGGTCAACAAGCTTTTGAGGCTCCGGGTACAAACGATCTTGAAGTACTTGACGTGGATGTGGCTCCTTACGTGGCATGGCATGAGGGAAAATTCCATTTTGTTCATGTTTCCTTGAAAGATATAATGGAGGAACTATCTCGCTGGTATGACGTGCAGGTTATTTTTGAGAATCCGGCGGTGATGAACGAGTGTTTCACGATCGAGATGCAACGATTTGATGATTTTAATAAAGTATTGAGATTAATAGAACGAACTGGCATGGTGACTATCTCCGTGGATGGCCATACGGTGACTGTAAAATAGAAAAAACGGGAGATCTGGACCATCCCCCGTTTAAGTAAGGTGCCTGAGGCACAATGTGAAATTTTAATGATACAAAGTTATGAAAAAAATCAGAACGAGTGGGTTTTTTAGGCGAGCCCATGGGAATTTTTTGTTGATGATGAGGTTAACAATGTTGTCCCTACTGATGACGTTTGTCTCGTTCACGGCCACAGCGCTGGGTCAACGAACGACGATCAAACTGGACAACGTGGAATTACAAGTTGCTTTTAACGAAATTAAACAGAAAATGGGGTACACCTTCGTGTACAATGATCAAGTGGTGAAGAACGTGGGGAAGATTTCCGTGAATGTTACCTCTGATAACGTGACGCATATTCTGAAAAAATGTCTGGAAGGAACGTCTCTCGATTTTTATATCGAGGATAATATCGTGGTGATCGTGGCTAAGACGGAACAGTCTACTCGTGGTACGGATAAAAAAGCCGTGACCGTAAAAGGAAAAGTGGTTGACGAGGGAAAACATCCGCTACCGGGGGTAACGGTATTAATAAAAGGGACAACGTTAGGCGTAACGACGGGATTGGAAGGAGAGTTTTCAATTGTTGTTACTGATACAACTCACGCTGAACTTGTATTTTCTTTTATTGGGATGGTTTCTCAAACAATTTCTTATAAAAATATTCCAAAAAGCGGAGAGTGGACCGTTGTATTGAAAGAAGAAGTACAGGGACTGGACGAGGTTGTCGTGACGGGTATTTATTCTCGTAAGAAAGAGAGTTTCACAGGATCGTCGACAACTTATACGGCGAAGGAATTAAAGACGATCGGTAACACGAACGTGTTGCAGAGTCTGAAGACGATGGACCCTTCTTTTGCCATTATGGAGAACAATCAGTTTGGTTCTGACCCCAACCGTTTGCCGGATATTAACGTGCGTGGTAAAACGAGCGTGATTGGTTTGACACAGGAGTACGAGACAGACCCGAATCAACCGTTGTTTATATTGGACGGTTTTGAGACGACGTTAGCTACAATTAGTGATTTGAGTATGGATCGGGTGGAGAGTATTACGGTACTGAAAGATGCCGCAGCCACGGCTATTTACGGTGCGAAGGCTGCCAACGGGGTTGTAGTGGTGGAAACAAAGGCTCCGGCAGCAGGGACGCTCAGGTTGAATTATAACGGAAATTTGAATTTCACGTTTGCAGATTTGTCTGATTACAATTTGATGAATTCTGCAGAGAAATTAGAGTTTGAACGTTTAGCTGGGTATTATGGAGATTTAGATGTTAATGGAGAGATCGTGTCGGAGGGATACCAGCAATTGTACTATCAGCGTTTGGCGGAAGTAAAACGAGGGGTTGATACTTACTGGATGAGTGAACCTTTGCGGTTTGCAACTTCTCATAGTCATAATCTTTTTGCAGAGGGAGGGGATGACCGGATGCGTTACGGGATTGGTTTCAGTTATAATAAGACACAAGGTGTGATGAAAGGTTCTGATCGTGATGTGTTGAATGGTAACGTGAGGTTGATGTATCGTTATAAAACCGTGGCGTTCACGAACTATTTGAATCTGGATTACACGATGTCTTCTCGTGAGAATGTGTCCTTTTCTGAGTTCTCCCGGGCGAACCCGTATCATCGGAAGTTGAACGAGTATGGAGAGCCGGATCAAGTTATGGAAACTTACACGGATTCTGACATTAATTCATCTTCATATCTGAAGACTCTGAACGTGTATAATCCGTTGTATGATATGATATTGAATAGTTCAAACGAAAGTCGTTCTTTCGGATTCAGAAATAATTTCGAGATCGACTGGCGAGTATATGATGAGTTACGGGTAAAGGGACGTTTCAGTATTAGTAAATCATCTGCAAAAGCGGAAGTGTTTAAATCTCCGAAAGCCTCTGATTTTGTCGGTGCCGAGTCTACGGAGAAAGGAACTTACACGGAGACGAATGAAGAGAACTTGAGTTACGACGGTGATTTTAATGTGACTTACGGAAAGTTATTTAATGAGAAACACATGGTAAATGCCGTGGGTGGTATACGTTTAGCATCTAATCAGGCCAAATCGAGTGGCTTTGTTTCAAGAGGATTTATTGATGACCGTTATTCTAATCCGTCTTTTTCTACGGGGTATCCTTCTGGGGGCAAACCGAACTATTCCAACACGGAAAAACGGTCGGCTAGTTATTATCTAAATGCCGGTTATGCTTATGATAATCGCTATTTACTGGATGCGAATTTTCGTTCGGACGGATCATCCGTTTTCGGGTTATCACAGCAATTTACGACTACTTGGGCCATTGGATTAGGTTGGAACGTGCATAACGAGGCTTTCTTTAAAGGACAGGATTGGATTAACTATTTGAAGTTACGTTTTTCTATCGGTAATCCCGGAAACCAGAATTTCGATGCTTATATTTCAATGAACGTGTACGGGTATTCTACCGCTTATCCTAATCCATTCGGATTAAGTGCTGTAATCTCTACTTGGGGAAACAATAATCTGGAGTGGCAGAAGACGATTGATCAGAACTACGGGATTGACATGGCTTTCTTGAAAAACAGGTTGAAGGTAACGGTAGATTATTTCATTAAAAATACCGACCCTCTATTAGTTTACGTGCAGATGCCTTCATCCACGGGATCGAGTACAGCCCCGATGAATCTGGGTAAACAGGTGACGGAGGGTGTGACAGCCGTGTTGAATTACACGATATTACAGAAAGAGCATATGAATTGGAATTTTAACCTGAACGCCAGACATATCACGTCCGAATATAAAAATATCGGGAATTCTTTGGATAAATACAATCAAGATAACAGAAGTTCGAATCTGACAAGATATTACGATGGCGGTAGTCCTTCTGATTTATGGGCGGTACGTTCCGCCGGTATTGATCCGGCAACCGGACGGGAAATTTTTATCAAGAAGGATGGAACGCAGACTTTTGTACATGATTATGCGGATGAAGTTGTCGTGGGAAATTCCGATCCTAAGGTAGAAGGTGTTATCGGGACTTCATTCTATTATAAAGGGTTCACGGCCTCAATTAATTTACGGTATCGGTTAGGTGGTCAGATATTTTTATCCACGTTATATGATAAAGTAGAGAATATTTCTGATAATGCTTTGAAGTATAATCAGGATAAACGGGCCTTGTACGATCGTTGGCAAAAGCCGGGGGACGTGAGTAAGTTTAAAGCTATTTCATTGACCGAAACGACCCCGATGTCTTCTCGTTTTGTTGCGGATGAAAACACGTTGAGTGGTGAGTCTATTTCTTTGGGTTACGAGACTCAAGCAAAATGGCTAAGGTATATAGGAGCGTCTTCCATGACAATTCGTGGGTACATGAATGATATATTCCGAATTTCCACGGTGAAAAATGAGCGGGGATTGGATTACCCGTTTGCCCGTACGGTGGCTTTTTCCCTTGGTGTGAGGTTTTAATGACTTAAAGTAGATTGATTATGAATGCAATAAAAAAGATAAAATCAGTATTCGCCACGGGGTTGGTATTATTACTCGTGTCATGTAATTCATGGCTGGAAGTGGACCCGGAAGATAGAATTATGGATAATACCTTATTTAAGGATAAGGAGGGATTCATGACCGCACTAAATGGCGTGTATTCGGAATTGAACAAGACGTCTTTGTACGGTCGTAATCTGACAATGGGAATGATTGACGTGATGGCGCAATATTATAATTGTAATATTGCAGATCACGCTTATGCCCGTTATATGGATTATTCCTACGAGGATGCTACTTATAAAACTCAGATTGATAATATTTGGTCAGGATTGTACACTATGATTGCAAATTGTAACGCTATCATAGAGCATTGTGGCAATGGAAATTCTGTGCTACCGGACGAGTATTATCGTATGATTAAAGGTGAAGCTATTGGCTTGCGGGCGATGATGCATTTGGATCTGTTGAGAATGTTCGGTCCGATCTGGTCGGCTACGGGTAAAGAAACTGTTTGTATGCCTTATATGACGGTGGCGGATCGTGTCGTGCAGCCTCTATTACGGGCAGATAGCGTGATGAGTTATATTATTAAAGATTTGGAAACGGCTGCCAGTCTATTGTTGACGGTTGATCCGGTGATTACCGAAGGGGCAAAGAATTACGGGGAGGAGGTTGGTTCAAATGATATGAATTATCGTCAGTATCGGTTGAATTATTTTGCAATAAATGCTTTAATGGCACGTGCCTATTTGTGGAGTGGAAACACGCAGAAGGCTGGCGAGTATGCCCGAACCGTGATAGAAAAGGTTAGTGATAAGAATACGCCTTTATTTCCATTGATTGATGCCGATTACATGGAGGCTAATTCAGACCGGGTGTTCTCTCCGGAGGTACTGTTCTCTCTTTACAATACTTCTCGCCCGGATGTTGTTTACAAGACGTTGTTCGTACCGACATTGGCGACAACGAGTATATTGACGATGGCGGGAGATCTGGCAACGGGTAGGGTTAATGAAACGTATGATGATAAGAATGATTATCGTTATCGTATGTGGGAATCTACCGTGGAGAATAACCGGGAAGTAACCTATTTTATCAAGTATATGGATGAAACCCGGACGGGGTCGGAGGCTTATCGTTATATGATTCCGCTGATTCGGATGAGCGAATTGTACTTGATTGCGGCAGAATGTGAAACTAATGTACAAACGGCTTTAGACAAGTATTTTAACCCGTTGCGTTTTAGTCGTAATTGCGTGAATCAAAATGCATCTTCTGCGGAAGAGTTAAAGAGTTTGATTCGGGCCGAGTATGTGAGAGAATTTATTGGTGAGGGACAGTTGTTTTTCTATTATAAACGGAATGCTTTGCAACACATCCCGGATGGAGGTACGGTGAATAGTATAAAGAATATTTCTTTGGATAGTTACGTGTTCCCCTTACCGGATAGTGAAACGAGCCAGCGGGCGGAGTAAACGGAATATGGTTTTACTAAAAAGACATGAATATGAAAAAGATAATATATATGATCGCTCTTTTTTGGGCGGCTATCGGAATGATCAGTTGTGAAAAAGAGGTGAAAGATTATGATGGGGAAGAAGGTGTTTACTTTTACGTGCAATGGGGTGCCGAGTGGGGAGACACGACGAAATGGGCAAACCAGTCTTACACACCCGTCGAATTTGTGAACATTTTGGGAGATACATACGAGGTGAAAGTGAGAGTGATGTCAACCGGAAGAGTGAAGGATTATGACCGGACTTTCCAGATGGTGGTTGATAAAGATTCTACCACAGCTGTGGTGAATCAGAATTATGAACCGTTTGAGGAGATGCAGGTGATTAAAGCCGGACAGACTTATGCGGATGTGGTTATCCATTTGAAAAGAAACGAGAATATTATGGAGGTTGAAAAAGTGCTGGGTTTAAGACTCCTTCCAACGAATGATTTTATTATCGGTATTCCCGAATGGGGCAAGTTAGCCGGAATGTGGTCTAGCGAAGGTTCTAGTGAATTTGATGCCTCCGTGCATAAGATTATCATGAGTGACTTTATCGTGAAACCGGCTCGTTGGATCGGGGGAGTGTACGATCAGCCGGGAGATACGGAAAGTGGACGTTGGGGAGTTTTCACGGTAAAGAAGTACAAGTTGATTTGTGACCAGTTTGATTTGACGTATGAAGACTTTCAAACTGAAGCAACTATGCCGGGAGCGAAACAAGCCGTGATTCAAGAACATATGGCTAACTATCTACAAGAGCTTTATGATAAAGGAACTCCAGTATTGGAGGATGATGGACGTTTGATGTGGTTCATGGGAGTATCTTGGACGTCTGTCGTGGGAGTACCTTGGGTACCAGAACAATAGGTTGAATGTATAAAATAGTATGTTATGAGACGAAATATAATATTGTTTTTGATGTTAGCCTTTTCATGTGTCGTAGTTTCTTGTTATGATGATAAGGGATCTTATGATTACACGGAGGTGAATGAGATTGTGATAGACGAGCTGGGGGATGGTTATAGTATGATCTTTAAAAAAGATACACTGAAAATTAAACCCAAGCTATTATTTTCACTAGACAGTTTAACACCCGATAGATATGAGTACGAGTGGAAAGCTGTTCCGGGAGTGGCTAGTGATCTTTCTAGCGAAGTGATAGGAACGGAACGGGAGTTGAAGTATTTTATGGAGCTTTACCCGGGATCTTACGCCCTTTATTTGAAAGTGAGGGATAAGCAAACCGGACTGTTGTGGATGAATTATACCTCTTTAGTCGTGAGAACGGAGGTTGCCCGTGGATTCCTTTTGATTGGGGAGGATGAGGATGGATTCGTGAACGTGGACATGATTGCCATGCCGGGTGACACGATCGTGTTGAAGAACCTATTGTCAAATAATGGATTGCCACCTATGCGAGGAGCAAAAAGTATTATGTACACGAGTGCTTATACTGCGTCTATGGACCCGTATGTGAAATTATGGGTTGCTACGGAGGATCGTTCCTATTACGTGAATACGACGACATTTGAGGGCGATCCTTTAAATACTTTCGAACGTATGGTCTATTCAAGTTTTGAAATGCCGGAGCAATTGAATCCCGTACACATGATTGCTAAAAATAGAGCTGGAAATATGTCCACGAATCGTATGGTTGTTTGTGATAACGGATATGTTTTCATGGTGTCTCTTTATAGTGGAGAGTATTATCCGAATCCGATGAATAGGGCTTCAAAATCTCAGGATGTGTTGTTCAAAGCTTATCCCTATATATTCTCGTCTCCGGGGTACGTGTATGGTGCGGTGCTTTATGATACGGACGATAATCGTTTCTTGCGTTTTGGAACGTTTGACACTTATTCTCGAGAGTTGTCTGATGGAACGGGAGATATTTTCCCGTGGATTCAACCGGAAGGTCGGGTGTTATGGTATGCAGAAAATACGATGGATACGGAGGGGGGAAGTTCTAACGGAAATTCATTTGCCTTGATGAAAGATACTGAAACCAATCAATTTCATATTTATAAGTTCTATGCTTATAGTAATGCTTATAAACGAGCTTATTATGCCATAAATTCTTCTTTGGCGACCGGGATAAATGATGCAAAATTGTTTGCTTTTTCGTCAAAACGTTCAATGTTCCTTTATGCCGTGGGAAAGACCTTGTATGCGTATGATTACAATAAGGGGTATGAAAAATTGTATAAGATGGAACTGGATGATGAAATCACTATGTTGAAATTTGATATTCAGTCGAATACAACGTATAATGATTTGTATATAGCGACATATAACAGTACGACAGGGGGAACTTTACAGAAGTATGTGTTAGGGACGGATCAGAATAAATTTGAATTGACACCAGATGAGCGTTGTCATTGGACGGATTTAGTGAAGGTGAAAGATATGGATTGGAGAAATAGTACGAAATAAGTATGAGAAAAAATTTAATATTATTCTGGATGATAGCGGTAATTTTACCGCTGTCATCTTTTGCTCAGGGAGTTGATTTTAAGTCGTTGACGATGAAGGAGGCGCAGACTGTTGCGGAGAAAGAGAAAAAGATGGTATTCATTGATTTCTACACGACGTGGTGCGGGCCGTGTAAGATGATGTCTTCGGAGGTATTTACCCAAGATCAGGTTGGCGAGTATTTTAACCGGACGTTTGTGAATCTGAAAGTGGATGCAGAGAAGGGTGAAGGGGTGGAGTTAGCTAAGAAGTATCAAGTGAAGGCTTACCCGACATTCGTGGTGTTACGGGCGGATGGGACGGAAGTTTATCGAACGGCAGGAGCCCGTCCGGCGGATGAGTTTGTCGACAAGATTAGGAAAGGAATTGATCCTAAATGGTCGCCTGAAGGTTTGACACGTCGTTACGAGAAGGGAGAGCGTACACCGGAGTTGGTGAACGAGTATGCTTTGTTACAGATGGAGACGGGAAACGGGGAGATCGGTGGAAAGGTTGTACAGGAGTATTTTGATAAACTATCGGATAAGAAGAGAGTGAAACCGGAAAACTTCTTTCTTTATACCCGTTACACGTTGAGTTACAAGGATCCGAAGGCCGATTACGTGTTTGCCAACAAAGACCGTTTTATCAAGGCAAACGGACAAGAGGTTGTCGAGCCTTTGTTGTATAATTGGCTACGGCAAGAGATGATCCCTTTCGTGATGGCGAAGGGAGTCCCGGATACGGGAGAAAACTTAAAGGCTTTGCAGGATTTGGAAACAAAGATTCAGAAGGCCGCTTTGGCGAATCCCGGTTGTATGTCGGAATTGGATGAGATTGCGAGGGTTCGTTGGGAAGGTGATTTGAAGGCTTATCTGGATATTTGCCGGGAAAAGTTTGCCTCGCTGGAATCCAAGGATCGTTTTTCCATATTGCTTGGTTTGGGGGCCTTGCAAGAAGAGAATGACGCTATAAAGACTTTGGCGGCCGGGTTACTCCGGGATCATCTGGATGAGTTTGAAAATACGAATCGGCGAGTGCTTTACATGACGCTGTTGAATCTTGAGGGAAAGAAGGAATACCGCCTGCGGGCCTCCATAGATGGGGTGAAGAAAGGGAAAGTGACGGTTTCTTACTTCTTGCGTGGAAAGTTTGAACGGGAAGATTACGAGTTCGATAATCACATGATAGATATTAGCCTTGCGGGACGAGATACGGTGGCAGCGAGTGTACGTTTGTTGTGTGAAGAACTAGCTTGTCCCACGGCAAGAGGGAATGATTATTATCCTCATTTCAACTTTATCGTTGTTCCGGGAGAGGCTGCCGTGGTGAAGGTTGATGCAGAGAAAGGGAAGGTAGCCGAGTTGGAATGGCAAAGAGGGGGAGCGATTTCTCATGATTTTGTTCGTCTGAATTATGATCTGTTGGAGGCAGACGAGCGGGGTTATAACCAACTGGTGATGGATAATATTATTCGTGGTGGTGATATTAGGGATTACCCGGACGAGTTCCAAGCGTCATGGGATGCGGGAAAACGTCGGGTCATGGCATTTATCCGGGAGAATCCGAATAGTTTTATCTCGGTGATGGAGTTGTGGGAACATTACATCTGGTTTGACGAGAACGAGGCCGAAGATATTTATAACCGTTTCCCCGAAAACTTGAAAGCAAGTCCCTACGGGCGGGTGATCGCGCAGCGTCTGGAGCGGAGTAAGGATTCGAGAACGGGGCAACCGGCAAAGAATTTCGTGAAGAAAGATATGAACGGGAAAACGGTGTCTCTTGAAAAGTTACGGGGAAAGTACGTGTTGCTGGACTTCTGGGGAAGCTGGTGCGGACCTTGCCGGGCATCGCATCCTCATTTGAAAGAGTTGTATGAAAAGTACAAAAAACAGGTCGTTTTTATCAACGTGGCCCAAGAGAACGTGAAAGATTTGAACGAGGCCCGGAAACTTTGGAAAACAGCAGTCAAGGAAGATGGGATGACGTGGACTCAAATATTGAATAACGAGGGACGGGACGAGTATGACGTGGTACGTTTATTTAATATTTCTTCGTTTCCGACGAAGGTATTAATTGATCCCAATGGTGTCGTGGTGTCACGAATGGTAGGGGGAATGGTTGATGCGGGGGAGATTTTGGAGAAAATAATTGATTGAATATGAAAAATTATTATTTTGCAGGAATAACGATATTTATGTTATTGATAGTTGCTCTTTCAATGTAATGATGGTATAATGTTACCAAGAAGGTTGGAGAATTAACTGTATTTTAATATTTAGATTATGTATGTTCTGTTAATCTTGATTGTTGTGGATGTTTTAGGTCTATTTTCAGTTTTAAGAAGAAATGATTTAGACCCGATTAATAAAGTTGTGTTCACTTTGTGTATCATTTTATTGCCCATTGTAGGCATCATCATTTATTATTTATTTTTATCAAGTAGAAAAAGAAGAAAATTTGATATTTCGAAACGTTGATGAAGGAGCAATGAGAAAGCAATGCGAGGAGATAAGGAGGTATAAAACGAATAACCCCGCCTTCCGGCGGGGTTATTTCGTTTTATAGTTGGTTAACAACTTCAACGCTGTTCATTCCGGTCTGGATGGCCTCGATGTTCATCGGGATCATCTTGTGATGACGAGGGGGTAAAGATTTTTGCAAACCTTTTTCCACGTTGTCAAGTTTCACGATCGGTTTTACCTTCAAGAATCCACCAAGAACGATCATGTTGAACACTTTCGGGTTACCTTGCTCTGCGGCAATGGCGGTTCCCTCGATCTTGTAGATATTGATGTCTTTTCTCGTCGGTTCGTGAGTGATACCGTTCGGGTCATAGATTAAAGTACCACCCGGTTTTACCATACTTTCGAACTTGTCCATAGATTGTTGGTTCAAGACGATAGCGGTATCGTATTTCGTTAAGATCGGGGAGCTGATACGCTCGTCGCTCAGGATAACGGTCACGTTGGCAGTACCACCACGCATTTCAGGACCGTAAGAAGGCATCCAAGCAACTTCCTGATCTTGCATAATTCCGGAGTAAGCAAGAATCTTTCCCATAGAAAGAACTCCTTGTCCACCGAATCCTGCTATAATGATTTCTTCTGTCATAATTTTAGAGTTTATAAGGTTTATAAAGTTGTAAAGTTTATAAGGTAAGTACAGAGACTTTATGGACCTTATGTACTTTATGAACTTTATGAACTGATTAAATGTCTTTGATGTCTCCTAACGGGTATTTCGGGAACATGTTGTCTACCATCCATTTGTTGGCTTCTACCGGGGTTACTTTCCAACCGGAGTTACATGTACTAACGATTTCCACGAAAGAAGTTCCTTTGTCTTTCCGGGTATTCTCGAATGCCTTGCGGATAGCGGCTTTTGCTTTACGCACGTTAGCCGGGGTGTGAACTGACTGACGGGTTACGTAGCAAGTTCCATCCAATTGTGCAAGTAATTCGGTTAATTTCATCGGGAATCCGTTCAATTTAGCGTCACGTCCGTAAGGAGTGGTAGCGGTTACCTGTCCCAAAAGGGTGGTAGGTGCCATCTGTCCTCCGGTCATACCGTAGATTGCGTTGTTGATAAAGATTACCACGATGTTTTCACCACGGTTACAAGCGTGCATGATTTCCCCGCATCCGATAGATGCCAAGTCTCCATCACCTTGATAGGTGAACACGTAACGATCGGGGTGAATACGGCTGATACCGGTTGCAACGGCCGGTGCACGTCCGTGTGCTGCCTCTGCCCAATCAATATCCAAATAGTTGTAAGCGAGTACGGAACATCCTACCGGAGAAACACCGATGGTTTTGTCCTGGATACCCATTTCTTCAATCACTTCCGCGATAATTTTGTGAACCACGCCATGGGAACATCCCGGACAGTAGTGCATCACGTTATCGGTAAGCACGGGAGTTTTCTTGTAAACAATATTCTCCTCTTTTATTATATCTTTTAATTCTACTGACATAGCTTATGCTCCTATAATTTGTTTTTCAAGTGCTTCAACGATCTCTTCCGGTGTCGGGATTACTCCTCCGAAACGTCCGAAGTGTTCTACCGGGATGTTATTGGCCACGTTCAAACGAACGTCTTCTACCATTTGACCGGCACTCATCTCTACAGTCAAGATACCTTTAACTTTCTTAGACAAGCGTGCAATTTCTTTCTTCGGGAAAGGATAAAGGGTAATCGGGCGAAGGATACCTACTTTGATCCCTTTTTCACGGCATAGTTGTACTGCTTTTTGGCAAATACGAGATGCTGATCCATAAGCCACAAATATGTATTCCGCGTCTTCACATTGAATTTCTTCGAAAAGAACGTCGTTTTCTTCCATCGCTTTGTATTTCTCTTGAAGTTTGTGGTTGAAAACCTCTTGTTTGTAAGAGTCCAGTTCCAATGAAGTTACCGTGTTGTGAGAACGGTGTGCTTTCTTACCGGTTAAAGCCCAGCTATCAGACATCTTGTCGATTTCTTCTTGTGTCCAGCGGGGTTTATATTCGCTCAATTGAACTTTTTCCATCATCTGTCCGATAACACCATCGGCAAGGATCATGGCCGGGTTACGATATTTGAATGCCAAGTCAAAACCAAGTCCTACGAAATCGTTCATTTCTTGAACGGAAGCGGGAGCAAGTACGATCAAGTGATAGTCACCATGACCACCACCTTTGGTTGCCTGGAAATAGTCACTTTGTGCCGGTTGGATAGTTCCCAATCCTGGGCCTCCACGTACTACATCGATCACCAAGCAGGGAAGTTCTGCTCCTGCCAAGTAGGTTAAACCTTCTTGCATCAACGAGATACCGGGGCTAGATGATGATGTCATTGCCTTTTTACCGCAAGCAGCGGCACCGTATACCATGTTGATAGAGGCCAATTCACTTTCGGCCTGCAATACGACCATTCCTGTTTCCTCCCACGGTTTGCGTAACATGAGAGTCTCCATGACTTCGGATTGCGGGGTAATAGGGTAACCATAATAAGCATCACATCCACAACGGATAGCAGCTTCGGCTAATACCTCGTTCCCTTTCATTAATTTTACTTCTGCCATTTTCGGTAGTTTTTATTCTTATTGTACATTCATTTTGTAAACGGTGATCACCGCATCCGGGCATACCAACGCGCAGCTGGCACATCCAATACATGCTTCCGGGTTTACCATCTCGGAGTAGTGGTATCCTTTTCCATTTACCTCTTTCGCCAAGTCAAGAGTTTTGGTAGGACACGCGACCACGCAAAGGTTACATCCTTTGCATTTTTCTTTGTCAACGACGACAGCGCCTCTAAATTTTGCCATAATTGAATTGATTATGATTTATAAATAAATTCTCTTTTTGCCTTATATTTTGTAACACATTTACGGGATAAAATTACAAACTTAAATTGAATCATGAAATAGTTTCTCTGTATTTTAACATTGTTTTACTTTCATGTTAAGGCCATTCCGCTGGAGCTTTTCCCGATTCAATTTCAGTAAATTGAAAACTCGAAGTTGAAAATTGAAAATGAGATTTTTGCAAGACATTTTCAATTTTCAATTCTCCATTTTCAATTATTTCGTGTGATCTGCCGCGAATCGTTTTAAACGTTCTTCCAGTTCCGGCATCCGGTGGAGTCCGGTTTGAGAAACGCAAGCACGGAGACCTTGTTTCTTGGAACCCGTGTCACGCAACGGGATCGCTGATATGCCGTAATACAGGATTTCTTTCGTGAGGTCACCACCCGTGAATCCCGGGTAGATGATCGTGAAATAGAACCCGTCGGCGATAGGTTCTTCCAGATCCCGGTCATACACGATCTCGAAACCGTATTTGGTGAACAGCTCTTTCATGGCGTGGGCTCTCTCCGCGTATTCCCGTACCCCGTCGAGGATGTTGATACGTCCCTCGTTGGCGGCTTTCAAGATGGCGGCCATGGCGTATTGGCAGGAGTGAGTCGTTCCGGATGATAACGTGTAAATGATCCGGTTCACGATGGTGTAACCTAACGTACCCATTCCCCCGAAACGATCGTGCAGGTTGTCGTATTTCCGGTTGTATAAAGCGTCAGAAATACACATGATTCCCAAACGTTGCCCGGCGTAACTAAATAGTTTGGAGCCGGAGATCATGACGATGTAGTTATCCGTGTATTTACCAACTGAGGGTTGGAACGGGGCTTTGCCCGGTACGGAAAGATCCCGACGGAAGTCCATGGCGAAGTAGGCCAAGTCTTCCAGCACGATCACGTCATATTTGGTGGCCAGTTCCCCGACGATTTTCAATTCCTCGTCCGTGAAACATATCCAAGCCGGGTTATTCGGGTTGCTGTACAGGATGGCAGCGATGTTTCCCTTGGAAAGATGCTCTTCCAGTTTCTCCCGTAATTTTTCACCCCTGTAATCATAAACGTCAAATGACTCGAACGGTTTTCCGATGACTTGCATTTGTGTTTTTTGAACGGGGAATCCCGGGTCGATGAAAAGAACGGTGTCTTTTCCTTTTTTACATTCCGTTACTGCCATGAAGGCGGCGAAGCAGGCTTGCATGGAACCCACGGTCGGGATGATACCTTCCGGCTTGATGTCGATGTCCACGAAGTTCTTTACGAACTTGGAACCTTCTTCCTTGAATTCCTTGTGGCCTTCGAGCATCGGGTAGAATTGAGCGCATCCGGCACGTAGCGCCTCGATCTCGGCGTCGATACCTATTTTAGAAGGGGCAAGTCCGGGAACGCCCATTTCCATACGGATGAATTTTTCCCCGCTTTCGGCTTCCACCATATTCACCACTTTCACGATGTCGCGTATCGTGGCATCTTCCATGTCACTGATCCCGCAGGCTGCCAGTTTCTGGTCAACGATCTTTTTGTCAATTAGATTATTTTGCATGACTACTTTATATGATTTATTCTATTTTTTCTCAGTATGTACGCGAGTTTAATAAAAAATTGTCATTATATATTCCGAAATCGTTTTAAATTTGAAGTGGAGTGTCTAATTTAGTTTGATTCTGAAATTGATTATTTTCTTTTTGCTTGTGTGCTACAAGTGATTTGATATATCCTTGTTTAGAATACTTTTAGAGATGGAAATAATTGGGTTTTCCTATTGTAAAAGTCTGTTCTCAAGGTTTTACTCTCTTTTTGTAGTCGTTGTTGCTCTATTGACAAAGGGTTATGCATGGGCGTTGAAAGGGTGATGAAAGGGAATAAGAAGATTATTATGGTTGTATTTGTACGTTATTGCAATGGGTGAAGGATGTCTGTGTAGTGTATTTCATGATTCTTAAATACATTCTTGGACACCCTCTTTCGAATCTGTTTTTGTTTTCGTAGTTTTGCAGTTGGATAATAGTAAAATTGAAATATTGAAGTGATCGTCATTTTCAATTTTCAATTTTCAATTTTCAATTGTTATGAATCTGGAATGGTACATTGCGCGTAGGTTGTTGAAAGGGGACGGTACGAAATCCGTGTCGGTGCCGATCGTAAAGATTGCGATTGTTGGGATCGCCTTGGGGTTGTGCGTGATGTTATTGTCGTTGTTTATTATCACGGGGTTTAAGTACGAGATCACCGAGAAATTGTCGGGTTTCACGGCTCATTTGAGCGTGGTGCCTTTTGTCCCCGGTTCGACGAGTGAGGGGGGAGTGGTCCGTGAATCGGAGAGTCTGGTGAAAGGCTTGAAAGAGGTGGAAGGAGTGAAGAACGTGTACGGGTATATCGAAAAGCCCGCGATTTTCAAGAGTAAAGAGGAGATTCACGGGGTGGTGTTGAAAGGGGTAGATGTGGGGTATGATGTTGTTTTTTTCAGGGAGAATCTGAAGGAGGGAAAAATGCCTGATTTTAAAACGGAACGGGCGTCAAATGAAATATTAATTTCTGCCTCCGTGGCGGATATGCTGGAAATCGGTGTCGGTGGAAAAGTCACGGCCCATTTCGTGCAGGACCCGCCGAGAGCGAGAGTGTTTACCGTTGCCGGAATTTACGACACGGGTTTCAAGGAGTATGATGACGTGATGGTGTTGGTTGATGAACGACATCTGGCGAAATTGAATGACTGGGGGCCGGGGGAGGTTTCCGGGATTGCTATCGAACTGGAGGATGTGGAGCGATTAAACGAGGTGGTAGAGGAGGTGGAAAATGTCGTGTATGATGCGAGTGGAAATTACGAGGTACAGACGCTTGCCGACGTGGCTCCGCAAATTTTTGACTGGTTGGCGTTGTTGAACATGAACGTGTGGGTGATCCTGATTTTGATTGTCACGGTGGCCGGTTTTAATATGGTGTCGGGGTTATTGATTTTGATTCTGGATAAGACTACTTTAATCGGGATATTGAAAGCATTAGGCTACAAAAATGTTTCTTTGCGAAAATTGTTCCTGTACATATCGGCAGGATTGATTATTAAAGGAATGTTATGGGGAAATGTGCTGGCCTTTGTTTTGGCAGGAATTCAGGCGATATTCCGTGTGATTCATCTTGATCCTGTGACGTATTATATGGACACGGTTCCAATTAATTTTAGTCTCGGATACGTGATATTATTGAATGTAGGAGTAATCGTGATAACCGTTTTAATGCTGATTGTCCCAACGATGCTGATTTCCAAGATTAGCCCGGTGAAGGCGATTAAATTCGAGTAAAGTTATGAGCGTGAAAAAGGATATATATGCTATTAGAGATTCTCTGTTGGATTGGTTGAAGGAACACCGACATGGTGTGATGGGTACGGTAATTTTTCATCTCGTGCTTGCTATCTTTTTGGTTTGTGTCGGAATTTCACGTTTGGATTCGCAACAGAGGATGGAAATCGAGATTGATATGCCGGAGCCGGAAATCGTTCAGCAAAAGCAAGAGGAGCAAAAAAAGAAGGAGCAAATTCTCCAACAAAGCGCTGACGAGGAGGTGAACGAGATGTTGCGTTCGTTGGCGGTGAACGAGGATGCCGTGAAGAAAAATGCTGAAACCCAGCCTCACGAACGAGTAGAAGAGTATATTGAACAGATCCAGGAGGAGATTGATAGTGATTACGGGGGACGTTACCGGGCGAATAAAAACAAGCATTACAAGGAGGATAGTATTCGTGTTCAGCGGGATAAAAAGGAACGGATGTTGGATTCACTCCAATCCACGGTTTACGTGGGGAAGAGTAGTGTGTCATATAATATAAAAGGGCGTTACAAGACTTATCTGCCGATTCCTGTTTATAAATGCGAGTTCGGTGGAAAAATCGTGGTTGCGGTAGTTGTGAATCGGCAAGGACGGGTTATTAAGGCTGAGGTGGTGGATGCGGAGTCGAATAAAGATGATTCTTTGCGTGAGGTGGCAGTAGATGCAGCCTTGAAGTCGGAATTTAACGTTGACGAGAAAGCCCCGGAACGACAGACGGGAACGATCACGTATAATTTTGTCAAACAATGACACAGTTTGTTTCTTCTATTTTTTCCCGCTTTTTTAGATTGTTATATCCCCGCACGTGCGTGGTGTGTGGTGATGTTCTGGTTGATGGTGAGCTTTTTTTGTGTTCAGCTTGTTTAAGCGGTTTGCCTTTGAACGAGGGTGTTGATGAGGAGGCGGACAAGGTGCTTGCGGATGATTTGGGAATCGAGCATTTATACTGGTTGTTCCGTTATGACCGGGCAAGTGATTTTCATAAATTAGTGTACGCTATCAAGTATCGTTCCAACCGGGAATTGGGCGTGTGGGCTGGGAAAATGTTGGGAGAACGGATGAAAGATGTCCGTGGGATTGATTGTATTATTCCCGTGCCGCTACATCCCGAACGGGAGAAGAAACGGGGATTTAATCAGGCTTTTCTGATTGGCACGGGGATTGTAAGTGTTTTAGGAGGACGGATCGAGCCGGAAGTGTTAAGGCGAGTGGTAAACACCCCTTCACAAACAGGTTTGGAACGGGGACAACGGGCTGATAACGTGGCCGAGGCTTTCGAGCTGGGGAATACGACTCGAGTGGAGGGATGCCACGTGTTGCTGGTAGATGATGTTGTGACAAGTGGAGCCACGATTCGGGCGTGTATGATGGAATTGAGTAAAATCAAGGGAGTACGGGTAAGTGTTGCTTGTTTGGGAAAGTCCGGCAGCATCTAAAAAAACTTGAATCTTAAATCTAAAATTGAAAGGATTTTAGCTTTTTTTCCCTAGTTTTGTAAAGTTAATATTTTTGAGGACTATGAATAAATTTTTTTGGAACGGATTCTGTTTTGTCGCTATTATCGTGGCGTTGATTATATATGCCTGTGCAAACAGGGGTTACCCGCAGGGAGGAGAGAAGGACGTGACACCACCTCAGGTTATCAAGGAGGTTCCGGAATCTTTTTCAACGAATTTCAAGGGAAAACAGATTGATATTTATTTCGACGAATATGTCCAGTTAAAGGATATTAACAAGAAATTCGTGATGTCTCCCCCGATGAAGAAGAAAGCCCGGGTGAGCTTGCGGGGAAAATACGTGCGGGTGACGTTTCAGGATTCTTTGAAACCGAACACGACTTACACGCTGGATTTTGCCGATGCGATCGTGGATAATAACGAGGGAAACCCGCTCGGTTTCTATCGCTACGTGTTTTCCACGGGGCCGCAACTGGATTCGATGGAGCTAGGGGGACAGGTCATTGATATGCAAACGCAGTTGCCCGTGCTGGGTGCTACCGTGATGTTCTACCAGAATACCGCGGATTCCGTGGCGCTGACCGATTTGCCGAGTTACGTGGCTAAAACGGATAGTGCCGGAATGTTTCGGGTGACTAATATTAAGAATGATACCTATCGGGTAATGGCAATCGATGATGCGAGAGGAAATTATTTGTTTGTGCCTTCAGAGACAAAAGTGGGTTTCATTGATTCTTTGATTCAGACTATATCGTTCCCCACGACAGTTTATGATACGATTCATCCGGACACGACGGTTGTCGAGGGACGGAGAACGAAGAAGGGTATGGAGTTCAAAGTGGTGTCTAAAGACACGATTGTCCGGCGTGATTTCACCATGTTTGGACCTACAAACTTGTTTATCCCGATGTTTGACGAGGAAAAGACTCAATTGTATCTGGTTGATGAGGCTCGTAAGGAGCGAGAACGATTGGATTTTACTTTCAGTATACCTGCTGATAACCAGTTGAACGTGCGATTGCTAGGAGTACATCTATTAAATAAGATTAATCAGGATGATTGGTATATCGAGGAACGTTCTGCCGGGAGGGATACGATTCAGTTGTGGATAAAGGACTCTTTGGTGTACAAGATCGATTCGCTCGTGGCTGAGGCCAGTTATTTGCGGACGGATTCGCTTGGTAAACGAGTGTTGCTTGCGGATACGATTAAATTCTATTACAAGGACAAACCGGAGCCCAAGGGTAAGCGTAAGAAGGAACAGGATTCCATTCCGGCAATTAAGTTTATGGAGATTAGCGCGGGTGTTGGTAGTACGGTGGATTTGAATAAGAACATCACACTGGAGTTTGATCGTCCGATCGTGGAGGAGGGGTTGAAGAATATCCAATTGTTGGAAATGGTGGATTCCGTTTTGACCCCGGTTGACTTTAACTTGAAACATGATAGTCTGAAAATTCGTAGGTATTACGTGGAGAAAGAATGGAAGCCGGAAACGGAATATCAGCTGTTGATCGATTCGATGGGTATATATAGTATTTACGGGTTGTATAATAACAAGCTCGTGAAGGATTTTAAAACGAAAGCGATCGAGGATTACGGGAATATTATCGTGAACGTGAAGGAGGCTACAACCCCGATTATTTTGCAACTTTACCAGGGCGATAAGGAGATCAAGGTGCTGGAAGAACGGACGATCAAGGGAGATGGGAAGGTTATCTTTGATTACTTGGGAGAGGGAACTTATATGATCCGGGCTATTCTCGACCGGAACGGAAACGGGAAATGGGACACGGGTAATTACTTGAAACATTTACAGCCGGAAGAGATAAAATATTTGCCCACGGAGATAAAATTGAAAAAGAATTTCGATGTCGAGCAAGACTTTGACATGAGTAAAACGTATAAGAGAGAAGATCCGAGTAAAAAGAAGAATACAGAAGGAGATAAAAAAAGAAATAGAACTAATCGATGAGAACGATTATATTGATAGTTACATTGTTTGTGAGCCTTCCTGCCATATCGCAGAAGAAGTTGCCTAACGTGATAGAGAAACTGACTTACAGGGGCTATTACAACTGGAGCTTTATCTGGATTAACGCGGGTTCGGTGGAAATGACCGTACAGCCTTCCGACAAGTATCCGAATGCCCAGTGTATATTTGCCGTGGGGTATTCGAATCCTTCGTGGGACTGGGTGTTCAAGCTGAGAGATACGTTGATATCGCATCATGATAGTATGACCTATAAACCTTACGAGTTTTCGAGAAAAGCGCACGAGGGGAATTACCATAAAACGTTCGATTACGTGTGGGATTACGATAGCGGGGTGATCCATGCTGATATACACCGGATTGGGAAATACCAACGTAAGGATACGATTAAATTGTTGCCGGACACGTACGATATGTTGTCCGTGGCATGGTATGCAAGGGAATTGGATTTTGATAACTACAAGAAAGGAGACCAGATCCCGATACGTATTCTACTGGACGATAAAATATACGATTTATATGTTCGTTACTTGGGGAAAGAGAAAGTGAAGACGGATAGCGGGCGGCGGATGTGTCACGTGTTTTCTCCCTTGCTCGTGGCCGGTGACGTGTTTAAAGGGGGAGAGAATATGAAGGTATGGGTAAGTGATGACGAGTATCGTATTCCCGTGATGGTCGAGGCCAAGATTATCGTGGGATCGGTGAAAGGTATCTTGGATGAGGCCAATAGTAAGTTTTAGCAATTGAAAATGCAGAATTGAAAATATGCTGTGTTTTTGATTATATATATCGTTAGGAAGGGGTTTAATTAATATTGTATTGAGAGTGAGATTCATTTTCAATTTTCAATTTTCAACTTTCAATTCTATTATTATGAAGAATATTGTATTTGTTTTCGTGATGGTTTTAATGTTAGGTTCTTGTAAGGATGCCACGAAGAACCTGATGCCTGCCGTGACAGGAAAAATCAATCAGGTATTGATTATTGCCGAGAAGAACATGTGGGATGGTCCTGTGGGTGACACGATCCGGGAATTCTTTGGACAGGAACAGGATGGTTTGCCACAGGCAGAACCGATTTTTGATGTGCTTAACTTGCCGGAGAGGTATTTTGATAAGAATATGAAGGGACACCGTAACGTGTTGCAAGTCGTGATTTCTCCTTCTATTGACTCTGCTTACGTGCAGTATGCAGATAGCCCGTGGGCCAAAACACAGAAGTATATAAAGATTGCAGCCCCGGATAGGAAAACGTTTTTCAAGTTGTTTGATGAGAATAAGTTAAGAATTCTTGGTATCTATGCTAAGGCTGAGCGTGATCGGCTAATATCGGTTTATAAGCGAACCGCGGATACCCGGATCTTTAATTTGTTCAAGAAGAAGTATAATATATTGTTGTATTGTCCTACAGGATATTACGTGAATAAGGATACGACTGATTTCGTGTGGATGTCAAGTGAAACGACCAAGAACAGTAAAGGTATTATATTCTTTACTGAAAAGTACGAGCATGAAAGCCAGTTTAATTATGCCATTATTTTTGATCGGGTGAACGAGGAGTTGAAGAAACATATTCCCGGCCCGCGTGAGGGATCGTATATGGCACTGGATTTGGAGATCCCTTATACTGCAGTGCAATATAAATATAACGGGCATTATGCCGTGTTGTTCCGTGGCCTGTGGACGGTGGTGAATGATTTCATGGCGGGGCCGTATGAGCTGAACGTGGTGCTGGACGAGGAACATCAGCGAGTGATCTATATGATGGGATACGTGTACTATCCGAACGAGGAGAAACGGGATATGATGAAACAAGTAGATGCTATCCTGAATACCATGGTGATTGATTATAAAGATAAGGAAGAGAAGACGAAGTAATCGATGAGATATTTAATATTATTTTTGGTGATAGCATCCGCGTGTACGGATGCTATTTCCGTGAATGTACGAGACGGGATAGAACGTTTTGAGGTTTACCGGAATCTGTTGACAGGAAAACGAGTTGGAATCGTGGCAAACCACACTTCCCGGGTAGACACGGTGCATAGTGTGGACTTCCTGTTGGGAAAAGGTATTCACGTGGCACGAATTTTTTGTCCCGAACATGGATTTCGGGGTACGGCTGATGCCGGGGAGACCGTGGGGGATTATATTGATGCCGGGAGTGGTTTGAAGGTGGTGTCCCTGTACGGGAAAAAAAAGAAACCCCAGCCGGAGGATCTGTCGGGAATTGACGTGATGATTTTTGATATGCAGGACGTGGGAGTACGTTTCTATACTTATCTGTCCACGTTGCATTACGTGATGGAGGCTTGTGCGGAACAGAACATTCCCTTGATCGTGATGGACCGTCCTAATCCGAATGCTTTTTACGTGGATGGCCCGGTCCTGCAGAAAGAGTTTAAGTCTTTTGTCGGGATGCACCCGGTTCCGGTCGTGTACGGGATGACGATAGGTGAATATGCCGGAATGATTAACGGGGAAGGTTGGTTGAAAGATAGCGTGACCTGTGATCTGACCGTGATCCCTTGCGAGGGATGGAGTCGGGAACAACCCGTGGCGTTACCTTATGCCCCGTCTCCGAATTTGCCGGATTCTGTTTCCATCATGCTTTACCCGTCAACTTGTTTTTTTGAAGGAACAGCGATCAACGAGGGACGAGGGACGCTACGTCCGTTTCAGGTATTCGGGCATCCGAGCTTGAAAGGTATGCCCTATTCTTACGAGCCTCGTCCGATTAAGGGAATGAGTATGCAGCCCAAATGCAAGGGACAAACTTGTTACGGCATGGATTTGCAGGGAGAATACCACACTATTTTAAAGATGAAACGTCTGAATCTGGCTTGGTTATTGCTGGCTTATCAAGAGTATAAAGGCAAGGAACCCTTCTTTAATGCTTTGTTCAACAAGCTGGTGGGAAATGATAGAGTGCAGCACCAACTGAAGGATGGAGCAACGGAAGAAGAGATTCGTGCCGGATGGAAGGATGAGGTTGCCGAGTTTATGAAGGTGAGAGAAAAGTATCTGATTTATGATTAAAAATGTTGGTTAGCGGGAGGAAATCACTTAATCTAAAATCATAAATCAAGAAATTGATAGGATCTAAAATTTAAAATTATAAATCAAGAAATGTCATGTGGCGTTTATTAAAGTATTTCTTTATTTCACTATTAGTATTGGTGATATTAGTGTGTGCTTCGATAGGCATCGTGTTGAATTTTATCTTTACCCCGGAGAAGTTGACTCCTATCGTGGAGAAAAGTGCCAATGAGTTTTTGAATGCGGAAGTACATTTTGACGCGATCGAGTTAACCTTTTTCTCGACTTTCCCGGAATTCGGGCTTGAAATGCGAAATGGTAGCGTGGTGACGAAAGTCTTTCAGGATTCGTTGAAACAGGAGAATGTTTATACCGCTACTGATTCATTGATGAGTTTCAAGCGTTGTCGGCTGATCGTGAACCCGATGGCTTATCTGTCTCGAAAGGAAGTTATCGTGAAAGAATTGCGTTTGGAAGAACCGCAGATTTACGCTTATATTGACACGAACGGGGTTCCCGGTTGGAATGTAATGCGGGAGTCTGCAGAACAGGATTCCGTGGTCATGGTGGAGACGGATACGATTCAAGAAAAATTGATTGAAAGTATTGATATTCGTAACATTCGTATTGAGGGAGGAAAACTCGTGTTTGATGATCGTGCGAATGAACTTTATGCCCGATTGGAGGGGTTCGGTTTGAAAATCGATGGAAATTTTATGGAGCGGAAGGCGGACTTGCAGTTGGATGTGAAAGCAAAGAATATTCTTTTCTGGCAAGAAGGTAATTTACTCGTAAAACGCTTGCGGTTTGCTTTGCAAACAGGAATGCGTCTGGATCGAGATTCAATGCTTTACGTGTTGGATAAAGCTGTTATGAGGGTGAATAGAATGAAATTCGGGGTAGGAGGACGTTTACAGGCAGATACATTGAATCGTTTGTTGGACGTGGACCTGACCTTTGGGATAAAAGTTCCTTCTTTGAAAACCCTGCTTGACCTTGTTCCGGAAACAGTATTAAAACATGATGAAAATGTGACGGTATCGGGAGAGGTGTTATGCCGGGGAACGTTGAAGGGGAAATATGGAAAGGATCGAGTTCCCGTGCTGGATGCTCGTTTCAAAATAAATGAAGGCTCCGTGAAATACGCGGGGATGCCTTATTCGTTGGATAAATTGGATATTGACTTGGAAGGTGTCGTTGATTTACAGAAAGAACAACCTTCGTTCTTGAAATTAAACCGGTTTTGCGTGAAGGGAACAGATGTGGATGTTGATTTAAATGGCCGGGTGGATCAATTACTTTCCAATCCTTTGATTACCGCAAGCGTGAAGGCGGATGTTGATTTCTCTATATTACCCAAAATATTCCCGATACAAGAGGGGGTGACATTGACGGGAAGTTTGAATGCAGGGTTAAAAGGAAATGTTTTATTGGCTGACATAAAGAATAAAAACTATGGAAAACTGGATATTCGAGGAGGGTGTCAATTAAAGAATGTTTTGTTAGCCAGCGAAAAGGATAGTTTGAGATTACGTTCAAAATCTGTGATATTGGGATTCGGAACCAATATGGAAGATAAGACTATCTTGCAGGAAAAGAACCTGTTGAATGGAATCTTTGGTTTTGATAGTGTCGATATACAGTGGAAGAATGCTTTAACCTTTCACATGGATACTTCTTACGTGAAGGTAAAAACTTCTCCCTTGCGGGATACCACGGCTGTTGCCTCTATGTCGGCAGACATTCGTTTCGGATGGATTGACTTGGTGATGGGTGACTCCCTGCGGTTCCGGATGGGAAATAGCACGGCTAATTTTGCCTTGGCTCCCTCTCCGGAAGATAAAAAGCTCCCGTTAGTAAAAGCGAAGGTCAATATGGATAGTTTACGGATAAGAGCTAGAGGGAATCGTTTACGACTGGCGAATGCCGGATTTGACCTTTCGGGGGTTCCGGACCGGAAAAATAAACGTCAATGGCTCGCCAGTGGGGTGGTCGGCTTTAAGGATATGCGGGTATACACCCCCTTGTTTCCTCTGCGGATGCGTATGCCGGGGACGAAGATTACTTTAAGTCCCGGACATATTAAATTGAATGGTGCAAAGTTGAAGATGGGACGTTCTGATCTTTTGTTAACCGGGGAAGTGTACAATCTGGCGGGTGCATTTTTGCGGCAGGAGGATTTGAAAGCTAATTTGAAGGTGAGATCGAATATGATTAATTGCAATCAATTGATGAAAGCCATGGAAGTTGGGGCTGCCAATCGAATGAACATGAAGTGGGGGACAGAAGAGGAATTAAGTGAGGATGAATTGTCTGATGTGGATTTAGCGGCTGATTCCACGTACGTGGCTGACTCTACCATGTCTGTTTTTGTTGTTCCTCCCGGTGTTGATTTCACGTTTGAAACGAATATTAAGAAGGTGTTGTATGGAAAGTTGGAATTGGATAGTATTCACGGGAAAGTGGTGATGCAAAATCAATGTATCGAGTTATCGGATTTGAGTATGCGTTCCATGGCGGCAGATGTGAAGACCACGATGTTGTACAAGGCTTCCGGGAAAGAGAAAGCGTATACCGGTTTCGATTTACGAATGGATGATATTGACGTGGGGGCGTTGATTAATTTTATGCCATCTTTGGATTCGATCGTCCCGATGCTGCGCTCTTTCGATGGGCTGGTAGATTTCCATATGGCGGCGGAGACAGATCTGGATTCTACAATGATGGTTGATTTACCGACCTTGAGGGCTGTGGCTTACATTGATGGTAAGGATTTGGTGTTGATGGACGGGGAGACGTTCTCGGAGATTTCCAAAATGTTGATGTTTAAAAACAAGGAGCGTAATCTGATTGATAGCGTGGCCGTGGACTTCCGCATCAAGGATGGTATGATTGAAGTGTTCCCCTTCCTAGTGGAGGTGGATCGTTACAAGGTGGCCGTGGGTGGAGAACATAAGATCGACATGACTTTTAATTACCATATTTCCGTGTTAAAATCACCTGTACCCTTCAAATTGGGAGTAGACATTTACGGGTCGATGGAGAAGATGAAATTCAAGATTACGAAGGCTAAATACAAGAACCTGTTTATCCCTTCCAAACGGGCGAAGGTGGATAGCGCCCAGATTAATGTACGTAATCAAATTCGACGAATATTGCAATCTGCGAGGGAATGATAAAAGGATGCCTGCAGGCATCCTTTTTTTTATATATAGGTTTTAAGAATCAAACCCACGGTTCAGTATATGAACTTCCCGAGTTCGCTGATTATCGTGAGCTTATTACCTTTTCCCTCATCGTTATCGTAGCAACGACCAACGATTTGGGCATCGATGTTAAAGCTTTTGGAAATGGTGATGATGTCATCTGCAATCTCTTCGTCCACGTAGATTTCCATACGGTGACCCATGTTGAATACCTTGTACATTTCGTCCCACGGGGTTCCCGATTGTTCCTGAATTAATTTGAACAGGGGAGGAACAGGGAACATATTGTCCTTCACGATGTGCATGTTCTCCACGAAATTCATCACTTTGGTTTGGGCCCCACCGGAGCAGTGTACCATACCGTGAACTTGTTTCCGGTACTTGTCAAGCACCTGCTTGATTACCGGGATATACGTACGGGTCGGAGACAATACCAGTTTCCCGGCATCAATGCCCAATCCGGCAATTTCGTCTGTCAGTTTACATTTTCCGGAGTAAACGAGTTCTTCCGGCACGGAGTTGTCATAGCTTTCCGGGTATTTCTTCGCCAAATACTTGGCAAATACGTCGTGACGGGCAGAAGTTAGCCCGTTGGACCCCATCCCACCGTTGTATTCTGTTTCGTAAGAGGCTTGCCCGTATGACGAAAGTCCTACAATTACATCTCCCGCCTTGATACGGTCGTTAGAAATCACGTCCGAACGTTTCATCCGGCAAGTCACCGTGGAGTCCACGATAATGGTTCTCACAAGATCCCCCACGTCTGCGGTTTCGCCTCCGGTAGAGTAAATGTTTACTCCCAATTTCCGGTATTCCTCGATCAGCTCTTCCGTTCCGTTGATGATGGCCGCAATAACTTCTCCCGGTATCAGTTTCTTGTTTCTTCCGATCGTGGAAGAGAGTAGGATATTATCCACGGCACCCACGCAGAGCAAGTCGTCGATGTTCATGATCAAGGCGTCTTGCGCGATACCTTTCCACACGGATAAGTCTCCGGTTTCTTTCCAGTACATGTAGGCGAGTGAAGATTTGGTTCCGGCCCCGTCGGCGTGCATGATGTTGCAGTAGCTTTTCTGGCCTCCGAGATAATCGGGGATGATTTTGCAGAAAGCTTTCGGGAAAATACCTTTGTCGATATTTTTTATGGCGTTATGCACATCTTCTTTGGATGCGGACACTCCTCGCTGGTTATATCTTTCGTCTTTTCTCATGGCAATTGAAAATTGAAAATTGAAAATTGAAAATGAAATGTTTTCATGAATTTCTCATTTTCAAGAATTCAAATTTTCCTAATACTAATTCTATTTATCTGTTCGCAAAGGTAGATATAATTTTCAATTTTCAATTTTCAATTTTCAATTAATTGCTCGTTTATCCAGCAATTCCATGAAACGTTCCTTGTAAGAATCGGAAATGGGGATATAGAGTTTTCCGAACACGATTCGGTTCCGTTCGATGGTTTTAATTTTGTTGATATTGACAATATAAGAACGGTGAACCCGGATGAATATATCACCGGGAAGATGGTCTTCGATACTTTTCATGCTCATCAGCGTGAGAATACCACCCTCCTTGTCCTCGGTTTGGATACGAATGTAATCTTTTAGACCCTCGATGTAAAGAATGTCTTTCAACTGGATCTGGATCAATTTGTAATCGCTTTTCACGAAAATGGAATCCGGCACGTTGGCGGAAACGTTCTCCGCCCGGCTCATCTCGATCCAACGTAAGGCTTTCGTGGCAGCCCGGAGAAATTCCGTGTAGTTGAACGGTTTCAGCAGGTAGTCTAACGCATCAACCCGAAAGCCTTCCAGTGCGTATTGTTCGAAAGCGGTGGTAAAGATGATTTTCACTTTGTTGCCCACGAGACGGGATAATTCAAGCCCGTTGAGTTCGGGCATCTGAATATCTAGAAAAACCAGATCTATTGGTTCTTCCTCTATGACGGAAAGCGCTTTCACGGCACTATCACATTGTGCGACCAGGTGTAGGAATGGTGTCCGGCTCACGTAGCTCTCTAGCAAATCCAAGGCTAACGGTTCATCATCCACGATGAGGCAATTCAGAGTCATGTCCTTTCATTTTAAAGTTGAATAAGCAATTCCGTGATAAATCGGTTGTTAAGGGTTTCAGCCTTAAAGATATATTTTCCGGGATAGAGTAACTCCAGACGGCGTTTTAAGTTGGTTAACCCGATTCCGGAGCCACTCCGGTCGTTGTCTTTTTTAGGATAGTTACTGTTTTCCACGAGACAGTTGATCCGGTTATTCCCCTGCAATTCGAACTTAATGTTTATAAATGATTCCTGCGTGCTACTGACTCCGTGTTTGAACGCGTTTTCGATCAGCGGGATAAACAAGAGCGGGGCGATCATGATTCCGTTGCCTCTTTCCGGGATGGAAACTTCCAGCCGAGTACTTTTAGGTAAGCGGAGACTCATTAGCTCGATATAGCTTTTCATGAACTCGAATTCTTTATCTACCGACACGAAATGCTGGTTATTCTCGTATAGGACGTGACGGAGCATACGACTGAGATCATGGACGGCATACTGGGCCTTGTCCTGGTTGATAGCGATGAGCGAGTAGATATTGTTCAAGGTATTGAATAAGAAGTGCGGGTTCAACTGGCTTTTCAAGTTTTGAAGTTCCGCCTCGGCCTGAGCTTTTTTTAGTTCTTGTTTCTCGTTCTCGGTTTCATACCATCCCCCGGTCATTTTGATTGCCACGCTGAGGGCGACGGTCAATGCCATGAGCATCATGTCCCGGGCGATAAACACGTACCGGGGCGGTTTAGGTAAGGACTCTTGTAACTCTTTCAATGCCTTCGGAACGGGTTCAGATAAATGTTTCCGGTGAAAGTCCTGCCAGAAATGAAGGCTGGCTCCCAGGAGCATCACGAGAACGATGTTACTTAGAATAAATGTTGATACTTTTCTACGGAAAAGCTGTCGTTCGATCAGCCAGAGAAAATTCGTGTAGAATATGATCAGGCAGCTTAACGGGACGAAACAATATCCCAAATATCTGTTTAGGGTAATTGAAACACCTTCTCCGCGATAGAAGAAAAAGGGAAGGGCAAAGAATATTCCCCATCCAAGCACGTGGATGGCTCCCGTTAATATCTTCTTGTTCCGTGTCTTTTGCATTATATCGTCTTTCTCCACTTGCAAAGGTATAAAAAAAGTTACAGGGTTGCAAGTTACAAGTTTATGGAAGAAGTTCTGTCGAACCGGTAACTTGAAAACTTGCAACCGTAACTGCCGGGTTTCCCGGCAATCTATTCGTATCGTATAGCATCGATTGGGTTTAACTGGGATGCCTTTTGTGCCGGATACCAGCCAAAGAATATTCCGGTAACCGTGCAGACCAGGAAGGAAAGCACGACAGAATACATCTGGATGTATATGGGCCAGCCGATAGCGTATTTAATAATAAGTGATGAACCGATTCCAAGAACTACCCCGATAATACCTCCCGTGACGCTGATAATGACCGCCTCGATAAGGAATTGGAATAGAATGTGTCGTCCTTTTGCCCCGATGGACATGCGAAGGCCGATTTCCCGGGTTCGTTCGGTGACGGATACATACATGATGTTCATGATTCCGATTCCGCCGACAAGTAATGATATTCCGGCGATACAGGCCAACAGGACGGTCATCAAGTCGGTTGTCGTACTCATCATGGAGCTGAGTTCTTCTTGCGAGCGCACGTGGAAATCGTCTTCATCTCCAGTAGCTATTTTATGGTTTTGGCGTAAAATGGCGGATATTTCCTCGATAGCCTCTTCCGAATCGTCTTCCGTGACGGCCGAGGCGAATATTCCTTGAATGTAGGTGATGGCCAACAGACGTTTCTGTATAGTGGTATAGGGGGCGATAATCATATCATCCTGATCCTGTCCCATGGAGTTATATCCTTTGGGAGTCAATACCCCGATGATGCGAAAGGGGGTTTTGTTGAACCGGATGGTCTTTCCCAGTGGTTCTTCTCCCTTCGTGAATAGGTTGTCGACGACGGTTTGTCCCACGATACATACTTTTGCGGAAGTTTTGATGTCGTGATCCGTGAACATCTCACCTTCCCCCACGCTGAACTTCCGGATGTCAAGATAATCCTGGTTTACTCCGTAGATGGTTGTCGGGGCATTATTGGCTCCGTATATAACCTGACCGCTTGAATTCACGGAAGGGGTGCATTTGTCGATCAAGTCCACGTCACGAACGATCGCCTCGTAATCTTCCAGTTTCAGCGTCTGCATACTGCTGGCACTTTGACGGACTCCCCCGAACTTCCCGTTTCCGGGATGGATCATGATCATGTTGGAACCCATCTCTGATATTTGGTCACGAATGCTACGTTTGGAGCCTTGCCCGATTGCCAGCATGGAAATCACGGACCCCACTCCGATAATGATTCCCAACATAGTCAGGAATCCCCGGAATTTGTTGTTTGCCAAGGCTCGTAAAGCGATTCGTATTAAATTTGCGTAGTTCATGTGTTAATTTTAGATTTATGATCCTATTAATTTCTTGATTTATGATTTTAGATCCTATCGATTAAGTGATTTAATGATTTTCGATTAAGTGATTTTAATCACCCAATCATCGAATCGGCAATCACGAAATCTTTTTCATTCTAAACTCTGAATTTTTAATCGTTCTCCTTGGGTAGCGCATCCAATACTTCTTTAGCCGATGCTACATTTTGGTTAATTGTGTCTTCCGTGATGTGGCCGTCCCGCAGAACGATGTTGCGACTGCTGAACTGGGCGATTTCGGGATTATGAGTCACGAATATAATGGTTCTTCCTTCCGCATGAAGGCGTTGAAAAAGCGTGAGGATCTCGAATGAAGTACGAGTATCCAAGTTTCCCGTGGCCTCGTCGGCAAGTAGGATTACCGGGTCATTCACGATAGCCCGTGCGATTGCTACACGTTGTTGCTGTCCGCCGGACATCTGGTTGGAACGATGGTTGATACGGTCACTCAGTCCCACTGCATTCAAGGCATTCATGGCTTTCTCCCGACGTTCGCGGGAAGAAAAGGCCGGGTTGTAAAGTAACGGTAATTCCACGTTCTCCAAGGCGGTCGTTTTGGGTAATAGATTGTAGGACTGGAACACGAAACCGATTTTGCGGTTTCTCAACGTGGCCCGGTCATTTTTTCCCATGTCTCTGGCCGCGATACCATCGAGGTAATAGTCCCCCGAGGTGGGAGTGTCGAGGCATCCGAGGATATTGAGCAGGGTGGATTTCCCGGAACCACTCGTACCCATTATCGTCACGAACTCTCCGGCACGGATCGAGAATGATATACCGCGCAAAGCATGAACGGTTTCCGATCCCACCTTAAAATCCCTCCTCAGGTTTTCTATTTTTATAATATCATTTGTCATGAGTTCAATCTTATACGGTAACTATTTTTTCTTTTGTCCCGGACGTGGCGGCATGAACGGATTGGATTCCTCGCTGCCTCCTTGGGGTGCCACGTTCTTACTGCGTTGAATTCCCACGATCAAACGAGCGCCTTCCGGTAGACCGTCTTTCACTTCCGAGTATATTCCGTCGCTGACTCCAACTTTGATTACTTTAGGAACGATACCTTCTGCCGTTTGTAACCAAACGACTTTTTCACCTCTTCCCGCTTGCGGGGCTTGTGCGGTTTGTGGGTCTTCCGGGTTGGTCTCCGGGGTAAAGCGGAAAGCTTTCAACGGGGCCAGTAGAATGTTGTCCTTCTCCATCGTGTAGACCGTGATGTTGGCGGTCAATCCCGGTTTCAGTTTCAATTCCGGATTCGGGGCATCAATAACCACCTCGTAAGTGACCACGTTGGATTCTGTTGTCGGGTTTAGACGAACTTGAGTCACGTCGCCCTCGAACGTGTCATCCGGGAAAGCGTCAACCGTGAACGTCACGCGTTGTCCTTCGAGTACCTGACCGATGTCAGCCTCGTCCACGTCAGCGATCACTTGCATCTTGCGCAAATCGTTAGCGATGGTGAACATGGTCGGGGTTTCGAAACTAGCGGCAACTGTTTGTCCCTCTTCCACTTCTCTAGATAGAACAACCCCGTCAATCGGTGAGGTGATCGTTGCGTAATCGAGGTTTGATTGGGCCTTTACCATCGTGGCTTGTGCTTTCTCGTAAGCTTGTTGTGCTTTCTCGTATTGATATAATGCCTCCTCGTATTCTGTTTCGCTAATCAAGTTCTTTTCGTGTAACTGGCGTAGACGTTTGAAGTTTTTATCTTGATACTCGAATTCGCTTTTGCTTGATTTCAAGTTTGCCATTTCCGATTTCAACTCGGCTTCCAGTAGCTTCCTGTCGAGTTCGGCAAGTAATTGTCCTTTTGTCACGACGGAATTGTAGTCCACGTAAATGTGTGAAATCGTTCCGGAAACCTGGGTACCCACGTCTACTTTGGTGATTGGTTCTATCGTTCCCGTGGCGGTCACCGTGTTGTTGATGGATCCTTTTTTTAGTTCGACCGTTTCGTACGTCGTCACTTTCTTATCTCCCGAGCGGAAGAAGAAAAAGGCCCCGACAATAACGGCTATGACGATGATTATGGTAACAATCTTTTTCATGTTGTTCTATAATTAATATTTTACATTAGATTTCGATAGGTTGATTTCGATAGAAGTTGAGCAGTTTGAGTGACAGAATCGCCTCGAACTTTGCTTGAATTTGTTCCTGCAAGGCAGAAAGATAATTGTTCTTTTCCGTGAGTAGTTCCACCGTGTTTTTCATACCGGCGTCGAATTGGGCTTGAACGAGGTTGTAACTCATCGTGGCCGATTTCACGCTGTTCGTGGCAGCGACATACCTGCTTTGTGCGGAGATCACGTTCTGGTGGAGAGTCTCTACCGTTTTCCACAGTTCCTTGCGTGTATTCAGTTCTTCCAGAAGGGCTGTTTCCGTTTGTAATTTTGCTTTTTCAACGGCAGATTTGATCTGGCGATTTTTAGAAATGGGGATACTGATGTTGATCCCCACGTTCTCGTTTAATCGATTATTTAGTTGTTTTGAAAAAGAGTGGTCTGATTCCGAGTCATGGTTCGTGGCCACGGATGCGCTGAGCGAGATGCTGGGCAAGCGATCTCCTGCCGCGATCTTTTCTTCCAGCTGTGCCGATTCCACGTTCAACTGACTGTTTTTCATTTCCGGCATGGTTTCTAGGGCGATCTGGTAAACTTCCAAGAGGGAAGGTGCGGGGGTGAGTACCTGCGTGTCCTCCAGTTCCGGGAAATAGACATCGAAACTATCTGTCGGTTCCAGTTCTAACAATTGTTTTAATTGCAATTTGTTCAAAGTGAGCGTGTTTTCAGCCATCGTCACGTTGTACTGATCGTTGCTGTACTGTGCCTCAATCTGGGCATAATCACTGGCAGCAATTGAACCGGCGGCCAGTAATTCTTTGGAACGTGCCAGCTGGGCGGCAGAAGTTTCCAACGTTTGACGGTTGGTTTTTAGCGATTCGTTTGCGTAAAGTATTTGCAGGTAGGCTTCGGTGACGGCAATTTCGATGTCATTTTCGGCCATGTTTACCTGATACTCCTGTGCCGTGTTCGTGATTTGCTGTTGACGGATGGAACGGGTTAATTTACCTCCATTATAGATTGTCAGTCCGCCGTTCAAGGTGTAACTGCCCGTGTAGGCGCTTTGAGATTTGAATTTGCCATCTGTCTGTTCTGTTTTCTGGTGTCCCCAGCCTTGAGAACTACTAAATGTCAACGAGGGGAAAAGCTGGGCTTTCGCCTGTAACAAATCCACGCTAGCGCTTTGTTGCGTTACTTTTGCCGATTGCACCTGAATGTTGTTTTTCCGGGCATAATCGATACAATCCTTCAAATTCCAGGAAGAAGTGGGCTTTTCCTGAGAAAAGCCCACTAAGGACGGAATGATTATAAAAAGGATGGTTGCAATGTTCGTTTGTATATTCATCTTGTTTTCTTTTTTTGCTTTTTACAAAGATATAAGGTGTTGAAAATGAATACAATTAATTTAGATATTGAGAGATTTTTTCCCGATGAATGAGTGTTTTTTGTCGACGAGGGATGTTGTTTTTAGGTTGGATTCTTGGGTGACTTCGTTTATTCTGGGTAATATATCCTTTTGCCCTAGGTAATAATTTCCAGATTGTTTCCTTATAGTTCATTTAGACCATGGAGCATTCATCTTGGATTCATGTTGCATTCACCTTCGATAAAATTGGTTTTTGATATGGTTATGTTTACAAATTGGGTGGTATATGTAGTATATTAGTTATTTGGAAAGGTATACTTGGTTTACTGGGGTTGTATACTCATTGTATATCCAGAAAGATCGAAAGGATAGCGAGAGACGGTTTGCTATGCGAGTTAGATGAAACGTGTTTATTAGTAAAAACAAATTAACTAATAGCTGGAATAGGTATTGATGTTATTTAAAATTTGTATCTTTACACGTGATATGTTTGTTGTGTTTTTAATTTGACAATTTATGAAAAAAATGACATTTGTGTTTGTCGTGGCAGCCATTTTGTGCGGAATGATTTGTTCCTGTACCAATGGTGTATCAGAAAAAGAGACGAAGAAAAGTTTAATGATCGAGGTGCCTGTTCCAGAGCGTCCCGCTGGGCAGAAGGATGTAGTAAATTTGGTAACCTCTAAGCTGGATACCGTGCGGGTAGGGTTTATCGGTTTGGGAATGAGGGGACCCGGTGCGGTGGAGCGATTCCTGCATATACCCGGAACGAAGGTAGTTGCCTTGTGTGATATTCGCCCGGAACAAGTGGAGAAATGTCAGGGAATTCTGAAGAAAGCAGGGGTTCCGGAGGCTGTCGGTTACTCCGGGAGCGAGGATGCATGGAAACAGCTTTGCGAACGGGAGGATATTAATTTAGTGTATATTGCTACGGATTGGTTACATCATGCTCCGATGGCGTTGTATGCCATGGAACATGGGAAACACGTGGCGATCGAGGTTCCTGCTGCTATGAACATGGAGGAAATTTGGGCGTTGATTAATATGGCAGAGAAGAAACAGTTACATTGCATGATGTTGGAGAATTGCGTGTATGATTTCTTTGAATTGACGACGTTAAATATGGCTCAACAAGGTGTGTTTGGTGAAGTTTTGCACGTGGAAGGGGCTTATATTCATAATTTGGAGGAATTCTGGCCTTATTATTGGAATAACTGGCGTATGGATTATAACCGGAAACACAGGGGTGATGTTTATGCTACTCACGGAATGGGACCGGCTTGCCAGTTGCTGGATATTCACCGAGGGGACAAGATGAATTACTTGGTATGTATGGACACGAAGGCTGTTTCTGCTCCCGAATATTTGAAGAATAAGACCGGGGAGGACGTGAAAGACTTCAAGAACGGGGATCACACGATCACGTTGATTCGCACGGAAAATGGGAAAACCATCCAGATTCAGCATGACGTGGTGTCGCCTCGTCCGTATAGCCGGATGTACCAATTGACGGGAACAAAAGGATTTGCTAATAAATATCCGGTTGCGGGATATGCTTTGAAACCGACACAAATTTCATCGGATGTGGCTCCCGATCACGAGGATTTGAATTCTCACGGTTTTGTTCCGGAGGATGTGAAGAAGGCTTTGATGGAAAAATATAAACACCCGATTCAGATCGAGTTGGAAGAGCAAGCCAAAAAAGTGGGGGGACATGGTGGAATGGATTTTATCATGGATTACCGTTTGGTATATTGCTTGCGAAATGGATTACCGTTAGATATGGACGTGTATGATTTGGCAGAATGGTGTTGTTTGGGTGAGCTGACAGCTCTTTCTTTAGAGAATAACAGTGCTCCGGTGGCGATTCCTGATTTCACCCGCGGAGGTTGGAACAAGACGAAAGGATATCGTCATGCGATGGTGAAGTAAATCACGATTGAGATATAAAAATAACGGCTCTCTTTTTTCCGAGGGCCGTTATTTTAGCTACCTTATTTTATTTTTCTAACGCTTTCTTGATCTGCCGTTTGGCTAATGTAAGCGGAGCTAGTGAACAAGGTCCGTTCACGCAGCCACCATCACACGCCATTACTTCGACAAACTGGGCTTCCGGTTTTTTCACCATAGTTTTCAGTAAAGTCTGGTTCTTCTTGTCAAGTCCTTCGATGGAAAGAGTCGTGTAACCATTTCCAACAGCCTCTACAATAGCATTGCGAACTCCACCGGCTTGAGCGTATCCGCGGGCGAATTTCGTAACTTCCGGATCCAATGGTAATTCTTCACAAGTTTCCGGATTAATGTCATAAGCCACCATGAATGCTCCCAATTCTTCGAAACTCATCACGTAGTCTACTTCCGGAACGTACATTTCAGCCTCGTAACGTTTAGCCAGACACGGGCCGATAAATACGACTTCGGCATCCGGATATTGTTCTTTTACCCGGCGGGCGGCATAAACCATCGGGCTACGGGTGTCGGAAACAAACGGTTTTACCATGGGGGCGTGTTTGTCGACCCAACCCACGTAAGCCGGGCAGCAGGAAGTGGTCATGAAAGGTTTCCCTTCTTCCATGCGTTCCAAGAATTCGGCTGCCTCGTTGCGGGAAGTATCTTCTGCTCCCAAAGCTACTTCTACCACGTCGTCAAAACCGATGGCCTTGATGGCGGAAAGAATCTGTCCCGGAGTTGCATTGAACTGTCCGTAGATAGCCGGAGCCGGAATAGCTATGATTTTCTTGTCCGGGGCGGTAATGCTCTTGTATACGTCGATCACCTTGGAACGTTCCATGATCGCTCCGTAAGGACAAGTTTGCATACATTTTCCGCAATAGATACATTTATCTTTGTCAATATGCTCGGTTCCGTCTTCGCCTTTGGTGATCGCTTTCACCGGGCAAACATCCTCGCAAGGTACGGGCGTGTACACGATCGCGTGGTAAGGGCAGACTTTAGAACATAGTCCGCAACCCACGCAGTCTTCCTGCGTGATGCAAGCTTTACCTCCCTTGAAAGAGATTGCCGCTTTCGGGCAGTTCATCAAACAAGGACGTCCCTCGCAACCGCGACACATGTTAGTCACGAAGTACTGGGATTGCATACAAGCACTACAAGCCTCATGGACCACGGAAAGAATATTCTCTTTCGTATTCTTGTTATCAAGTGCTTTCTGTGCGAATTCAGACAAGGGGATCAGGTCGATTTCCTCGTCCGTGATCTCGAAACCCAAGATTGAAATAATCTTATGTTTCAAGATGTAGCGATCTTTATGCACGCAACACTTGATTGGTCTTTTATTTTTTGGGCGCATTTCCACCGGAATGTATTTCACCCCATCTACTAGATTTTCTTCCTTTAAAAGTTTTACAATTCTAATCAGTAACTCACGTTTCGTGAGCATCGCAAAATTGTCATATAACATTTCTTACTTCCTCTTTAACGATTTGTATTAAACTATTTTTACTAACGCCAGCAATACGTTTTCCATTTACTTCAATAAACGGTGGGGCTTGTTCACCTTTGCCACACCCTAAACATGGAGAATAGCTTATATTTAGATGTTCGAGGATATTTTGGGGAAGAGATTCAATCGTGTCTCTCAACTCTGCGCCACCCATGACATAGCACATGGTTCCTACGCATATTTTTACATTTACTTTTTCCATAGTGTTGTGAGTTGGTTTTGTTTTTGATTTTATCCCCTAAATATACATAATCTCGACATCTTTCAAATACTTTGTCTCCAATAAAAATTTTATTTTTTTGACCACGTTTCTCCGGATCTCTAACTCCACGGGAAGATTGGGATCCTGGTGCGCCGTGTTGATACGGGTTCCCACGAGTAACGTGATTTTATCACTATTCAACAACATTCTCACCATCATCTCTGCCGGTCCGGCTTCCCGACGGCGGTCAATATCTCCTTCCGTCAGGATACGCTCAACCTTACCTAACGTCAGAATTCCTTCGGTGACAAGATCGACACCTTCCATCTTGGAGATGGGAGGGAGTTCTTTGTCCACGATATTCATGTCAACTTCCATTTTTGCTCCCAGTTCACGGGAGATAATGGTCGCCGTGGTTCCCCCGCACAGGATCTTTTTCCCTTGAAATTCCCGTACCCGGTTGGCCAGGTATTTATCGTTCTTCTCGTCGTAGGGAGGTCCGGTGCATACAAGCAGGTTACGGGGTTTTCGCATATAAATGACACAACAACTCGTGTCATCTTTCAGCGAGTAACCGTCGTTCTTTTCCGCTTGATTCACTATCTTATGTGCCAATTCCTTGGCGGATATATTATTATATTGATTTACCAGGTTTGCAATATATTCTTTTGCCCCGTCTTCCCAACCAAAGGGCATTTTAGCCGTTCCCATTCCGGATTGGCTAACCCCATCACTGAAGAAGATAATTCGATCTTCTTTTTCTAGCGTGAACTCGGAAATCCACAGAAACGTATTTTCAAGGTCTTCCCGTTCCACCGGAATTTTCTCCTTGGAAATACTGACAAAATGCCCGTTCCGGTACAAGTAGTAGGAGGGAGTTTCATATTCGATAATTTTCACGTTACCGAAACAGTCGATGTCACAGATACAAAAGGTCGAATAACTGATCTTTCGCACCATATCTTTCGGTAAAGTATTCATGATCGAGGTGGAGGTGCGCAGGATACTCTCGTTCATGGCGGTAAAGTTCATGGCCATGGTTGCCGTCATCGTGGATAGGACACAGGCTTTGATCCCGCTTCCCAGACCATCTGATAACACGCTGATGACACGTCCCTCACCTTTTAGTTTTTGAGACATGAAACAATCCCCGCAGACAACATTGCCCGCTTTATTCTTCTGGAAGAAGTCAACCTCGATGAAATTACCGTTGTTTCTCAAGACAAATGAAATTAGAGTGGTTTCTTTTGATCATTTTTCTTGTAAGCCTCCATTACGGTGCGTAACGTGGCATCCGTGAAAGCGGCATTTTCCCCAAGCAAACAAGCTACTTGTTGGACGGTTTCCATGTGTTTCTTGATTACTTCCTGAGTCTTTTCGAGCATCCATTCTTTACGGACATAAGGTTCGCGTAGATCCTGTAATAACCCGAAAACCAACCGGTGAGGTTGTATGTTATAGATGGATATAATCCATGTGCGGTCTTCTTCCCGTACCTGTCGTTCGATAATTTCCTTACCGGTTGTCAACACGGCACGGAACAAGTCCTCGTAGGAACAGATGTTTTTCAGCTCCACGCCGTTCAAACCGGGATCGACCTCGTAAATAGAGGCAATGTCCTCTCCCATGAGAGTGGCGCAGGATTGATTCATGTCCACGACTTTCAATTCCGAGTTGACGAGTAGTACTCCGGCCGGAATCTTTTGGAGGAGTACGGTGGCCTTATCATGCGCGATTCTTCTCATGTAAGATACACACATATTTTCTTCGGCCCGCCCTTCCAGCATGGCAATGGCGAAGTCACGACAAGTGTCGTAACCGCAACCACTACAATTTAATTCGTCTTCAGGTCCGGTTTTGCCCACGACGGCCATAGCTTGTTTGATTTCCTCTTCCGTGTAGGTGTGATCTTGCACGTGAGGGTCTTTGCAGAATAGAATCTGCAAATCGATATTTTTGAAATCATCCTTGGGATTTCCCAATTCCGATTGATGAATAATCTCGTATCTTTTTAAGGCCGGGGATATATGGCTCAATTTGGCAGGACCGTTGATGCATCCGCCCTTGCAAGCCAATAATTCCAAGAAAATGGAATCGTTCTCCCGGTGTGAATCCAGTTCTTTCAACACGTCTTTCACGGTTGAAAGTTCCGAGAAAGCCATGTGATGTATTTGTTTTTTGCCCTCTTGCATCCCTTTCAGCATTCCACCCTCGATGGGGTAGTAGGCGCCCATCCCGGAACGGTAAGGCACGAAACGAGCCTCCGGTTGATTCGGTGCGATATTTTTCAAGTTGATGTCGGATTGTTCGAACCATTTTTTCAAGTCCTTGAACGTGATTACCACGTCAACGAGGTTATTAAAGTAGTCCGCTTCCAACTTCTTACAGATACAGGGACCTGCAAACACGATTTTCACATCTTCCCCATATAACTGTTTCAAAATCTTGGCGTGAGCCAGCATAGGAGAAATAATCGGTGTGATAAAACGTGCGTGATCCGGGGAATATTTTCGGATATATTCAACAACAACTGGACAAGCCGAAGAGATGTACACGCCATTTTCGGCTTCTTCCAGGAATTTCTCGGTTCTATCCGTGACGATTTCTGCTCCCAGGGCAGTTTCCGATACACTTGTGAAACCTAAACGTTTGATGGCGGCAATTAGCACGCTGGAATGAATTCCTTCGAATTCACTCACGTACGATGGAGCCAGTGATAGAATGACTTTGGGATTCTGCGTAAGGGTTAATTTCGCCCGGGTTAACCCGTCACGTATCTTTTTAGCCCCGGTTGGGCATACTTGTGTGCAATGCCCGCAGTAGATGCAACGATCTTCAATGATAGATGCCTGATTGTTTTCCATCCGGATTGCCTTCACGGGACATTCCCGGATACATTTATAACAATCCTGACAATTGTCCGGTTCAGTATAGATGGGTCTTAGTTGCATGGGAATTCTTCTTGTAAGATTTTGTACAAACGCGATAGATTTACTTCTTCATACACTTTGTCATCGATCCGGATAATAGGACCCTTACTACACAATTCCTCGCACAAATGCCCGCAGAAATCGATCTCTGCCTCCAAGTTATTTTCACTCAGATATTTCTTGATCGCTCCGAGGTTGGTATTGTTTCCCCGGGAAAAACAAGAACTTCCTAAACAGATTCTGATCTGACGCTTTGACATACTTGTAATTGTTCGATTATCCTGTTGCTGCTTTCTACGTTACAAAAGTAGGATATTTATTGTTACAAACCCAATTATATTGCAACTTTAATATTGATATATCATTTTTACTTTCAATTTGTAACTTTTTTGATGTTATTGAAAGGGGATTGCGAGTGACTCTCTCCGGGGTCTCTCCGTATTTTCCTGTATATATGAAATTAATATCAAGGAAATATCGCCCACAAGTGAACCTCTTTATCCAGTCGACTTCCCGTTGACTTCCCGTTAACTTTCCGTTGACTTACGAGCGAGACACCGGCGTATGTATACTGTAATACCGGAGTGAGTACCTTTATTCTGTGTGCAAAAAAATAGCTCCTTTTTACAGGAGCTATTTTGTATAAACTTGAAATATTTTTTTATTTCTTCTCTTCTACTTTCTTTTTGAATCTTCTGGTCAAGTCGAAAGAAATAGGAGTTGCGATGAACAGTGATGAGTATGTACCGACAACGATACCTACTAACAAGGCGAAAATGAATCCCTTGATAGAAGCACCACCGAAAACGAATATCGCTAACAACACGACGATGGTTGACAATGAAGTACTGAATGTACGACGTAACGTAGAGTTCAATGCGTCATTTACTACTTGTTCATCATCTCGTTTCGGGTATAGTTTACGGTACTCACGGATACGGTCGAATACAACTACGGTATCGTTGATGGTGTAACCCACAACCGTCAACACGGCAGCGATAAAGGATTGGTCAACCTCCAAAGAGAACGGTAAGAGACCGGCAAATAGGGAGAATGCTCCGATCACGATAATCGTGTTATGAGCCAAACCGACAACTGCTCCAGCACCATATTGCCATTTTGAGAATCGTACCATGATGTAGATAAAGATTCCAACCAAGGCAAACAATACCGACCAAACGGCAGCTCTTGTCATGTCTTCAGCCACGGCTGGGCCGATCTTTTGAGTTTGTTGCAAGTTCACGCTGCGGAATGTTTCGTAGTCTGTTCCGGCAGGAAGAATTTCTTGTAACCCGATATATAATAATGAGTCTACATTTGCGTCAACATCAGCTCCGGTTTCAGCAATCCGGTATTTCGTGGTGATCTTCACGTTATTTGCAGTTCCCACGGTCTTCACTTCCGGAGCGCTTCCGTAAACTCCTGCCAGTTTCTCTGCAACATCACCCACTTGTACGTCTTGTGCGAAAGTCACGGTATAAGTTCTACCTCCCACAAAGTCGATACCTTTATCCAAACCTCTGGTGAACAAGGATACGAAACAAAGTACAATCACGATACCGGAAATCGTGTAACTGATTTTCCGTTTTTTCAAGAACGGGAACTTGGTATTTCTCAACCAGTTTGCAGTTAACGGGGTTGTGAAGGTAACATTGTCACTCTTGGATGCAGCTCTTTCAAGGATCAAACGAGTGATGAAGATAGCCGTGAATAGAGAAGAAAGGATACCAATGATCAACGTGGTTGCGAAACCTTTGATCGGGCCTTCTCCAAAGTAGTACAGGATAAATCCGGTTAATAACGTGGTCAACTGACCGTCGATAATAGCCGAGTAGGCATTACTGTAACCTTCCTTGATAGCAAGTTTCAATCCCTTACCGGCTCTGATTTCCTCTTGGATACGTTCGTAGATCAACACGTTGGCATCGACGGCCATACCCATGGTCAACACGATACCGGCAATACCGGGTAAGGTCAACACTGCTCCAATGGATGCCAGAATACCGAACAAGAAGAACAAGTTGGCGAGCAATGCGATGTCGGCAGCCAAACCGGCATTCTTACTATAAAAGAATAACATATAGGCCAATACCAACACGAATGCGATGATGAATGACCACATACCGGATTGAATAGCCTCTTGTCCCAGTGATGCTCCAACTACCTCGTCAGCAATGATACGTGCGGGTGCGGGTAATTTACCGGATTTCAAGATGTTTGCAAGGTCACCTGCCTCTTTCACGTCAAAACGTCCGGAAATCTGAGAGCTACCGCCCTTAATCTCGTCGTTTACGTTAGGAGAGGATGCAACCATACCGTCAAGTACAATAGCGATGCAACGTCCGATATTATCTTTTGTCAAACGAGCCCATGTTTTGGTTCCCTCTCCGTTCATCTGCATGGAAACAACCGGACGACCTTGTTGATCATAGTCTTGTCTTGCATCAATTACAGCGTCTCCTTCAAGCGGAGCTTTACCATTACGCGTGGTAATTTTGATGGCGTGTAAAGGAACCATACCGTTTACAGCTTTCATTTCCCACAATAAACGTGCGTTTCTGGGGAAAGCTGCTTTTACCTGCGGTAATCTCAAATAGGCGTTGATTTTAGCCGTATCTTTAATGTTGGCATATCCAATTGTAGAACCACCCACGGGTTGAAATTGTTGAGTTACGTTAGGTGATAATATGGCAAGAAGCGGGTGTTCTTTCTCGTATTCAGCCATGCTGGTTACCGTTTTCAATGAATCAGATTCACCTTTGATCGCGTCTAGGATGGCTGATTCTTTATCTTGCACTTTAGTCGTGTCAGTTACCTGAGCGGTTGTTTCTTCATTCGCAACTTTGGATGCTTGGGCGTCAAGAACCTCTTTTAGTTTTTGATCTGCGGCAACCAAATAGTTGAAGAATGCATCTTCTCCGGCATCTTGTCCTTTCGCGTTGTCGAATGTTTCATAGAACTCCAAAGCGGCAGTTCCTTGTAACAACTCTCTCACACGTTGCGGTTCCTTGATACCCGGCAACTCGATAACGATTCTTCCGGAGATGTCTGCTTTACGGATATTGGGTTGAGCAACACCAAAGCGGTCGATACGAGTACGAAGAATGTTAAACGTGTTGTCGATAGCTCCGTCAGCCTCTTTGCGGATCACGTCAAGAACTTCCTTGTTGCTAGCTCCGACTTTGATCTTTTCTTTCATTTCGTGAGTACCGAAAATAGCCGGGGATGCTAGTTGCGCTCCCGGGGCAATTTTTTCGAAAGCCTCACCGAAAAGGGTTACGAAGTCTTTCGGGCTGGAAACTCTCATCTTCACGGCTTCCTCGATTGCTTGATTGAATGCGGGATCCGTGCTGTGGTTTGCCAGACTTTTTACCACGTCTACCACGTCAACTTCCATGGTCACGTTCATACCACCCTTCAAGTCCAAACCGAGGTTCAGTTCCAACTCCTTACATTCCTTGTAAGTGAATTTGGCTAAACCAAGGAAATTGTAGACGGGTTGGTTTGCGACCGAATCTAAATACTCTTTCTCTTTAATAGGGTTACCGTTGGCGAACTCCTTCGCCGCGTTCTCTACCTGGTTGGTTTTATAAGTAAAAAACAACTGATAAAGACTCACCAATGCCAAAGCAACAGCGAGTAGTGTAATCGCTCCTTTATTCTGCATCTGTTTAATGAATTTATAATTACTTAAGCTTCAATTCTTCTTTTAACACATATTTAGTGCGCAAAAGTATAACAATTTTTTCAAAATTGCTATACAATTAGGCAGATACTTTTAATGTTAACTCCTTATTTCCATAATCAATGACCGCCTCATGCCTGACGAGAAAATCGCTCCCCAACAATCCGGCAACCCTGCGTTGCAGGTGTTTGTCGTATAGAGAATTCACGTACTGCAAGTCGATGACTGCCGCGTGGATATTCTCGATCGTGTGGTTGCCGATTTGTAGAGCCGTGATATTCACAAGCTGAACCTCATTAATTTCTCCGCACACACCCCCGGAGTTAATCTCGGAAACATCATCCAGCGGTTCATAACTAAACGGTGTAAGTTTGTCTATGACCGTCACGGATGCTCCCGTGTCTATAATGAAATCTCCCTCAATGCTACCGATTTGCAGAGAGACGATGATGTGAAAGCTGTTATCTTCCAGTTCAACGATCTCTATCGGAATCTTTATCTCCATATTTTAAAGTTTGCACAAACTTACGCATTTTCGGTGAAATCCAAAAAAGAGGAATGTTAATTTCGGAAAGAAATCAAGGAATAAAGCTAATAATTACAATTCGTTAATCCTCGTGTATGCTGTTCTTAGCACGATATGAATAAACAATTGAACGTGTAAATGGTTATTAGAGAGGAAAATGCCACGGATAAAATTCCCAGCAAAATCATATTGGCGGTTTGGAGCTTGATATTGTAAAGGCCTATGATCACACTGGCTATGGATTGCAATCCGGAAATCCCGAAGATCGTTAGGGCAAGATAATGGCCGAAACGGTTGTTGTATATTCCTATCGAGTACAAGGTGACTAGGAAAACGACGAGTAGGGATAGCGTGATAAATAAATTGTGTATCCAGAATTTTTTCATGATGTTGTCGATTTTTGTTTTTCCTCTTTCCGGTTGGTCCCGGAAAGAGGAAAAAGTGGTTATTGGTTATTGTACCAGTTTATTTTTTGAGAGAAATACATGATAATCGCTAAGATAACGAATAATCCGATGCTCCCCACCAGCAGTGCGTAGGTTTCCAGTTGGATCAGGAAGAAAATGTAGGCGTAAAGGCAAGCCAGAAGTCCTCCGATCGTGAATGCCGTTTTCTTTATTTTTAAAATACCGACCATGTAGAACGTGATGAGTAAAGTGGTCATGAGGGCGGAGATGATATAGGCGGGGGTGAAACCGATATGTTCGGACGTGGAGACTAATAGCGTGTAGAACAAGCATAGGGCCAGTCCGATAAGTAGATATTGAACCGGATGAATGTTCTTTTTCTGGAATATTTCCACGAAGAAACTGACAACGAAAGTCAATATGATGATTAAAAAGGCGTATTTAGCGGAGCGTGTGGATTTCTGGTATTGGTCTACCGGGAACAGGAGATTTACCCCGAATGTGGATTCCGTGATGGCGTAGTTCGTGTATTGGAATCCCAAATTGTCATCCGTCATGTCCCTGTATTCGTTCGTGGTGGCACGATAGGGACTCTCTTTGAGAATCTGTGAATAGTTCCGGTTGAATTCCAGTACTTCCCATTTGCTCGTGAAACCTTCTGACGAGACCTCTCGTTCGGTGGGTAAAAAGGCTCCATTGAAGCTTGGGGTTTGACAATTTGAACGAATGGCGACTTTTGTTGTTCTGCCAAGAGGGGTAAATTGAATGGATTCGGAGCCTTTCAGTTTGAGTTTTATCGTGAAATGAACGACCGAATCGTTTGCAAACAGTTGTTGTGGCGTGATTTTCGATGATATGCCGGAAACGACGAGGCTGTGGGGATCAACCCCGGGTGTGAAATTCAGTTTTCGGTTGTCCCATTCAAGCGAGATTTGTTCATTGATTCCTCGCAAATCACTGATCCCAAGGTTGATTGTGGCACCTTCAATCCACTTGTCGTTGGTGAATAGATTGCTTTCTTTCAGGTCTCTGGCCGAGAATGTCCCGGTAATCTCCAGCGTGGAATTGTAAACGATAATTTCATATAGTCCTCGTTTGAGTTCCTGCGTGTTGACATCTCCGGTGATGTTCAGTTGTTCGGGGAGATAATTGATATATCCCTTTTGGTTCTCTCCTTTTTGGTTCTGGTAAAAATAAGGGATGGTTAATATCGGGCCAATGAGGGTTTGAGACTTACTCCATTTCTGTTGCACCTCTTGTGCGGCGGCATTTGCTGTCATTTCCCTTTCATTGATTAGTCCTCGAATCATGCTCATGGGAATGAAAGACAAGAGGATTAGGAAGGCAATGAGTACAATCTTTAGAACTAAAGAGTCTTGTTTGTTGAGACTTTTTCGTGTGCTGTTCTCTTTTTGATTTTTTGCTGTTTGTTCGTCCATGGTGTATTGTATTTAATGTTATTTGAAAAGAACTTTGAATTTCAAAGTATAATAAGTAAAAAAAATTATATATTCTGGTTCCTTAAAAACTCTTCCAAAGCGTTTAAGTGCTTTGCAAAAGCCTCCCGGCCTTTCTGCGTGACGGAGAACGTCGTGTTGGGGCGTCGTCCGATGAATTGTTTCTGGCATTGGATGTATCCCAATTCCTCAAGACTTCTGGTGTGGCTGGCTAGGTTCCCGTCCGTGAGATCGAGTAAATTCTTGAGGGTTACGAAATCTACCGATTCGTTGACAATCAAGATGGACATGATCCCCAAGCGTGCCTTGCTTTCAAAAGCCTTGTTTATATTTTCCAGGTATTCTTTCATGGATTGCGATTTACACTTGGTTACGGTCTTGCCGGATGCTGTTTATGTTCAACTTTATAATAAAAGTATATTCCTGCCGCTATATGAAGTAATCCGAAACCGGTAACCCAGAATAAAAGGGCATGGGTGATTGCGAAACTGTCAACGAGGCCTAACAGAATCTCCGCGTAACCTAGGTAGCGTATGTCCGAATAGGTATACTTGGAACAATTCACTAGAGATAACCCGTAGAAAATGAGCATTATGGAAGAAGTCAATCCGTAATATTGCTGCCATATTAAAGAGAAACAAAGAATCCCGCCAGTCAGCAAGGGAAGGAAGAAATTCCAAAGCAAACGGTGAACGGATTTATCTTTAAAGATGTTTCTACATCCTTTTTTGGCTTTTTGGTAGCTCATCGTGAAAGTGGTAAGAAGGGAAAGAGCGAGTACTCCCAGCGCGATTAAGCAAATTGATGCGAGCTGGTAAGTGGTGTTGATATTTAATAATGGTATATTAAACAAGGTGTCAAAAGAGTCTTGTTTGTTTAGAATAAAGTAGGCCAAGCCGGTTCCGATGCAGGCATAAATGCCAACGAGAATAGCGGAAATTCCGCTTATCGACATGAATTTCGTGGATTTTTCCATGAGTTCTTTGATGTCGTGTAATGTATCGAGCGCTTCTTTATTTTCCATATTCTAAAAGTTCTTTGCGCTACAAAGTTAAAATAGATTTTTTATTAAATCAATAAAAAGGTGAATTATTTTGCAAGGGATATTGTTGTTGAAATTTATATAAATTTAAATGGTGTGGAATATTGATGTTTGGCATGTGTAAAAATTCCACACTTTTTTGTTGGCCCATGATGAAACCTAGAGACCTTCTTTGCAGAAAATCAATTCGATATTTTCTTCCTTGTGTTTTGGCGTGTTTGTTGTGTAGGAAAAATTACGTGAATTTTTGAAGGAAAATTAATGCATATACGTGATATAAAATGAAGGATCTAGATTTTTTTCAGAAAGGCGTTATCAAGTTCGGAATGATTTTATTGCTTGGTGGCCTGTGTATGGTGGGAACAATGTCCCGAAGTGTTGCGGGTGAAACCAATTCGGCGCAAGTGGCAAAGTGGAAAATATTTGGTCGAGTAATTGATGAACAAGGAGAACCAATTATCGGGGCCGCTATCTTGGAACAAGGAACAACAAATGGATGCGTGACCGATACTTTGGGTAATTACAAGTTAACGGTAAAGGCTGGAGCCGTACTTCGGGTTTCTTTTGTCGGGTATGTTACCCGGGAAATAGTGTTAAAAAAGGAAGGGATGCGAAATGTCCGGTTGCGGGTGGATAATGAAGAGTTGGACGAGGTGGTTGTCGTGGGATATGGTTCCGTGGCCCGGAAGAATTTTACGGGGTCCGTGAGTGTGATTAACACTGCGGAATCTCCTTTGGCTTTGTTACCGAATACGAACTCGATGGATGCGTTGCGGGGAACGGTAACGGGTATTACCGTGTCGCAACAACAAGGAGCAGGACAGGCACCTTCTTTACAAGTACGGGGGCAAAAATCGATCGGGGGATCGACATCTAACCCGTTGATCGTGATGGATGGGGTGATTTTTATGGGGAGTTTGCGGGATATAGACCCCAATATCATCGAAAGCATGAGCGTGTTGAAAGACGCGACTTCTTTGGCTGCTTATGGATCACAAGCTGCTAACGGAGTGGTGATGATCACGACGAAACAGGGAAAATTAGGAAAACCCGTGCTGAATTTTAATGCATCGTGGACATTGTCGGAGATGGCGAATCGTCCGGAGGTGCTGAGTCCTGAGAATTATATTAAAAAGATTAATGCAACCCAGCATCTAGCGGAGGATGCCGATCCTTCAGCTTGGATGAGTGGATTCGAGCTAGAGAATTATAAAAACGGCAAGACTACGGATTGGTTGGATTACGTGAGCCGGGTGGGATTGATGCAGAGTTATTCGGCATCCGTATCCGGTGCGACGGAAAAATTGAATTATTTCCTATCCGCTTCTCACGTTGATCAGGAAGGTGTGATTATTGGAGATGATTATAAACGGGAGGCTTTGTCGCTCCGTTTGCAGAGTGACGTGGCTTCTTGGTTGCAAGTCGGGACACAAATGGGATATACCTTTAATGATTACTCCGGTCCCACGACTTACAATCTGGTACAGGCCTTGCGCTTGACTCCTTACGGCCGTGTCACACGTCCGAACGGTGAACTGGAGAAGTACCCGAGAGAATTGGGAGGCGGATTGACAAATCCTTTGTGGTTGGTGAATAGTGGTACGGTGGATGATCATGACACTTATGCCACGACTTTAATAAAGGGGCATGTACTTGTGAAATGTCCTTGGTTGGAAGGACTGACTTACCGGGTAAATGCTGCTTATTCCTGGGAGAACGTGGAACGGGATTATTTCGAGCATGAGGGGTATTTTGTGGCAGAAGGAACTTCTGAAGATCGGTATTCGGCCTCGGCATTATCCGGTTTCTTGAGTAAGGCGAACGGGTATAGCGCCCGCACGAAGAACACGTACTGGGTGATGGACCATATCGTGAATTTTAATCGTCAATTCGGGAAACATTTTATTGATGCAACCTACGTTTACACGAGGGATTCCAAACGGTATGACTACCGGAAGATGACCGGAAGTGATTTTTCGGATCAAGGGAATACCGTGCTGGGAGCCGATGGGCTAGTGTATGCTAAAACACAGAAAATCACGAATATCGATAAGACAAAGCATAATAATATCGGGTATCTGGGACGAATCAGCTATAATTATAACGACACGTATCATTTAAGTGTTTCCGTGCGTCGGGACGGATCGTCCGTGTTCGGGAAGAACTCGAAATGGGGTGTTTTCCCGGCAGTCGGGGTGGCATGGACGGTTTCGAATGAACGTTTTATGAAACGGGTGTCGTTCATTGATTATTTAAAGTTGAAGGGATCGTGGGGTAAGAATGGTAATCAATCTCTGGATCCGTACATGACATTGTCTCAGATAAAATTAGGACAACAAGGCGGTATCGGTTATCCTTTCGGGAATGAATCGACGATTAGTTGGGGACAACGCTATGATAAACTCGGAAATGCCGATCTGGGTTGGGAGACAACGGAGGCATTTAACTATGGGTTTGACCTCGGTTTATTGGGTAGCCGGATTTATTTGGAATTTGACGGTTATTTCTCGAAGACGACCGATCAGATTTTTGATCGATTGTTGCCCGTGATGAATAACGGGTTGACAAGTATGAAAGCCACGATGGGGCAGATTGATAACTGGGGGATAGAGGCCACGTTGACCACGCAGAATGTCCGGACGAAAGACTGGAATTGGAGTACGGCTGTCACGTTCTATCTAAACCGGAATAAATTGAAAGATTTATACGGTGACGGGAAAGATGATATTTCCAATAGTCTGTTTATCGGGAAATCTTTGGGAGCCATTTACGGTTATAAGTCGATAGGAATAGTACAGGAAGAAGATATTGAATACATCGAGGCAAATAATGCGGCACCCGGTGACGTGAAATTTGCTAATTTGGACGGGAGTGAAGATGGTAAGATTACGGCAGACGATCGTACGATTCTGGGATATAACAAGGAAAACTTCCGGATGAGTTTGAGTAGTACGCTTAAATACAAGAATCTGGAATTGTATTTCTTGTTCGCGGGCGTGTTCGGGGGAAATGGTTACGGGCTGAGCCAGAACACGTATGCTTATCAAACGGCAACAGGAACCGTGTGGGATAATAACTTGAATCATGGTTGGTGGACCCCGGAAAACAGAAGTAACAAATATCCCCGTGTGGATTATGCAGACAGTCGTTTTACCCCGCTGCAAAGTTATGGGTTCGTGCGTTTGCAGGATTTAAGCCTTTCCTATACTTTCCATCAGGATTGGTTGAGTCGTTTGCAGATCACCGGGTTGAAAGTCTTTTTTGCTGCAAAGAACGTGTTCACGATAACCAATTGGGTTGGTGGTGATCCGGAAATCAAACAAACGTTAGGAGGAAGTTACGGTTATCCGTTAGCAGCCATGTATTCATTTGGAGTTAATTTGACATTTTAAATTTGGAGCGTGATGATGAAAACTAGAAAATATATTGCGGTTATTTTTGCCGCTATGGTAATGGGAATTTCCGGGTGTAACGATGATCTTTTTCTGGAAGAACATCCCGACACGTTTTACACGGCTGAAGATGCTTTCAAGACCGTGGATCAGGTAAAAGCTTGCGTGACGAATATGTATGCCCACGCTCGTTATTGGTTACAGAATGACGTGTTTTTAAAAGGGGCAGGTACCGATATGTTTGATACCCCGATGTGGCGGTCAAGTGGTAACGGGATGTCTAATTTCTCTTCTTGGTCCACGGATAAAAATGAAGTGAAGAATATTTACGAGGCCTATTATCAGTTAGTGAGTTATGCCAACCAGACTTTGGAGGGGACAGAAGTAAAGACCTTGAACTGGGATAGCGAGAATGACCGGGCGCAGGTACGGGCACAGGCTAATTTCTTCCGGGGATTTGCTTACCTCACTTTGGGTGAGTTGTTCGGGGGAGTTCCCGAGGTGACGAAATTCTACCAAGAACCCCGGTATGATTTCACCCGGATGACCCGGGAGGAAACGTATCGGTTCGCCATTCAAGATTTGGAGAATGCGGCGGATACTTTGCCTGATTATCCGGGAGAGGCGGGATACGTGGCGAAAGGTGCGGCCTATCATTATTTGGCAGAGGCTTATCTGGCTTTGGCTACCGAGTTGGGGGATGATCGGGAATTGTTGCAACAATCTATTCTTTACGCGACCAAGGTTACCGAGTTGCACTCTTTGATGACCGAGCGGTTCGGTTCCCGGGCAAAACCGGGTTCTGGTGAAGCCATGAATGGAGTCGAGGCTTATTACCCGGACGGGGATGTCTTTTTTGATCTTTTTCAACGGGGAAACTTGGATTATGCCGAGGGAAATACCGAGGCTTTGTGGACGTTGCAAAATGATGTGACGGTCTGGCATGACTTCGGGGGAAATCATTTCTTGCCTTATGCCGGAAGTTTTTCTCCCGTGTTGAGGGAGATGCGTTGGAAAAGCGAATATTCGGAATCGGATGCCGGGTATGGCCCGTGGAACACGAATATTGATGAATCAATCTATCCCGGGGGAAACCTATGTGCCTATGTTGGTGGCCGGGGAGTGTCTTTTAATGCCCCGACAAACTACATGATTAATGATATTTGGGCGGGTGATTTTGCCACGGATATTCGGAATTCAAAGGCGAATATCCGTCGGGAATTCGTGTGTATCGATACCAAACACAGTAAATACGGTCAGATCGTGACAGCCGATATGTTGGATGAATCAAACATGGATCATTATTACCCGGTATGGACCAAATTCGCTCCCGTGGATGATTGGGGATACGAGGATTTAGTATACGGGGGAAATCGTACGAATACTTTCCGGGACGAGTATGCTTGTCGTTTAGCTGAAACTTATTTGTTACGGGCGGAGGCTTATTTCCGTATGGGGGATGCCGGTAGTGCCGCTAATGACATAAACCAGTTGCGCGGTCGGGCGCAATGCAGCCGCATGGCAACAGCGGGAGATATTTCTTTAGCTTTTATCTTGGACGAGAGAGCAAGAGAGTTGTTCATGGAGGAAAGAAGATGGTGTACGTTATTGCGTATGCAAGGCTCTGTCATGGAGGATCAACTTCGGGCTCATGCGTATTACATTGCTGATTACCCGACTTACACGGGAACAATCGAGTGGAAATTATTCCCGATCCCGCAGAAAGCGATTGACGCAAATATAGATGCCAAGCTGGAACAGAATCCGGGGTGGAACTAGAAAACTAAATACTGACATAGGTTTACCCTGGTTTACAGTAGCTTTTTTAGGATAATACACGGTGTTTAGCCGTTGTATATTCGATGTGTTCAGGGATCAAAGACGTATCAACTTCGCAACAAAGACGTATCAAAGACGTTCATGAACGTCTTTGATACGAAGTTAATAGGCTTTTGCTCTATGATTATCTGGTAATTTCCTTAAATGTTTATCCTTTCTTCATTTGATAACATGCGTAATACGTGTTCTTATTTAGGAATTCACATTTCACTACAAAGGTGTATAAGTACCAAAATAAAAACCGTCCCGGCGCCCCGGAACGGTTTTTTAAAGAATGATCGTGAAGTACTATTGTTAGTTAAAATAATTTCATGTTGTCAAGTACATCCATTACTGACCTAACAGCTTTAGCTGATTGAGCCAATAATTCTTGTTCGTCCTTGTCAAGTTTTACCTCGATAATTTTCTCGATACCATTCTTACCCAAGATTACCGGAACTCCTAAATAGATGTTGTTCATTCCGTATTCGCCATTCAACAAAGCGCAAACCGGGAATACTCTTCTGTGGTTGCACACGATTGCCTCAACCATTTGAGCAGCGGCTGCACCGGGAGCGTACCATGCTGAAGTACCCATCAATTTAACCAGCTCGCCACCGCCAACTTTCGTTCTTTCGATGATGGCATTCAACGTGTCATGGTCAATCAAGTCTGTTACAGGAATACCTGAAACCGTGGTGTATCTCGGGAGCGGAACCATCGTGTCCCCGTGTCCACCTAATAACAAGGCTTGAATATCTTTCGGGGAAACATTCAATGCTTCAGCTAGGAATGCTCTGTAACGAGCGGTATCCAAAATACCAGCCATACCGAATACACGGCTTGAATCGACTTTGGCAGTCAAGTAAGCGCAGTAGCACATTACGTCAAGCGGGTTAGATACGATAATAATCTTGGCATTCGGAGAATGTTTGATAATATTTTCAGTAACTGATTTTACAATACCGGCGTTTGTTGCGATTAAGTCATCACGGCTCATTCCCGGTTTACGGGGAAGACCTGAAGTGATTACCACAACTTCTGAATTATTGGTAGCCTCGTAATCGTTAGTTACACCTTTGATACGGGTGTCATAAAGATTGATCGGGGCGGTTTGCCACATATCCAATGATTTACCCTCAGCAACGCCTTCTTTAATGTCCAGAAGAACAACTTCATTCACGATGTCCTTTTCAGCGATGCAGTTCGCGCAAGTTGCACCAACGTTTCCTGCTCCTACAACTGTTACTTTCATTTCTGTAATTTTTTTATTGTTATACGTTTCTTAAATGGCTATTTGTTGCTTTTTAACGCCGTCAAATGTAAGCCTTATTTTTTACATCAACAATCTTTATGCCGAAAAATTACAGAATTTTTTCTGTAATAATTTCATGTCGTTTTGACACGAAAAGAACGAGATTCTTATTGAATCCCGGTTTATACTTTCAATTTTCAATTAAATTGCTGCCAAAGACGACTTGCCACGGCATGCATTTTTCCCAGAATACCGACAGGTTTGTATTGTCCGTTTTCCAGACGTTTCTGAAAAGATTGATACCAGATAGCCAGTACGATACCCTTCATCACGCTGGAGAGTGAAATGCTCCACCAGATACCGTTTAGCCCGAGTGAGGGGAACGTAACCAGGTAGTAGGCCAAGGGGATTCTGGCTCCTGTAAGAATGATGCCCACGATAGCAGGCGGGGTGGTACGTCCGCATCCGTTGAAAGCCCCGGCAGTGACCTGTTCTATGGCCGAGAATATCTGGGAAATAGCGAGAATTTTCAGGTATGCGCTTCCTGCAACAAGTGTCTGCGGTTCGTTGATAAATACACTGAATATTTCTTTACTAAAGAACAAGAAGGCCAGGCAGGCGATCAAGGCGATCCCCCCGGCGAGTTTCAACGTGTAATGGTATCCCAAGCGTATGCGGCCCAAGTTGCGGGCCCCGAAGTTTTGTCCCGTGAAGGCTGCTAGGGCCGTGGAAAAACCGGCGGCTGTCATCCAGGTGATGGCCTCGATTTGTGCGCCCACGCTCTGCACGGCTACCCCGATATGTCCCCATTGTGCGGCCACGGTAGCCAGTGTCAAGGAGAACATGGCGAATAAAGCACTTTGCATACTCACGGGTAAGCCGAGCGAGACGATACGTTTCACGAACCGGGCTCTTAATCGGGTGATAAAATATAGTTTTCCGATGGATGAATTACGGAAATAAAGGTTCCAAATGAAAATAGAAAACACGACTAACTGGGAGAACGTCGTGGCAATGGCTGCCCCTGCCGTTCCCATTGCGGGAACAAAACCGTACCCGTATATTAATAGTGGGTCGAGGACAATGTTGAATATTAATCCGGTGGCGACAATCTTCAACGGGGTTTTACTGTTTCCTTGCCCGTTGTACAGTCCGCTGTACGTGTTGTTATTGAACGTGAAGAACAGTCCGGGGGTGATTAGGCGCATGTACATGATGGCCAGTTCCGAGATATTCTCTTCCAAGTGAAACAACCCGACCAGCATGGGAGCCGCGATATAAATAAAACAAGCGTAACCCAAGGCAATGATGGATGACAACATGGCCGATTGGTTGGCGTATGCCCGGGCCCTTTTGCTTGCACGAGCCCCCAAGGATTGCGAGATCGTGACTTCGGCCCCGACTTTACTAATGAATGATAAAGCGTTACCTAACCACGTGAAGAATCCGGCGACACCGACTGCGGCCACGCTTTCGCTACCCAAATGTCCCAGCCAGATCATGTCGGTCATGCTGTATGCCATTTGAACGAAAGAGGCCGTGATAAGGGGAATTGCCATGCTCCAGATTCCCTTGCTGATGCTCCCTTGTGTCAGGTCGTTTATCTTTGTCATATCCTTGTGTTATTGAGGCTTGCAAAAATATAAACTTTTTATCATCTCCTATTCTCTTTTTTGTATTTTTGTTGTGTTATAAAAGATGAATTCAAAATGAAAAATATTGCAATTATCGCCGGTGGAAATTCCTCAGAATATGAGGTTTCCATGAAATCTGGGAAGAATATATATGATGAGGTTGATGAGACAAGGTACAATAAATATCTTGTTGTTCTGAAAGAACGAGACTGGCACGTGGAGATCGGGGAGGAAAAGTTCCCCGTGGATAAGAATGATTTTTCGTTTACCCGGAACGGGGAGAAGATCTTGTTTGATTTTGCCTATATCACGATACACGGTGTTCCGGGGGAGAACGGGTTGTTGCAGGGGTATCTGGATATGATGGGTGTGCCTTACGGGTGCTGTAACGTGTTGGCCTCTGCTTTGACTTTCGATAAACACACGTGTAATACTTATTTGAAGAGTTACGGGGTAAACGTGGCCGATTCCGTGATGTTGATTCGGGGAATGGCATACGACGTGAACGAGATTATCAACGAGGTGGGGTTGCCTTGTTTCGTGAAACCGAATGCCGAGGGTTCCAGTTTCGGGGTGACAAAAGTAAAGGAGGCTGCCCAGTTGGAAGATGCCTTGAAAAAGGCTTTTGCTCTCTGTCGGGAAGTGTTGATCGAGACATTTATCGACGGGACGGAACTGACTTGCGGGGTCGTGAAGGCTGGGGATATGGATATTACCATGCCGATTGCCGAGGTGGTCCCGAAGAACGAGTTTTTTGATTTCGAGGCCAAATATGACCCGACAAAGTCGGATGAAATTATCCCGGCTCGTATCTCCCCCGAACTGACGAACCGGATCAAGACATTGTCTTCGATGATTTACGATATATTAAGATGTGAAGGGATCATCCGGGTGGATTATATCGTGCGGGAGGACGAGATTTTTATGTTGGAGGTGAACACTACTCCGGGGATGACTTCCAATAGTTTCGTGCCGAAGATGGTGCGTGCCATGGGGGGGACGCTGCGGGAGGTATTGACGAAGATTATAGATAACAAGTTAAACAGATAAATTTAAATTACAAATGAGACGAATTGTTACCACATTAATGGCTGCCTGCCTACTATTTTTTGTCGCTTGTTCGGATGAGGGGGATGATGTTACTATATATAATGGTGATACATTCACGTCTGATTACAAGGCGAATCAAATGTATTCTACCCTTTCATTATATGAAAGTATTGCCCGTCAACCGGAAATGACAAAAGAGCTGATACAAGCTACGGCAAAATTGGCTCAGTATGACACGATTACTGCTATCGCTCCATTGGATAAAGAGGCAGAAGTGGAACGGGGAACGGCTCGGGGAAAATGTCTGGCGGCTTGTTTTTCCGCTATTGCCCGTCAACCGGAAGCATATGATAATATTGTTTGGGCTGCCGAGAAGTTTTTAGGGACAACAGAGATAAAGTCGATGTCCGAGAAAATATTGAAATATTCCCGTTTATACGCTTTGGAAGGAGTTCCAGATGCCTTGGCTCGTCAGCCGGAGGCCATAGACCAGTTTGATTCTTTTTCTATGAAGTTTTTGGGTACCGGAATAAAATAATCCCATTTTCACTTCACGAGTATGAGTAAGGGATTTTGTACCCGCAATTAGGTTGAAGGATTATAATACATTAGGCTGGAAGAAGAGAGTTTTATTTTCTTTTTCCAGCTTAATTTTGTATTCAGATAATAATTCCTCCCCCCACAACGTCGGTTCCTTCATATAGAACCGCACTTTGCCCCGGGGTGATCGAATCCATTCCTTCGTGAAATTCTACCCGGAGTAAGTCATTTTCGTGATAAACGGAGGCTTGCGCTCCCCGGTTGCGATAACGAATTTTGGCGTTTACTTCAAAGCCATCGGGTAGGGAGGCGTATTTCATTAGGTTAATATCCTTTGCCCGGAACGTTTTTCCTTGTAGTTCTTCCCGGGTTCCCAGCACGACTTCATTGCTTTCCGGTCGGATGTCGACCACGAACATGGGATGTCCTAGGGCGATGCCGAGTCCCTTGCGTTGTCCGATCGTGTAGTTGGGGAAACCCCGGTGTTCTCCCAAGCGTTTGCCGGAAGTGTCAATAAACAATCCGGGACCGTATTTCTCTGCAAAGTTTTCCACGTTCTCCGCGAGGAAGGTACGGTAATCATTATCCGGGATAAAGCAAATTTCCTGACTCTCGCTTTTCTTGGAGAGTTTCTCGTATCCTTTCTCCAAGGCAATTTGTCGTACTTCAGGTTTTGTTAATTCCCCCAGAGGAAAGATCGTGCGGGCAAGATTCTCCTGGGTTAACGTCCAGAGGAAATAAGTCTGGTCTTTGGTCTCGTCCACTCCTTTACGCAGAAAATAACGTCCGTCCTGTTGACCGATGCGGGCATAGTGTCCCGTGGCAATATAATCACAGCCTAACTCGTCGGCCATGGCAATCAATTTTCCCCATTTGATCGTGGAATTACAGAGTACGCAAGGATTGGGCGTGTGCCCTTGCAAGTATTCGTCGATGAAATTCCGAATCACCAGATCATTAAAATCTTTCCGAATATCGAGAATATGATGTTCAAATCCCATTTGTAGGGCCATGTGTTTAGCTTCGAAAATGGCGTTCACGCTGCAACACCCTTTTTCTTTCTCCATGCAGGCCTGGGAGATTTGATCGTATACCCGATAAGTAACCCCTACCAGCTCGTACCCTTGATCTTGTAGCAACATGGCTGCCACCGTACTATCAATTCCGCCGCTCATGGCCATTAATACCCGGGGAGGATTCGCCTTCGACGAGTTACTAATTGGTAGGTTACAGGTTACAGGTTCTTTCATTTCTTTATTTTCAATTTTCAACTTTCAATTGTCTCGTCATGAATTGTGTTTCACTGTGATAATCATCCTTTTCAATGTCGATTTCGGGTTCCACGAGTTGGATAGGCCCAGCTAATGAAAATTGGATGTATTTAATGGTTTTACCTCGTGACAGCCACTGCCGTTCATAAAAAGTCTTGATGCCTAAAATTTTATCATCCAGTCCAACCCCGTAAAGATCATCCGTGTTGACGTTCACGGGGAGGTGGTTCACCTTGACCAGTTCTGCCGTGTATTGATAGAGGAAAGGGCTGTCTGTTTTCAAATGGATAAGGCCGTCTTCCTTCAGAAACTTTCGGTACAAGGAGAGAAAACGGGTTCCCGTGAGTCGTTTGCGGGCTTTTGCCATTTGAGGGTCGGGAAAGGTAATCCAAATTTCGGAAACTTCTCCGGGTGCGAAAATAGATTCCAGTTCTTCCGCGTGAGTACGCAGGAAAACGACGTTTTTCATTCCTTTTTCTTTTGCGGCTTTCGCTCCTGTCCACATTCGGGCCCCTTTGATGTCAAGTCCGATAAAGTTCTTTTCGGGATAGAGTTCGCCTAATCCCACGGAGTACTCTCCTTTGCCGCATCCCACTTCTAAAACGATCGGGTGATCATTGCCGAAAACTTGTTCTCCCCATTTTCCCTTTAACTTGTAATCCGTGCGGAATACTTCTTCATGGGTGGGTTGGAACACGTTTTCCAAGGTTTCCATTTCGGCAAATTTCGCCAGTTTATTCTTCGCCATAATAAGTTATGGATTTTATTTTAATTCCTATATTTTTAATCCCTTTCAGTTGTTTGTCTTTCATCCGGTGTTTGATTTCCACTGTATAAATACCCGTGGAGTCAAAATGGAAAATCCGTTCAATCGATTGTACGACTGTTTTTAGTCCCGTGAGTCCTTGACCGACCCACCTGCCGTTATTGTCGACAATGATAATATCTGAATTCTCTTTATCCACTTCTGCTCCTTGATGTCGGATGATCAAGTAGCAACTGATATTTCTTTGTTTATAGTCGGTAGTGTGACGGATGCAGGTGCTGATATGATAACTGCCGGGTTGCGCGATGTCGAATTCGAATTTGTAATTGCTGTCTCGTTCCCATGTTTCGCTGCCAAGTGTTTTGTATTTTTCCTGTGTGGAGGAAAAGTTACAAGCCATGCAGCCGAGTAATAGGAAGAGAATGTATATACAAAATTTGTTCTTCATCTTGCGTTCAGTCGTTATTGTTCGTTTTTTACCATGGCTTCCAGTTCCGCGATCATCATGGCCGTGGCTCCCCAGATGAAATTTTCTCCGATCTTGTAACCCGGGGCTATGATTTTTTGTTCCTGCCGGTACAATACCTGACTTGTTTTATTCTTGTCGTCCAGTAAGTCTTTTAACGGAATGATGATCACTTTTTCTACCTCATTTTTCGAGAGTACAAAATTAGGCATTTCTGGGATAGTTCCAACAAAGGGCGTTATATTAAAGTTACTTAATGGAATATACACGTCACTTAATTTTCCGATAACCGTGACCTCCTTGGGGGGTACCCCAATCTCTTCTTCACATTCCCGTAATGCCGTGTTCAGGCTATTCCCGTCTCCCGGTTCACTTTTACCACCGGGTAAGGCCATCTGTCCCCCATGATATTTCCCTGCATTTGTTCTTTTGATAAAAGGTATTGCCAAGTCACCTTGGTAGGGAACAAGGAGCATCATAACGGCACTGTTGATGGGATGACCTTGGTGGATACCCTCTTTCCCTTCCACGTATTTCGGCTGGGGAGACATCCGTTCTTGTGCTGTTTCACCGGGTAGTTTGTGTATAAATTTCTGGTGTAACGTTTCGATCGTCATGGTTTGTACTTTCTTATAGAAAAATAATCGGGCAAATATAAGGAATTTTGATGTTTAGTTGTTATTGTAATGCCATTTGTCGTACAATAGTATTTTTTTTGTGTTATTTTTTTTGTATTATTGTAAAAATAATATCGGGGTTTGTTATATTGATTTATTAATCAAAAATTTTACGACTATGAAAAGCATGGTAAAATTAGTAGGACTTTTCCTATTGTTGTTTGTGGGAAATGTGTCAATGGCATTACCAGAACTGAAAGAGGTTTGTGAAGGTGATGATGTGACCTTCAATCTTAGGGGTGTTTTCACATATGGATGGGATAAGGGTGATGAAATTGTGAAAGTTGAATTGAATGATCCTTTTTTGGGATATCGTGATTTAACAGGATTTTCGGCTTATGTTTTACTAACTGTTCAAAAAGAGCAAGCTGGAGTTTATGTTTTTAAAGCAACATGGCGGAGTGGTGTGATTGAAGAACATTATGCGTATTTGGTCGTTTATGATGCTGAGCCAATTTGTTATTCGAATTCGAAAGATGTGAACTTGTCGGAAATTTTCTCCCGAAAGTTACTGGCAGTTTTACCTGAGAAACGAAGTTTAATTTAATTGTTAAAATTTGGAAGTATGAAATTGCATGATATAGCGTGCGTTACTCTTTATGAGATAAAGGAGCAAAGCCGACGTTGGGAGTTTCGATTGTTTGTTTTTGTTGCTTTAATTGGAATCACGCTATGTCATGTTTACTGGCAGAATTACAATGAGAGTTGGAATGTGAGTGCCTTGCCTTGTTCGATACCTCTGGCGAATGCTTATTTGTTTAGTGTTTTGCAATCATTGTTCCTTATTTTGATTGTTACTGATTTTCCTCGGCGAGAGTGCATAAGAGGCGAAATGGAGTGTATTTTTAGTCGTCCTGTAGATAACACGGCTTATACGTGGGGTAAGATATTGGGGAACTTGATATTATTCATGTTTGTAAATATTGCTGTAAGTCTGTCTTGTCTTTTTTTCGTGCATGTAAGTGGGATCGCTCCGTATAAATTCGGATTGTATCTATTTTATGGAATAACATTGTGTCTTCCTTCCTTTATGTTTGTTACAGGTTTAAGCCTGTTTCTAGCCCGAATACTTCATTTACGTTTTCTGGTAATCACGATATTGGTGATGTTATGGGGGCTGTCTGTGGTGTGGTTGCCTTACCATTGGCATGGTACTTTTGATTTCTTGGGTGGGGGCGTGCCTAACTTATTTTCAGATGTGACGGGACATGTGGGATTAGGTAATTATTTATTGCACCGTGGAAGTTATTTTTTGTTGGGTTGGGGGTGTATGTTATTTAGTGTAGGAGGGATGAGGCGACTTCCCAATTTTTTCTCTCGTGTGAGAGTTTGTTCTTTAACGGGACTCTTGCTGTGTTTCATTGCGTTTGTCGGGATGTTTACCATCGAGAATGGTTATCGGGCTACTCGGGAGATTCGTGCTGGCTACCGGGATCATTTTCGTCATTATTGGAATGAAAAATGCCCTCGTGTATGTAACCATGATATTGTATTGGAGCAACGTGAAGATTCCCTTTCCATGTCTAGTGACATGGAGTTATACAATCCTTACGAGGAGAGTTTAAACCAACTGATTCTATTTTTGAACCCGGGGTTGCAGGTAAAAACTTTAATGGTAGAAAATAAAGAGATTCCTTTTCAGCGTGAAGGGCAAGTGCTTGTGATTCCGCATACTTTATTGGGAAAAGATACCGTGAGTTTGCATGTACAATATGAAGGACAAATTGATGAACGGTTTACGAATTTGCAATTACGGGATAGCGCTTACGAGGATTCTTTTCGGGGAGATTTTTTCTTCCCAACAGGGCGGAGGGGAGCTTTTGTTAGTGATGATTTCCTGTTGTTAACTCCGGCCTGTGCTTGGTACCCGGTGTCCGTGCCTCCCGTAAATCCGGATATTCCTGCTTATACCGGACGGGATTTTACTCGTTTCCGTCTAACGGTTATTCATCCGTCCCAGAGGGTTTTATGTGCGCAAGGTGAAGCTCTGCGTCGTGGAGATACTTGTTTTTTTCAACCGACAAATCCTTTGTCCGGAATGTCATTATGTGGAGGTGATTACGAGTTGCATGAACGTCGAATCCCGGATTTGAACATGCGTTTTTACACATTCAAAACTCGGGGAAATCCGTTAAGAGAGGTGGGAAATGTTCGTCGAAAACATATTTATACATATTTGACTAAATGGGTCTATCCTAAAAGACCTTATGGTTGGAAGGATCGGGATTGGTATGAGAAGAATAGTCAGGCTTTATTCTTAATGGAGGTACCTTTCCCATTTTATATTGAACCGTGGTTCGGGAAACTCGTAACGGGGATGGTCGAGCCGGGAATGGTATTTTTTCCTGAAAGAGGGTATGATGGGTTGGTGAAGGGGTTTAAAGATGAGACGGGCAAGACGGCTAGGGCGGAATATATATTTGAGGTATTAATGGAAAGTGATTCTCCCTATAAAACTTCTCATAACCTTCACCCGCTACTGGGTTTGGGGCGATCTTCAAGGTCGTTTTATGATCACCGGGAATTAAATCCTTATCGTTGTTGGGAATTATTGGAAGAGTCCGGTTTATGGATTCAATCGGAAGATTTTCCATTCGTCGGATACCTGTTTGATCGAATGGCATTGAATCGAGGAGAGTATGTCGGGTCGTTTCTGTATGTTTCTTCGACGAGGCAGCATCGTCGGGATCGTCGATTAACTGACGAGAGTCTTGCGGGGCATAATTTATATACAATTTTTCAGGATCGTACGATGCGGCAGGATATTCTTTACGATTCATATATATTGAAAGAACAGGAGTTAGTAGATCGAATCGCAGAGAATGTACCAATAGACACTTTTCTTACCACTTTCGGAGAGCTTGCTCGCTCTCTGCGTGGAAGAGTAGATATTGATGTTTTTGAACAGGAAATGAATGCTCGTTTAGGAAAAGAGTTACACTTGAAAGAACTTCTCAAGGATTGGTTATACACGGAACATCGCCAATTTTTTAAAGTAAAGGATTTGTATGAGAATCATTATCCGGCAGGTAGAGAGGAACGTCATGAAGGAAGAGAATCGTATTATTCTGATACAGAATGGATCGAGTTGAAAGGTAAGGTGATGAATTGTGGAAAGACAGGAGGTGTGGTTACTGTGAATTTTATGGGATTATTGGGGAAACAGCCTATTCGGGAACATTATACATGTTATTTGAATCCGGGAGAAGCCAAATCATTTTATCTGGTTCTAGAGGTGGTGAAAAATATTGCGAGTAGTAGTTTTTATACAGGACTTTCGGCTAATGAACCCAGACTGTTTGATTTCGACGTGATTCGACATGAAGAGGGAGTTGATGGTATGGGACCGGTGCCTATTACGTGGAAGAGTATCGATCCGTCAGAGTTTTGTCAGGTCGAGAATGAGATTATCGTGGATAATGATGATGATGGTTTTAGCATAAAAGATGCTAATCGCACATGGTTACAGAAATGGTTTGAAAAGCCTTTGGAGCCGAGAACTATTGGGGGAACGATACCGTCTCGTTGGACGCCTTCCGTGGATATGTATTATTATGGAGATTCCGTGCGTAGCTGTTATTTTAAAGGATTTGGTAAAGGGGATTACACTGCAACATGGCGAACCAACTTGGAGGCCGGGGGAAAGTATCGGATATCGGCAAGGGTATCAAGACGAAATATTGATGGTTTTGCGTCCTTTGGTGCGCAGAAAGGTGTGATTTATCATTACACCGTTAATTCCACAAATGGAGAGGAACAAGTTGGAGTGGAATTAGATCACTTTTTTCAACCTAGGCAATGGGAAGGTTGGGTCTCTTTGGGAGAATTTGATCTCCCTGCGGGGGAAGTCTCCGTCACCCTCTCGGACTATGACGAGTTGGGACGGGACTATGTTGCGGTGGTTGCTGATGTCGTGAAATGGGAAAAATTGGAAGATTAATCTTATGCGTTTTGCACGGTATTCAATACTCTCAATAAATTATCTCCCCATAATTTATGCAGTTCCTCGGCGGTGTACCCTTGTCGGAGAAGTTCAACCGTGAGGTTAATCACTTCATTGGCAGCCCGGCAACCGGTTAGCTTTTCGGTGTCGTCACCGTCAAAGTCCGTGCCGATACCCACGTGGTCAATGCCGACAAGTCGCACGATATGGTTGATATGTGCCACGGCGTCCAGGATCGTCGGGTTGGGTTGTTTGCTTAGAAACCAGTTGTAGAGGCATACCTGTACCACTCCACCTTTAGCTGCTATTGCTCTGATCTGATCATCCGTGAGGTTCCGCGGGTGATCGCATAAAGCCCGTGCGGAAGAGTGGGATGCGATGATGGGTGCCGTGCTGAGTTCCAGAACATCTTGCACCGTTTTCGCGCTGGTATGTGAAATGTCGATGATAATACCGAGGCGGTTCATTTCTTTCACTACTTCCCGACCGAACGGGCTCAATCCGTCATGTTCCGGCTCACCCTTGGCGGAATCGCATATATCATTGCTGCCGTTGTGGCATAAGGTAATGTACGTGATTCCCATGTCTTTGAACATGGAAAGATTGTTGAGGTCTTTGCCGATGGCATACCCGTTCTCGATGGCAAGGAAGATGGCTTTCTTTCCGGCATTTTTCAAGTAGATCAAATCATCCACGTTATAGGCAATGCCTACTTGGCTTTCGTTGAGTTTTACCTGCTCGGAAATCTGGAAAAGAATATCCACGGCTTTTTGCGTGGCAGCTTGCAGGGATTCGTCATCCCGGGCATCTTGGTGAAGATAGGCTACCATGAAAACGGCATCTTCTCGTCCTTCCTGCATTTTGGGGAGATCGACTTTGACATCCTCGTGACGTTCCCCGAAATTGAATCCTTCGGTGAATTTCATCGGGGTGTCACAATGGGAATCCACGATAAGACTGTTTCGGTGAATCTCTTTGGCTTTCTTAAACAAGGTTGCCTCGTCCACGAAATAATGGAATAATTTCATCATTTGCTCGTCCGGGCGAACGGCCATTTTCTCCGGGTGCCATTGCACGCTGAATACGCGGTGTCCGGGCATCCCTTCCATGGCCTCCACGATCCCGTCGAGTGAGGTGGCACTTACCCGGAATCCGGGAGCCACGTCTTTGACTGCCTGATGATGGTATGAATTTACGATCAAGGAGTCTGTTCCGAGAACAGAATGGAGTACGGTGTTGTTGACAATGTTTACCGTGTGGGAACCGAATTCCCGGCTGATGGACTGGCTGTGTTTCAGTAGTTGCTGTTCATGCTGGGAATAGATGTCCTGGTAGTTTGTCCCCCCGAAAGCCATGTTAATGATCTGGTGCCCGCGGCAGATTCCGAAAATGGGGATTTGTCGGTCGGCAGCCAGTTTTACCAGCGTGAAATCGAATTGATCTCTGGCGGCATCAATACTTCCGAGCGGGGGGAGAGGCTCCTCGTTCCCGTACAGCGGATTAATATCCCCACCTCCGGTAAGCATCAATCCATCGAGTGTTTCGATGGTCTTCCGGAGTGTTTCGATATCGTTATGCACGGGAAGTAGCACGGGTATCGCGCCCGCTTGCAGGATTGAAATCACGTATGAGTGTTCGATACACGAGTTCCCGTTTTCGAAATTGGCAGAAATGCCGATCAAGGGCAAATCGTGTTGTGACTGGCGATAGTCAATCGCCCGGTATAGGGTGTCCAGCTTTGCCGGATAAATAATATTATTCATTGCAATGTAAATTAAAAATAGAGTTACCAATAAAATTCTGTGCATGGCTTGTACGTGATCAGGGGAAATGTAGTTCCGCTCCTTTCGGGTGAACGATTAATTCCACGTTTGCTCCCAGGATCAGGGGGAAATTGTTGCGCACGTGTCCGGCCGGAAGACCGAAACACACGGGGTACGTGTAATCTTCCACGGCGTCATGAATCAATTTATACACTTCTTCTTTAAATTCCGGGGTCGAGTCTTTCCCGAATTCCCCGACGATCAATCCGGCTAAGTGCTGGAATTTCCCAGCGTATTTCATACATTTCACGTTCCGGTCAATTTCGTACAGATCGTTAGACGGGTCCTCGATGAAAAGGATCGTCCCTTTCGTGTTCCGTTCGATACAAGTGTCATGCAGGTTATGCACCCATTGCAACATTCCACCAATCATTTCGGTTTCCACGATTCCCGGTCGGTTGAACGGGTGTGCAGGTATGGCGTACGAGGAAATGATCCCGAAAAGGAAATTCCGTAATTGCGTGACCACTTCCGGGGAAGTTGTGTTGTAATCGGAAGGCATGAAGGCGTGTAAACTCTCGATTCCGAGGGAATGGAGTTTGGAGTGTAATACCGTGATGTCGTTCATCCCGATCACCCATTTGGGGTTTCCTTGAAATATGGAATAATCCGCCTCTTGCACGATACGTAACATCCCGTAATCTCCCGCCATACACCAGATGGCCCGGATGTCCTCGGCGTCAAGGGCTGTTTGTAAATCATGTAATCGTTCTTCATCCGTGCCTGCCAATCTCCCGTGTCGGGAAAGAACGTGTTGTCCGGGTACAGGTTCCAACTCCCAAGAGGTCAGGAGTGAACAGGCCGCATCCAGCTGTTCTTTTGTTGCAACGCCGGAAGGTGAAATTAAAGCCACCTTATCTCCCGGCTGCAGGTATATAGGTCGTAACATAAAAGTTGAAGTTTTGTTATTATAGTACGAAGGTAACTAATATTTTTCTAACTTTGCGCCACTAGAGTTCAAAAGTTTATAAACTGGATATATGAGTAAGTTCAAGAGAAATTTGATTACCACGGCTTTGCCCTACGCGAATGGACCCGTGCATATCGGACACTTGGCGGGGGTATACGTGCCTGCCGATATTTACGTGAGGTATCTGAGGAAAAAAGGTGAGGATGTGGCATTTATCGGTGGATCGGACGAACACGGGGTGCCGATCACGATCAAGGCTCAGAAAGAGGGTGTGACCCCGCAGGATATTGTCGATCGTTATCACAAGATCATCAAGGATTCTTTCGAAGAATTGGGTATTTCGTTTGATATATATTCCCGGACAAGTTCGAAGACGCATCACGAGTTATCTTCCGCTTTTTTCAAGAAGCTGTATGACGAGGGAAAATTTATCGAGAAGACCTCGATGCAGTTCTACGACGAGAAGGCAGGGCAATTCTTGGCAGACCGTTATATCGTGGGGAAATGTCCTCATTGCGGTAACGAACGGGCATACGGGGATCAGTGTGAGGCTTGTGGAACTAGCTTGAACGCTACCGATTTGATTGATCCGGTGTCCGCGATCACGGGAAACAAACCGGAACTGAAAGAAACAAAGCACTGGTATCTGCCTTTGGATCAGTATGAAGGCTGGTTGAAAGAGTGGATTCTGGAAGAACATAAAGAGTGGAAACCAAATGTTTACGGGCAATGTAAATCCTGGTTGGACAACGGTTTGCAACCTCGTGCGGTGACCCGTGATTTGGATTGGGGAGTACCCGTTCCAATCGAGGGAGCCGAGGGAAAAGTGCTTTACGTGTGGTTTGATGCCCCGATCGGGTATATCTCTGCCACGAAAGACCTGACCCCGGAATGGGAAAAATACTGGAAAGACCCGGAAACCCGGATGATTCATTTCATCGGGAAGGATAACATTGTTTTCCATTGTATTATTTTCCCGGCCATGTTGAAAGCCGATGGTTCTTATATATTACCGGATAACGTGCCGGCCAACGAGTTCCTGAATTTGGAAGGAGATAAGATTTCCACTTCCCGGAACTGGGCGGTATGGTTGCACGAGTATCTCGTGGAGTTCCCCGGTAAACAGGACGTGTTACGTTACGTGTTGACGGCAAACGCTCCCGAGACGAAAGATAATGACTTTACCTGGAAAGATTTCCAAACCCGGAATAACAGCGAGCTGGTGGCAATCTATGGAAACTTCATTAACCGTACGTTGGTGTTGACACAAAAGTATTTTGCCAACCGGGTACCGGAACGGGGCGAGTTGACGGATTACGATAAAGAGGTCTTGGCTGAGATTCCGCAAATCGTGGAACGTGTTGAGAAGAGTCTGGAGACCTTCCATTTCCGCGATGCATTGAAAGAGGCGATGAATCTGGCTCGTTTGGGTAATAAATATTTGGCAGATACTGAACCTTGGAAAGTGATCAAGACGGACGAGGGACGGGTGAAGACGATTCTGAATATCTGCTTACAGATTTCTGCCAACCTTTCCACGTTGATGGAACCGTTCATGCCCTTCTCTTCTCAGAAATTACGTGAGTTCATGAATATTGACGTGATTGATTGGGCTAAAATGGGGGATGGCGTGATTCCTGCCGGGCATGAATTAGGTGAGGTCGGATTGTTGTTCGAGAAGATCGAGGATGCAACAATACAGGCTCAGATTGATAAATTGTTGGCTACCAAGAAGGCAAACGAGATGGCTTCCGTGAAGGCCGCCCCTGCCAAGGAGAATATCCAGTACGAGGATTTCATGAAGATGGATATTCGGGTAGGTAAGATTATCGCTGCCGAGAAAGTGGCTAAGACTAAGAAGTTGATGAAATTAACCGTGGACACGGGAATTGACGAACGTACGATTGTTTCGGGTATTGCCGAGCATTACACGCCGGAGGAGGTGATCGGGCGTCAAGTCAGCGTGTTGGTTAACTTGGAACCGAAACCGTTAAAAGGTATCGTGTCACAAGGAATGATCTTGATGGCCGAGAATGCCGATGGAACGCTTTCCTTTGTTTCACCGGATAAAGAGGTGAAACCGGGATCGGAAGTTCGATAATAAGCAATAAAAGAAAAGAAGCTAAATTCAAAAATCTATTTTGAGATAGCTTCTTTTCTTATATTCTTTATTTATGACCGAAAATCTCTTTTAATTTGGCATCCAGTCGCTCACCGCGAAGATTATTCACCATGATTTTTCCTTCTTGATCAATCAGCCAAAGTGCAGGTACGCCTTGTACGTTATAAAGATTAGGAACTTCACCTTTCAGTCCCTGTAAATCGGAAACCTGTGTCCATGGCATATTCGATTCATCGAGTGCTTTCTCCCAAGCTGCTCTATTGTTGTCCACCGACACGCTGAGGATATCCAATCCATCGGCATGATATTTCTCGTAGATCTCTTTCAAGTGAGGGATCTCACCTCTACACGGTGCGCACCAAGATGCCCAGAATACCAATAGTAAATATTTTCCCCTGAAAGAGGATAAAGACACTTGTTTCCCTTCGGGGGTCGGTAATTGGAAACCCGGGGCAATAGCTCCTTCTCCGAGTGCGTGCATCTGCTCCGCTGTTTTTTTAAGTTTCTTGTATAAAGGAGAAGAGTGCAACGAAACTGGTACTAAGCTCAAAAGAGAGTCAACCTTACTGGGTTTCAAGTTGGGGTCCATCATGCAAATTTCATCGTAAATTGCTAAACTAAAGTCCAAGTTCCTGTATTTTTCGGCAAACAAATAACGGAATTTAGGCATAATTTCTGCTAACATCAAGTACTTTCCTTGAGCGACATAGGGCCCGTGTACAGTGTCTGCTTGCCAAGATTTGTCCACGTACAATAGATTGTACAAACTACTGGCTATTGTGTGAAATACCATATTATAGTCATTCAAAGCCTCGTTATTTGGCGTTCCGGATAAGGTGAATTTATTTTTTTCGATATTTCCGGTAAGTTCTACCACGCCTTCTTCAAAAAATACCGGTAGGATATTTTTCACGTATATCTCTTTAAAATCATTGTCTTTAAAGTGTAAGTAATACTGTTTCAGTTCATTCACCTTTTCTGCCTTGAACTCGAACTTTCCATCTTGAATTCTTGTGCTGTCGACAACTATCCAGTCACCATTTAATTCACTTATGGAAACCCATCCTTCTTTCACATCTTCCAAGTTTCCTTTCAAAGTCCATCCCTTATTTGTTTGCCCAGTACAAGAGAAAAACGCAAACATGATTATTAATAAGCTAATTGTTTTCATATACTTTATTATTTAAAATTCATTTTGTTTAATTGTTCCATTAGATGCTGAAATATCGTTTTCGTTGATCGGCATGGCATAACGACGACTGCCGACGGGTAAGGTGTAGGTTTTCACCTGTGATCTATCCACAGCCCCGTCCGTGATTGCGTAGAATGAATGCGTGATCTCCACGTCATCCCACGCAGTCTCGTTCACGGCAAAACGGCGGATGTCAAACCAGCGATGAGTAAACGGTAATTCTCGGCGTCTTTCTTCCAATACTTTTTTTAACGCCTCGTCGTTTGTGGCAGCCTCTACCCGGATAATCTCTTCTTCGGCAGTGGCGTCATAGCGGTGTTTCCGTAAGTCATACAATAATTCTAACGCCTCGTCTTTCGCCGGATTTGTTTGACGCAACAACGCTTCAGCTTTGTTCAGCATTACCTCTTGAATTGTCACCCCGCTGGGAATTTGAGGTGTTATCCAATAGAAAAAATTGTAACCCAAGAAAATCCCGTTAGCCGTTTCTGGCAATAGAAGCATACTGTTATAAGTGAACAGCTTGCGGCGGCGTAAATCGTTGGTCGGGTCGTAGTGGGCCAGTAATTCTTCGCTTGGCACGTACCAGGATTGAATGTTACCACTGGTCTTGGCATAGAAAAATTCTTGCCACATAACCACTTGATTTTCCGTAAAATTACCCATTTCGGGGAATTCCAAGAAACCGGGAATAAATGACATTCCTGCGGAAATGGAATTATAATCTTTTAGTTGCACTCTCCCTGCATTCTTCAACGCTTCATCGGCAGCCGAAACCGCTTTTTCATATTCACCCCGGAACAGATAATAGCGGGATAGAAAAGCTTGTATTGTTGGTTGACTTACCCGCCAAGGCTGGTCGGTTGTTGTGACCTTTATCTTCAGCGCTTCCGTTAAATCCTCGTCAATAAAGCGATAGGTCTCTTCGAGAGAGGAACGGACGAGAGATTCCTCCATGTTGGTTGTTTTCCGCAAGGGCAATCCCGGTTCATTCAAGTTCGCCTCGCAATAAGGCAAGCAATATTGGTTGGCCAATCGCCAGTAGGAATAGGCTCTCAGAAAATGCCCCTCCGCTTTGATCTGTTCCTTTGTATCAGGATCTCCTTCCACTTCGTTGGCATTCTCCAAGATCAGATTGGCATTATAGATCGTTGCGTAAAGAGATGTCCATAACGGGTCCATTGCTTGGGAGGCTAATTTATCCGTTTCAAATGTGTAATAATAGAATGGTTCGCTATTACTGAAAAACGTATACGCCTCGTCATAGAATTCCGTGGTAAATCCCGTGTCGTCCGTCAAGAAAGAACCCGTCGCATCCAATTCGCGTACATTCGGGTTATTCAACAGACCGATTAACTGATCGATATGTGTTACCGGCTGGTTCGCACCTTTGGACGGCAATTCCGATAAATAGTCTTCGCAAGAGTTGCAAAACAACGCCCCTCCTAATAAACACAAGTATGTAAATATTGATTTCATAACTTCTTTGAATTAAATTACAAAACGATGTTTAGGCCAAACTTGAAAGAAGTAGAGGGTTTCATTGTGCCGGGAAGCCATTCCGGATCATAATCGTAGCGATTCTGAGTCCAGATGCATCCCAAGTCTCGTACTTGTCCGTACAATTTCATTCCTTTCAACCTCAGCTTCTTAACCCAACGGGTCGGCATACTATATTCTAATGAAATCTCTTTAAATTTGATTGACGAGGAACTTTCCACTAACGTGTTTAGCATCTCGGTATATCCGCCAGGTGCTCCCCAGTAAGTACTAAGCGCCCGGTCGGCTGGTTGGAAGGCTGGTACCCTGTCGCTACCATTAATCACCTCGCGAATAAATCGGTTGGCGACATATTTTGAGTTACTCTCGATGTTGTCCCTAAAATAGGGAGCTCGGAAATAGCCTCCGAATTTACCCAATATCAAGAAAGAGAGATTAAATCCGTACCCGTTGAAATTTACGGTCCACCCCAACGTATGCGGGTCGATAGCCGGACCTATGTATTGTAAATATTCCAAGGCGTTTCCACTGTATATCAGTTCGTAATTATCCATAGAAACCTTGCTGTCGTTGGGGCCTTCGACATAAGCGATGCCGTCCTCCATTCCCAAGTATTTGATGGCCCATATTGATTGAGCCGGATAGTGGGTGACGTATGCCCCGCCGGTGATATACGAAGCGTTATACGTCTGATGGTTAAGTTTCTTTACCTTGTTTTTATTATATGCGTATGTGACGTTTGTTGTGAAATTGATTTTAGGGGTAACGGCTAAGTTTGTACCTAAAACCAACTCGATACCTTTATTGGACATTTCGGCACTATTCATTTTCTGAGAGGTTGCTCCCATGGCTGTGGGTAATACCACTTCTCCAATCAAATCTTTTCCGAGTTTGTTATACCAGTCAATACTTCCGAAAAAACGATTCATGAAAAAGGAGAAATCAACACCCCCGTTGATGGTAGAAGTCTTCTCCCAGCGCAATTTCGGGTTTCCCCGGTTTACGACCGAAGTAGTGGGTAAACCTGTTGTTGTTGATGGTTCTGGGTTGGACGATACCAACGTGACGGGAGAGGTACTTTTCTCTACATTCCCGTTGAACCCGTAGGTTAAACGCACTGTCAATCGGTCAAGCCACTTCTCGGTAGAGGTCATAAATTTTTCGCGATGAAGATTCCATGCTCCTCCTATCGACCAGAGTGGAGCCCAACGGTAAGATGCTTTGTCCGTGATCAGGTTAGATGCATCGCTGCGAATACTACCTGTCAAGCTGAAACGCTGATCATACGTGTAGCTAATATTCCCGTAAATGGAAACGAAACGTTCATTCAAATCATCGTAAATTGGCACCATACCTTGTAAATTTGCCACGCCGGACCCGGTAATATTGGTGATGTTCACGGATTGCCCGTTTTTGTTTCCCGAGTACCCTCCAAAAGGTAGAGGAGTAGCGATATTTTTGTCGGGATCAAAGCCGTAAACATAAGGATTGGTGCAGTTTTTTGTTTTAAATTGGGACATCTCGAATCCCATGATAGCGTTGATTTGGTGGGCATCACCAATCTCTCGGTCAATATTCAACTGGTTTCTCCACGTGTAATTTTTTACCCTATTCGAAGAGGAACGATAAATAGCCCCCTTGGGGATGAATTGGGCGTTTACCGTATTGTTCTCCAAGTTGTAAGAGACATATGCATTCACCATGTTACGGGTAAAGAAACTGTCTTCCATGTCCAATTGCTCGTTGTCCGTGCGGTTCATCTCGTACTGGAACTTCGTGTCAAAGCTTACCCCGGACGAAAGCTTTATGGCCAAACCGGCTTGCAAACGGGTATTCAGGGCTTCCGTCGAATAATCACGGGCTTTTGCTTCACGTAAGATGTTGTAACTCCAATCGTCATAAGGCAATACTCCCGCCCCGATCTTTGTCAACTGTTTCCGGTTTATCCTCAGTTGTGTGGCGTAACTGCCATCCTCGTTCTTGATCATCTCGTAAGGTGAGAGGTCATGAATTTCAGACAACGTGGGACCGCTGTTTTCGGCGGTTGAATAATGTACGTTTACCCCCGCAGAAAAATCCAACCAGTTGAAAACGGAGGCAATCGTGTTGAAGTTAACCCGCCAGCGTTCCGTTTTATTCCGGATCAAATTTCCTTTTATGTTTTCGTACATGGCAGAGAAATAGTTTTGTGCATGCTGCGTTGAATTGGAGATGCTGACGTTGTATTGTTGCGTGATAGGTTGTTGCAACAGATATTTTTTTATTTGTTTCCGGTTATTTCGTTTTGCCAGCATATCCAATCCTTCGTTCAGTTCATTCTCTGAAATGAGATTGTTCATGTAATCGTAGATATATTCTTTGGCCAGACTTGTCGGGACTAATATATTCGAGATCGCGTCGGGGGTGGGTATGAGCCAACCTTTCTCCATGGCCAAACGTTCGTAATACACTTGATCTTCAGAGGATGCCGTGGTCAGCGCATGGGATAAGTCCAGCTTTCGTCCGATATTCACCATGGCATTCACTTCTACAGTGAACGTATTCTGTTTGCCTTGGCGAGTTGTCACCACAATCACCCCGTTGGCGGCACGCGCTCCCCAGATAGAGGCAGCGGCAGCATCTTTCAACACGGTGACCGACTCCACGTCATTCGGGTTAATATCCTTAAAACCGTTGGCCACCGGAAAACCGTCCACCACGACCAAAGGTTGGGCATTAGCGTACAGGGACGATACGCCTCGCATGGTATATTCGATACTCCCGTCCTCGTTTTCCGTTCCGTGTAATCCGGCCGTGGTTCCTTGCAAAGCGGTGGATAGATCTGATGCGTGTGACCTACTAATCGTCTCGCTCTTCACCACGTCAAAAGCTCCTGTACTCCTTTCTTTCGATATGGTTTGATAACCGGTGACAACCACTTCTTCCAATTTTTCGATATCCTCTTCGAGAATGATCTTCAAGTGGGTTTGGCCGGTATAAGGAATCTCCTTTCTTTTCATACCCACGAACGAGGCACATATAACCAAGCTGTCCATGTTTTCTACGTTGAAGCTGAATGTTCCATCGATACGTGAACTTGCCCCTTGTGAGGTTCCTTTTGCCATGATCGTCACCCCCGGTATAGGTATGCCCTCTTGGTCGACAACCAATCCGCTAATCGTGACGAACTGAATTTTTTTACCTTCTTTAGGTTTGGGGACAAGTATGATATTATCATCCATCAACCAAAAGGTCATACCGCTTCCCTCCAAGACCTGTTTGAGTAGATCTTCGAGGCTACAATCCTTCACGTTCACCGTAAGCTCGTGTTTTAGGTTGATTCGTTCATCGTTAAACAGCACTGTTCTACCTGTCTGCTTTTGGATTTTTTCCAAGACGACGCCTAAAGTCGTTTTACCCAAATTCATCGTGATTCTCTGTTGTGCCATCCCGCTTGTCGGTAACAAAAACAGCATTACTAGCAACGAAAAACAAAATAATTTTCCTCTTGGCTTATTTTTCAAGGAAATAAGCCACAAAACATCTTTCTTTTTCATACATTTGTTCTTTAGTTAATCAATGTTCCCGGGGAGAAACGATGTCGGAATCGTGGATCCAATACGTATCCGATATTCACATCCCCGTGGGATATTTTAATTATTTCTTGTTCACGATAACTTGATCGCCTTCTTGCTTGAACTCCACGTCCGTCATCGCCCCCAACATGATCAAGATATACTCTATACTATACTCTTTTTTGACGGCTCCCGTGAACTTCAACTGTTTAATATCCTCTTGGTCAAATTGGAATTCGATATTATACCAGCGTCCCAGTCTCTTACATAACTCTTCCAACGGCATGGACTTGAAACTCAATATGCCTTCTTTCCAGTCTATGTAAGCGGATACGTCTACTTCTTTGATCTCGTGTTGTCTGCTGGCATTGTTCAGTACGAATTGTTGTGCGGGGTGCAGTACTTCCCGACATTCTCCCGTGTTTACATCCACTTTCCCCGATACCAGCGTTACTTCCGTCCGGGGATCTGCGGTGTATGCCATGACGTTGAAACAAGTTCCCAATACATTGATGTCTAAGGTCGTGGTATGCACCACGAAAGGTTTGTGTGCGTTAGGTGCCACTTCAAAATAACCTTCTCCTTCTAAAATAACTTCCCTTTTTTCTCCGGCGAATCGTGTTGGAAATTTTAGTCGAGACAAAGCATTAAGGTATACCATCGTTCCATCCGGAAGATACAACCGGTTGGAACGGCCAACAGGCACGATCAATTCGTTATACACTAATTCGCCAGAACTTGCAACTTGTTGTCCTTGGCTGACAGTTCTTCCTTGTGTTTGAATATCGGTGCCGTTCACCCAAATTGTGTCGGCTTGCTCCTCTAATACGATTTGTTCTCCGTTTGCGAGTATTAGTATTGTTCCGGAATCCGGAGCTTGCTCAACTTGCGCTACAATCGTTTTTTCCTCTTCCTTGTTATTGAGTAACCATACGCTTACTCCGAGTAAAATGATCACGGCTGCTGCTACACTTCCTCCTACTCGGAACCATTTTTGGTATTGACGTGCTTGATGTTTTGTTTTCAGTATCATCCAAGTAGTCTCCGTTCCCTCTTGCCAGTTACCAGTATATTCACATTTGTACCATACCCGCTCGATATTTCGATACAAGGTACGATGTTCCTCGCTCTCCTCCATCCACATCTTGATTTTCTCGCACTCCTCCGTTGTCGCCTCACCTGCTAAAATACGGTAAATTAAATCTTCTGTATCCATAATGGTATATTTTATGAACTTGTTTCATAAAGAAGACTAGAGAAAGATAAAAACGGGTGAATCAAAAAAAAACTTTTTGTAAAAAATGCAGACAATATTTATTATTATGATTTTTTATTCCGCTAACAATCTATTTTTCAATAAGTCATGTGAATTACTCGGTTTTCCCCATAACATGAACAGAAGTAACATTTCCCGTTCGTCCCTTAACTCTTCTCTTAGAAAGCGCATGCCGTTTTTCAACAACGTCTTGACCGTGTTAAGTGAAACCCCTAATTCGTTAGCCGTTTCTTGATATTTCATGCTGCGCATTAGGATACACCTTACCACTTCTTGTGTCTGTTTGGGTAATTTTTGGATAACGATCTCCACCTGCTCTACCATTTTTTGATTGATCGCCTCAGCTGTCTCCATTGCCACGTCAATTTCCTCGTAATTAATACTCTCTCTCAGAATGTCTTTCGATTGCCCGTACGTGTAACAGGCATTCCGGATAGAAGAATATAGATACGACTCTAACGTTGTCGGGTTCGTGTATTTCAGATAATCATTTTCCCATAAACGCAAGTAAAAATTTTGCACGAGATCTTCGGCTATTCCCCTGTCCTTTACTTTGCCTTGGGCATAAACGACCAACGAAGAATAGTAACGTTTGAATAACATTTTCATCCCGTTTTCCCGATTTTTCTTGAAAACGTCTAAAATACTTCGATCATCTTCTTTCATGGCTACAAAGATAAAATTTTTTATGATATTCTTTTGGGCACACGCTAATGTTATAAAATTTCAGATACCCGGGGCGAATTATGATTTCATTAACGCTCTTCTGGAGAGTGGTATGTATTGAGTTTCCCTTACTAGACGCGGGAAGCTCTGGCAAATGTTTTTTCTTAAAAAGTAATTTTCCTTTTTTAGACCTAACATATATTTAACCTTATGACAACTAAAGTATAACTTGGATAATTTTCCCGGTAGGGGGAAGAGTCGTACTTTTGTATTGTTGAAAGACAATAACAACGAAATAAAGAGAGTTAATAAAAATAGTTGTCTAATTTTTAAATATAAAATAAAATGATGAAGTATATTATAATAGTATTCGTGGCTGTAATTACAGTGTTTATCGGTGGACGTAGTTTAAACCAAGCTAAAGCTGAAAAAATCGTATGTGCTTATGCCGATCAAGAGAATGTAGAAAACACTACCGCAGTTGCTCCGGTGCAGAAAGTAGCAAGTCAGGACACGATCTTCGGACCGGTTAGTCTTCCCGAAGTGAAGGTAAATGTAAAAAGAAAAGTAAGCCAGGTTATTTAAGATAAGGTTATCTACTGAGAATAAGTAAAAAGGAAAAGAGCTGTCTCCCATTTGGAAGATGGCTCTTTTTGATATTTGAAGTATTTATTTTGATTTGATAAAATAATATTTATTTTTGTGGGGCTTCCTATTTACCGAAGTTTTTGGTAGAAATGTGCGATAAGCAAATAAAGTATAAGGATTTGATGTATAATCTTGATATTCAGTCACCGGAGTTTGTAAAATGTTTGGAGCAGGGAGAACAGGAGGCTTTCCAGCGATTGTTCGAGACGTTCCATAAAGCGCTATGCTTTTTTGCGGTTCGTATCGTGCGGGATCATTTGGAGGCGGAGGACATTGTGCAGGATGTTTTCCTTTCCTTTTGGAAAATGGACCGAGGTGGGTTCCCTAACTTGAAAACAATAAAAACCTTTCTATATAACAGCGTGCAACATCGGTGTTTGAATTATCTCCGGGATTTAGAGATCCGGGACCGGAATTATCGAAATCTGAAACGGGAAGAGTTGGATGAAGACTATTTTCTTTGTCAGCAGATTCGGGCAGAAGTGGTGGCTGAACTTTTTGGGGCAATTGATGAGCTGCCGGATAAGTGCAAGGAGATTTTTAAACGTTCTTACGTGGATGGACAGGAGGATAAGAAGATTGCCGAAGAGTTGGATATATCGTTGAATACCATCAAAACACAGAAACAACGGGCAAAGTCTTATTTACGGGGTAGATTAGGTGATTTGTTTGTTTATGCAGGGATGTTTTTTCCTGGTTTGTAACGAAGGTCTTTTCGTTATGATTCCTCTTTTGCTGGGGATGATCTTATCTTAATTATGGGAATTACTAGGCTGTTACTAGACTGTTGGGCGACAGTTAGGCGCTGTCGCCGCCTACTCGCCCGATTATAGCCCGATTATAGCCGCCATTTTAACAAACAATAAATAAAAATAACTCAAACAGAAATTCTATTTTGGCATACGATAAAGAATTTTCTCGCAAGTAAGAAGGTGTCTTCATGCATTTATTGTTACAGGGGATCATCAGAGGTTATGTGGTATTACGTGTACGTGATGATATTTTTTTTCATACTCTTGTCACCTATTTGTCGATTGAGTGTGTTTAAGGGATAAAATAAGATGCATGAAAGTTATAAAAGACATACATGAGTTGATTCTGGCTTACTTGCGGGATGATATTTCGGAAGAGGAAATGAGTCATCTTCGAGAATGGCTGGCTGAAAGCGAGCGGCACCAGAGGTTGTTGGAAGAGTTGCGGGATAAGGATACTTTGCAAAGGGAAATCGGAGAGTATGCGTCGTTTGACACTTCCAGACGATGGGATCAATTGGAAAAGGTTATGGGTAAACCATCTGGGAAACGCTCTTCCTTGTTGCAGGTATGGGGTGTTGTGGCAGCCGTAGTGGTGGCTTTCGTGGGGGGATTGGTTTATTGGCAAATGGTAGGTTCGTCACAACCGGAAAAAGAACAAGTGACGATAGCTCGGATAGAACCAGGGGGAACACGGGCGGTATTGATTACGGAGAAAGGACAGCAAGTGTTATTACAAGGATTGAAGGATACTTGTTTTAATATAACAGGAGACGATACTTTGAATATTCGTGAAGATGGAAGTTTGAAGTATTCATTATCAGTGTATTCTAGTTTACTTTCGAGTATGCCGGAGTGGCATACATTACGAATCCCGAAAGGGGGCGAGTACAAGATCGTGCTGGATGACGGTACTGAGATCTGGTTAAATAGTGCTTCCGAGTTAAAATATCCCTCTCACTTTGTCGGTAACGAGCGGCGGGTGCAGTTAACTGGAGAGGCTTATTTTCAAGTGGCACGGAATGAGGCGGCCCCGTTTATCGTGGAAACCCGGGGTATGGATGTGAAGGTGTTAGGAACTTCTTTTAATGTGTCGGTATATGAGGATGAGGAGAGTTGTCATGCTACATTGGTGGAAGGAGAGGTTGAGGTAGCTGACAAGGTGAATGGGGAAAAAGTGGTGTTAACACCTGGTACACAGGCTCTGTTACAAGGGAAAGAGATGACAGTTCGGAAGGTGAACACGAAATTGTATACCCTGTGGCGGTTGGATCGATTTACTTTTGCCAGTGAGGATATGGAAGGGGTTATTCGGAAGTTATCTCGTTGGTATAACGTGGAGTTCTTTTTCGCAAATGCCTCAAGGAAACAGAAACGATTCACGGGATCTTTGCCGAAATATTCGGATATTTCTCAAGTGTTGAAAATGATAGAGATGACAACAGATATAAAATTTCAGTTGAAAGAGAATACGATAATAATACAATAAAAAACAGGAAGTGTTCGTACCACTTCCTGTATCATTGAAAAATTGATTTTAGTACAAACAATTTAACCTTACAAAGTTATGAAAAAAAAACCGAATGTAAGGGCAGGAGGATGGTCTGCCTTGAAAAAAATTAGTATGGTTATGAAACTCTGTCTTTTTCTATTGTTGTTTACAGTTTATTCGGTGTCAGCAAGGAGTGTGGCACAGGATATCAGGTTGTCTATGGAAAAGAAATCTGTCAGTCTTATTGAAGTTTTGGATGAATTGAGTAAAAAGTCCAATTATGAATTTTTTTACAATGACAATGAAGTAACGGGAGTGAATGTTTCCGTGGCCATGAAGGATGCTACAGTGTCGGAGATTTTGGATCACGTTCTAAAAGGGACTGCTCTCAAATATCAAATTGTAGATCAGGTGATTGTGATTCGTCCTAAGAATGAGGTACAAGCTCGGGAAAAAGGGGTTTGGCGTATTGCGGGAATTGTGAAGGATGGTAAAGGCGTTCCGTTACCCGGGGTCACAATTATTCTTAAAGGAACTTCTACCGGGACGGCCACGGATGTCGATGGTAAGTTCAAGATGCAATTTATAGATGAAAATGAGGCCGTGACGTTAGTGTTTTCTTTTATAGGGATGATTTCGCAGGAGGTGAGTGTAAAAGGTTTCGTGAAAGAAAATCTTGAAATTGTGATGCATTCCGAGGAGGAAAAGTTAGACGAGGTTATCGTTACCGGGATGGGTAACAAGTCTAAAAATAGTTTTACGGGTTCTGCAACGGTTGTGAGCCGACAACAGTTAATGAGTGTGGGGACCAAGAATTTATTACAGAGTTTGGCCGCTTTTGTGCCGGGATTGCAGATCGTGAAAAATAATGATATGGGATCAGATCCGAATACGAGACCGGAGATTTTGATCCGTGGGCGAAGTAGTTTCGAGGGCTCATCCAATGTTCCGACTTTTATTGTAGATGGGGCTGAAGTCGATTTGGATTATGTTTTCGATATGGATATGAATGACGTGGAAACGGTGACCGTGTTAAAAGATGCTTCCGCATCAGCTTTATATGGTTCCAAGGCAGCTAAAGGGGTTGTGGTTATCACGACAAAACCTCTACGTGCAGGAAAGTTGAGAGTTTCTTATAGTGGAACTTTGCGGACTTCGATACCGGATGTGCGGGATTATGATTTATTGAATGCGGCAGAAAAATTGGAGTACGAGAGATTGGCCGGGGTGTATGAAGATAGCGGAAAGAATCAATATGAAAAAGATTCGGAGTATAACGAAAAGTATAAACGAGTTCGAGAAGGTGTTGACACGGATTGGTTATCAAAGCCATTACGTAATTCAGTTTCACAAAATCATAACCTGAACATAGCCGGTGGGGATGATTATATCCGCTATAGCCTGGGGGCTCGTTACGGTTCGGAGCAAGGGGTGATGAAAAAGTCGAAACGTGATCGTTATTCTTTAAATTTCAGATTATCGTATAATAAACAAGATAAGGTGTACGTGTCAAATACAACAACGATTACGTCTGTGAATAGTGAGGAATCTCCTTACGGTACTTTTGATAAATATGTGGAGTTGAATCCGTATGATCGGGCTTATAATTTGGATGGTTCGTTGAATCGGGTATTGAGTTTTAATGTCTCGAACCCGTTGTTTGAAGCAACACTAGGGAGTTATGACCGGAGTGAACAATTTTATTTGAATAATGTGCTTGATTTACGCGTGGAGATATTGCCGGGTTTTCGAGTAGAGGGATTTTTCTCGCTAAACAAGTCGAAAGATGACATGGAAAAGTTTACTTCTCCGGAATCGCACGAATTCAAAAATAAAGAAACTTCCGAGTCCGGGAGAATTGAGGTGTCCAACAAAAAAGCGATGACTTATGAAGGACGCGTAACTCTGTCCTATAATAAGATGTTCGGAACGGGAACCTTGTTGAATGCGATGGGTGGGGCGAATATCCAATCTTCAGAAAATAATGGTAACGGTTATACGGGAGTTGGGCTTTATTCGGATAAGTTGGGACATCCTGCTTTTGCCACGAGATACCCGGAAGGAGCCACTCCGAATGGAAGTCAGGATTTGGAACGTTCTATGGGATTATTTTTGAATGCTAACGTGATTTATGATGACCGTTATTTTGCTGACGCTTCGATCCGGTACGAAGGGTCATCCAAATTTGGTGAAGATCAGCGTTTCACCCCCTTTTGGAGTTTAGGATTGGGATGGAATATTCATAAAGAGAAATTTTTGAATATGTCATCCACGGATAGGATTAAGTTGCGGGGTAGTTTAGGCTACACCGGGAATGCTTCTTTTTCTCCTTATCAAGCAATGACAACGTATAAATATGATGCGGGATTGGACTATGATAAGGGAATTGGTGCTGTGCCTATGGCAATTGGTAACCCGGATTTAAAATGGGAAAGAGCATTAACCTATAATGTAGGGGTAGATGTTGTCTTGTTTAAGAATCGGTTGGATTTCACGTTAGAGTATTACAGCAAAATGACGGATAATTTGTTATTGGATGTGGCAAAGGCTCCTTCTGTGGGAACGACTTCAGCAAAGGAAAATATGGGTAAGTTGTTGAATACCGGTGTCGAATTTCAGACTCGTGTGGTAGCGATTTCCAATAAAAGCTGGAATTGGTCGTTATCGTTGAATATGCAGCATAACGAGAATAAAATAAAGAAAATCAGTAATGCGCTAGAGAAAATGAACGAGGAACTGAACACTGCAGAGGGAACATTGTTGCCACCGCCAGTTTACGTGGAAGGAGAGTCGTTAAGTGCTGTGAAGGCGGTGAAGTCCGGGGGAATCGATCCGGCTACAGGGCAAGAGGTTTTTATAGATCGGTTCGGTAATCCGACTTTTATTTATAATTATTGGGATAAGCGAACTTATGGAGATTCGGATCCAATAGTATCCGGAACTTTTGGTACTTATTTGACATTTAAAGGTTTTGCTTTGAATATGTTGTTTAATTATGAATTAGGAGCGACAGTTTATAACCAGACGTTAGTAACTCGGGTTGAGGGTGCAAACCCACAACGGAATGCAGATAAACGAGTGTTTCATAGTCGTTGGAAAGAGGTGGGGAATCATGTGAAATATAAAAATATAGCAGACCAGACAACTCCTGATATTACAAGTCGCTTTATTCGGGATGAATACATGATTAATATGCAGAGTTTGAGTCTTTCTTATGATTTTACCCCTGAGATTTGTCAAAAACTTTATTTAAGTCGTTTGAGAGTGGAGTTTTTGATGAATGATGTGTTCCGGGCTTCGACGATCAAGCAGGAGCGAGGATTCTCGTATCCGTTCGCCCGGAGTTTTGAATTCTCACTAAGTGCCGCATTTTGATACGAACCATTAAAACGAATAACATGAAAAATAGAATATGTATATGGATGGCGATACTGATATTGCTTTCTTTGGGTAGCTGCAATAGTTTTTTGGATATCAAGCCGGAAGGAGAATTAGTGCAAGATGAACAATTTAAAGATGTACAAGGGTATCGGGATGCAATGTATGGGATTTATGCATCTATGGCACAGGGGGAGTTGTACGGGATGATGATGAATTGGGGGTTAGTGGATGTTCTTGGACAACAGTTCGGGGATGAATACGGGTTATTTGCAGATGCAAGTGAAGGATGGGCTGCAAGTAAATATGCTTATATTAAGTATGCTTCGGTTTATAATTATAAAGATCAGCGGATGGAAGAGCAAATTGAATCTGTCTGGACGAAGTTGTATGAATGTATTTCTTATGTGAATAATGTGATTGTCAATATAGATAAGGAAGATTTGAATAAAGATCCTGATCTGAAATTGATCAAGGGAGAGGCGTATGCGGTGAGAGCGTTTTTACATTTTGAGGTAATGCGGTTGTTTTGTGATAATTACCGGACGAATCCGAATGCGGGTGGAATTCCTTATGCTTATGCCTTTGATTTAAGCAATAAAAAGGTATATACGTTGGCCCAGTGTTATGATAATGTGTTGGCGGATCTGGATGAGGCCACCTGTAATTTGGCTGCAGATGGTGATATTTACAATACGGAGATATTAGATGCATATCATAAAAAACGTTATTCACATTGTAATCTATATGCGACGTGGGCAATTAAAGCTCGGGTATTTTATACCAAAGGGGATTTAGATAGTGCGGCTTATTATGCAGAGAAGGTAATTACTTCTCCGGAAGTGGGATTAACGGAACGACAGAATTTTGATCGTGTTAAACGTTATGGCACGCACACGGAGTTGCTTTGGGGGGTATTTACTAATAAGATGTATGCGGATTATAAAGAATTGTTCTTGAATAGTGCGGTAACTTTGAACGCGTCGCAACGGACAGATATAAAAGCTGTGTACGAGGTTTCTCGATTTACTGCAGATAGCAAGGATTTGCGATATACAAGTTTTTTCCAAGATAAAGGGTATGAAGGACATTTGTTTGTTCGATTCTTAAACCCAACAGAAGCTGCCAGTAATAAACCGACCTTATATTTTAACGGGACTTGCTTGATACGTTTACCAGAAATGTATTATATTTTGGCTGAAGCTACTTATTTGAAAAACAGAGATAAAGCTCTTGGGTATTTAAATGCGGTTCGAGGTAGTAGGGGCTTGGCTGATATTGAAGTTTCACTAGTGGATACTCAAGATAAATTTTTAAAAGAGATGACGAGGGAACGCATGCGAGAATTTTATGGTGAAGGACAGATGTTTAGTTTTTACAAATGTAATAATTTAGGTTTCAGGGATTTTCAAGATAAAGTGGATGTGGTTCCATCTAAGGATATTTTTGTTCTTCCGTGGCCTAAATCCGAGCAAGAATATGGAGTTACTAACCAATAAGTGTGAAGAAAATGAGAAAGTTATATACATTGTTAATTGTGTTTGCTACCTGTCTGTTTGCAGGGTGTGAGGAAAATGGAGAAAGCGGGTATTACGAGGATATGGATCGAATTTATTTTGTAAAGGATAGTATTATCTGTCGTTTGGGGGAGATGCAGATGGGTGTGGAAACTTACACGGTACAGGTTCCTCTGAAAGTGTTAGGGGAGCCTTGGGATGAGAATAGAATGTTTAAAGTGAGTGTTAACCAGGAGTTAACCACGGCTCCGGAAAATATCTATACTTCATTGCCCACGGAATTTGTAGTTATGAAGGATTCTGTGAATGCGTATATTCCGATCGAATTATTGAGAGATAGAATAGATCCCATGGTTGATACTGTGTACCAGATTGTGTTGGACCTAGAGGTAAATGATACGTTTGGGCTAGGGGTACAGGAAAAATTGCAAAGTAAGGTTGTATTTAGTAATTATTTGCAGGAACCTGAATGGTGGTATGCCTTGGAGTTTGTGTATTGGGGAGCTTACCAACCGGAAAAGTATCAGAAAATGATGGAGTATTGGGGAGGACCGATCAGTTTTGAAGAATATAGCCGCCGTATGGTTCAGGTAATTCTGTGTGGAAAGAAAATGTATGATTATTTTAAGTTACATCCAGAATTTGGTATGGAATTTCCCGAATCAACACCGTGGCCTTACGAATAGTAGATTTTTAATGGATAAAAAACAGAATAGATGAAACAATTGATATCAATCCTTATCGTGCTGTTTTCGTTGGTCGGTTGTTTAGACGATCAGACGAAAATGGGTGAAAATGCCATTTCCTATTTATCGTTTAAGATGGAATTGGATACCTTGTATTATGCAGAAAGAAACGTTGAATTCATGATTGAAGCTCCTGAAATGAAACAGGAAAATCAGGATAAGGCTTTATCGTATGAATGGCAGATTAATTACGAGGTTGTTTCTACAGAGCGAGTTTTGAAATATGCATATGATAGTTGTGGACTTTTTCCTTGTCGGTTAAAAGTTTATAATGAAGATGGGGCTATTTTCAAGGAATTTAAATTACGAGTGCCTAATCCTTATGACGAGGGACTTTTACTTTTGAGTAAATGGAATGGACATTCAATGATTTCTTTCCGTAATGATAATTGGCCGGAAAGAGGGTTTGAAAAAGACGTGTATGCGTTGAATAATCCTGGAATACCTTTGGGAACCAATCCGGTTGCCGTGGCTTGTTCTCCAACGGAATATTATACCCCTTATATTTATATCGTGACAGAGAATCCTTTTTGTTTTTTTAAACTGGATTATTATACAATGCAGGTGCTGGAAGAAGTATCTTATCCGGAGGTGGGGGTGGATCGAATGTACGAAAAAGATCATTACTTGTATATTATGACCGATGGAAAAACATTAGACTATGATTGTAATAATGCCTATTTCCGAAATAATCTTCAACAAGGACTAACCGGAAAATATGGAAGTTACCCGGATGCGGAGCTGTCCGATAAAGCTGTTGTTTATGGAGAAAGATGGAATAGGTACTTGTTGGTATTTGATATGAAAAATCAGTTGTTGTTTAGTGCAAGCGATATCGAACCTCATCAGATTAAGATTCAAGATGAAGTGGTTGAAGTGGATAAAATATATGATATGCTTCTTGGGGTGAGTGAGGAGGATGTACTTGTTCTGTTGGAGAATAAGAACGGACAAAATCAAATAGTGTATCTGAATATATCCGAGCAATATGTTGATTGGTCAAAAGTTACAGTTTTTGAATTCAAATCGGTTTATCCGGCAGCGACAGAAATTAATGATCAAAGTGTGTTTGCATCAAGTACGAAAGAAAATATTTTGTACTACTCTGTCGGGAATGAAATTTACCGTTATAATTATTTGTCTGAGGGGAATTTCCCGACAAAATCGGATTATACAGTGGGAGTTTCCGGTAGTTTGATTAAAAAGCTTATACTGAATGATGATAAATCTGAATTGTATGTGGCAGTAGATCTTCCGAACGGGGAGTATCGGGGAGCTGTTTATTGTTATGATATCGAGACAAAAGAGTTGAAATGGAAAGAAGAGGGGGTAGCCGGGGAGATCGTGGAAATGTTGTATAAACCTAGAAATCGTAACTATAACGAAGACTGATTATTAGAGTCTAATTATTGAAAGGATGTTGACGAATAGGCCTATTCGTCTGGTAAACTATTATATAAATCACAGTATGGAACAACCAATTTTAAAGGTGGAAAACCTGTCGCACCGCTATAGTGTACAGTGGGCGATACGAGATATTAATTTTGAAATTACTCAAAATGGTGTGTATGGTTTACTCGGCTCCAATGGAGCCGGTAAATCTACCACTATGAATATTATTTGTGGTGTGTTGAAGCAAACCGAGGGTAACGTGTCTATCAAGGGGGTGGATATGCGGGAGAATCCCGTAGAGGCAAAACGGCATATCGGATTTTTACCTCAAAAGCCTCCTTTACACACGGATCTGACGGTAGAGGAATACTTGACCTATAGTGCCCGTTTGCGTCAGATTTCCCGGGCAGAGGAAGGAAAAGCTGTTGAAGAGGTGTTGGATCGTTGTGGTATTTCTCATTTCAAAAAAAGATTAATTCATAATTTGTCAGGAGGTTATCAACAACGGGTTGGTATTGCTCAGGCAATTATTCATCGTCCGGATTTCGTGGTTTTGGACGAACCGACGAATGGTTTGGATCCGAATCAGATTTTAGAGATTCGTCATTTGATAAAATCGATAGCCGAGGAATGTACGGTGGTTTTATCCACTCATATTCTCTCGGAAGTGCAGGCAACGTGTAGTCATATTCGGATGATCGGACAGGGAACACTTGTTTTTTCCGGGACCGTGGACGAGTTTGATAATTATATTTTACCGAACACTGTGTTTACAACATTAGTAGCGGCTCCGCCAGTGGAGGAATTGAAACAATTACCCGGTGTCGTGGGAGTTGATGAGTTGGGGGGACCGAATTATAGGTTGCGCTTCTCTGATTCACCTCAAGAGATGATTGAGCGGGTGGTACAGACGAGCGTGGTGAAAGATTGGCGGCTGACGGAGGTTCGGCTGGAGAAGAGTTCTTTGGATGATATATTTGCCGAGTTGTCTAAAATTAAGAAATAATAAAATAGGGTAATATGAGAAATATATATGATATAGCACGTGCGGAGCTACAATCTTTGTTTTATTCTCCCATAGCGTGGTTAATATTGATTATTTTTACGTTTCAGAGTGCCGGAGCTTTTGGGGGACATCTGGCTGGTTTGATTATGGGTAAAGAGTTGGGATATCCTTTATCCGATTTAACATTTAAGCTTTTCGTGGATCAATGGAGTGGTGGTATATTCCCGGTGATACAGGGGTACTTGTATTTGTATATCCCTTTGTTGACGATGGGAGTGATGAGCCGGGAGTTAAGTAGCGGCTCGATTAAATTATTGTATTCTTCTCCCGTGACCAACAGGCAGATTATTCTGGGTAAGTATCTGTCGATGATGATATACGGGTTAGCCATGATGTTTGTGTTGTTGGTATATGTGATTATTGCTTGGTGTTCGATCAAGGATTTTGATTACCCAATGGTGTTTACCGGGTTATTGGGATTGTATTTGCTGCTTTGCGTGTATGCTGCGGTGGGGTTGTTCATGTCTAGCTTGACTTCGTATCAAGTTGTTGCAGCCATGTTGACACTGACTATATTGGGTGTGTTGAATTACGTTGGGGGAATGTGGCAGGATGTGGAGTTCGTGCGGGAAATTACCTATTGGCTTTCTATTTCCGGACGGGCAACAGAGTTTATCCGGGGATTGATTTGCAGTGAAGATTTATTGTATTTCATCATCGTGACCGTGATGTTCCTAACTTTGGCAACGATTCGTTTACAGGCAGCTCGTCAGAAACAGCGTTGGACAAAGACATCCGGACAGTATTTAGGCGTCGTGTTGGTTATCGTGGTTTTGGGGTATTTTACATCTCGTCCTTCTCTGATGACCTATTATGATGCAACTTCGACGAAAAGAAACACGTTGACGGAACAGAGTCAAGAGGTGATCTCGCAATTGAAAGGTGGATTAACGATCACGACTTACGTGAATTTGTTGGATGATAATAACGTGTATTGGGGTGTGCCTAGTGCGTATAAATCAGATCAACAGAATTTCCGTCATTACACTCGTTTCAAGCCGGAGATTGAGATGAAGTATGTTTATTATTACGATACCCTCCTAGGGGTAGAGCCGAGTCGGTATACCCAGGCAAAATCATTGAAAGAACGGGCGCATGAGGCGATGACTATTTATGGGCTGGATTCGACAAAGGTTTTGACCCCGGAACAGATCCGGGCAAAGATTGATTTGATGAAAGAGGATAATTGGTTCGTGCGGGTGTTGGAACGGGAAAGTGGGGAAAAGACGTTCTTGCGGATCTTCCGGGGACTGGACCGGATGCCTCGGGAAGCGGAAATCACGGCAGCAATGAAACGACTGGCCATGACGTTACCGACTGTGGGTGTGGTAACAGGACATGGAGAAAGGAATATCCACCAGACGGGAGATCGTAATTACACCTCGTTCGGAGAGGATAGGCATTTCCGTTATGCTTTGATGAACCAAGGGTTTGACGTGAAAGAAATTTCTTTGGATAACGAGATCCCGGAGGATATTAATATTTTGTTGTTGGCTGAAATGCGTAGCCCGTTTACCCTGGAACAACGAGTGAATTGGGAGAAGTATGTTGCTCGTGGGGGAAACCTGATTATATTGAGTGAGCCGAATCGGGGAGAAGTGATGGGACCTGTGTTGGCTGATTTTGGGGTACAAGTAGTACCGGGCATATTGGTTCGACCGACGAAGGATTTTACCCCGGAATTGATCCAAACATTGCCGACCCGGGAGGCTTGCGAACAAGTGTATTATTTTGAGGCAATACGTGATCAAGGGTATTGCGTGACGATGCCTTCAACTTCTGCTTTGACTTACGAGGAAAATAAAGGTTTTAACGTGACTCCGTTGTTCGAGACGGATTCGCTGGTATGGAATGAATTGCAGACTACTGATTTCGTGGATGATACCGTGACGTTGGATGTTGCGAGTGGAGAGGTGCGGCAGAAATACGTGACTTCTGTCGCCTTAACCCGTTCGGTTGGTGAACGTGAACAACGGATTATGATCTTCGGGGATGCCGATTGTATCAGTAATGGCGAATTGAGCATGGGGCGTGCCGGGGTCCGGTCTGCTAATTACACGTTGATCATGGGCGGTTTCTACTGGCTGTCGGATGGTGAGGTTCCGATTGATACCCGTAGACCGGCAACTTTAGATAATGATTACAAAGTTGGAGGTTCTTTGGTGCGGTTCTGGGATATATTCCTGTCTTGGATTTTACCCTGTTCGATGCTGCTTGCAGCAGTCTTTATTTTGTTGAGGCGCAGGGGAAGATGATGGTGTGAGATTACTAGAGTGATCGAATTGATCGTGTGCTTTGAAATGACCGGGATATGTTGTTCCGGTCATTTGTTTTGCGTAGAATATAAAAAATTCTAATAAATGATTAGGTGTGTTGTAAATAAATACTTACTTTCGCAACGGGATCGACACTAAATAGACTAAAAGATGCCTGTTGTGTCTTGTTGTGTTTCATAAAGTAATGTATTATGGGTAGTATGTTGTTAAAAGTGATTTGTGGGACTATGTTCCTGTTAGGTATGTCGTGGAATGTTATGGCAAAAGAGGTGATTAAGGGTAGAGTCGTTGATTCTCAGTCAAAAGAAGTGTTGATCGGGGCTACCGTGAGCGTGGAGGGAACGAGTGTTGGGTGTGCTACAGATGCGGAAGGATATTTTGAATTGGAGGTGGAAGAATCGGGAACCGTGATATTGGTGTTCCGGTGTGTAGGTTATTCGGAAGTGAAAAAAAGTGTTGTTGTGGATGATAAAAAGGTTGATCTGGGGACCGTGGGGATGTTGCCGATGTATATTAATTTGTCGGATGTGGTGGTGCGTGGTTCTTTAGCCGTGGATCGGAAGACTCCGGTAGCCTTGTCGGTGGTGACGGCGAAAGAGATCGAGGAGAAACTTTCAACACAGGAATTCCCGGAGATATTGAAATCTTTGCCGAGTGTTTATGCCACGAAAGAGGGGGGAGCGTTTGGAGATGGACGGATTAATTTGCGGGGATTCGAGACGGAGAATATAGCCGTGATGGTGAACGGGGTTCCCGTGAACGAGATGGAATGGGGTGGAATCTATTGGTCTAACTGGGCAGGTTTGTCGGATGTGACCCGTTTTATTCAGGTACAACGGGGATTAGGGGCATCAAAGATTGCCGTGCCGTCTGTTGGCGGTTCCATCAATATCGTGACGAATACGACAAATGCAGAGGCCGGAGGCTCTATTTCATATGGGGTGGGAAATGACGGTTATAATAAGGTGGCTTTTAGCTTCTCTACCGGTTTGTTAAAAAATGGATGGGCCATGTCTATTTTGGGGGCAAGAACTTGGGGTGACGGGTATATACAAGGAACGGATTTCGTGGGGTATTCTTATTTTATTAATATTTCCAAGAAATTGGGAGAGAATCATGAATTGTCCTTGACTGCTCTTGGCGCTCCACAATGGCATAATCAACGTAATCGGAATGATAAGATGCTGATCAAGGCTTGGGAAAAATTGGGTGATACGAAGTATAACCCGTCCTATGGTTTTGCGGATTGGAATGGAGAGAAGGTGCGGAAGGTTTCGGCATATAATAAATATCACAAGCCTCAAATTTCATTGAATCACCTTTGGGAGATCAATGAAAAGTCAAGTTTGTCCAGTGTACTTTACTTGTCTTTAGGACGAGGGGGCGGATATGGAGGACGTTCTAATAAGGCTCATAAATATGATTGGTACGGAACTTCCAAGGGGGAGCCAACAACGGGCGATTTCAGGGCGACAGACGGGACGTTTAATTATACGGCTGTTTATAATTTAAATTCGGCAAGCGTGATCGGTTCGGAGATGATTATGGCTATGAGCCGGAACGAGCATAATTGGTATGGCTTGATTTCTACCTACACGACCAAACTGGGACAATATTTTGATGTGTACGGGGGTGTCGATTTGCGTTATTACAAGGGGAAACATTATAACGAGATTGTAGATTTGTACGGGGGAAGGTATTTTATTGACGATAGTCGGATGAATGTAAAATACAAGGCGGACGATTATACGTGGCAAAATAAGGAATTGAAGAAAGGGGATATTGTTTACCGGGATTATGACGGTTACATGGTGCAGGAAGGTTTTTTCGCGCAAGGGGAATATAACCGGGATGCTTTGAGTGTGTTCGTTTCCGGGTCTCTTTCTAATATAACTTATTGGCGGAAAGATCGTTTTTATTATTCGAAAGATGAGGCGAAATCGGATAAGGAGAGTTTCTTGGGAGGTACGGTGAAAGCCGGAGCTAATTATAACTTGACAGATCAGCATAACGTGTTTGCCAATATCGGGTATTTCTCCCGGGCTCCTTACATGCAAGGCGGAGTATTTTTGCAGCAGGATGTGAGTAACGAGACGAACCCGGATGCCGTGAACGAGAAGGTGTTTACTTTTGAGTTGGGGTACGGTTTTCGTTCATCTTGGTTGGATGCCAACGTGAATTTGTATCGTACTTCGTGGATGGATAAGACAATGGCTAATTTCTTTGAGAAGAACGGGGAACGGGTACGGGTGAATCTGACCGGACTGGATGCGTTACATCAAGGGATTGAGGTTGATTTCGTGTTACGTCCGTTGAAAGATCTGAAGGTTACCGGGATGTTTTCCATTGGAGACTGGCATTGGGATGGGGATGGCAAAGGATATGCTTATAATTCATTAGGAGAACCTGTTGATAAAAATGGAGACCCGGTGAGTCAGGTCGGGGGAGAGAATCATGCTCAGAATACAGTAAAGATGAAGGATGTGCGGGTGGGTAATTCCGCGCAGACAACTTTTGCATTGGGAGGAAGTTATCAGTTTTTGAAAGGGGCGCATGTGGGAGTGGATTATTCTCATTTCGCTCGGAATTATGCAAAATTTACCCCTTCCTTGGGGTATGATCTGGGAGCTGAAAAGGCATTTGAATCTCCTTGGAGGATGCCGGCATATGGTGTTTTGGATGCTAATATCAACTATCGTTTCCCGTTGAGTAAGGTGTTTGGCGTGATGGTTTCCGCAAACGTGAATAATCTTTTGGATAAAGAGTATATCGCTGACGCGGAGGATGGTGCCGGGCATGATAAAGATACAGCCAAGGTTTTCTATGGTTTCGGACGTACTTTTTCCGTGAACTTGAAGATCACGTTCTAAGATTATTGGAAATAAAGATGTAGTTATTTTGTGTATAATAAAATACAGTAATTATTTTTTTTATACATTTGCGGCGTTTTTCTCCAAATTTATTTGAGAAAGGTTGCAATATAAACTTTAACTATTTCAAAATGAAAAAAATCGTATTTTTAGTACTATTGGTAGTATTACACATTTCTACGTTTGCGCAGAATAATCAGGAAAAGAAACTACCGGGTTATAAAACATCATTTGAAACCAACAAATTTTGGGATAATTGGTTTATTTCATTGAATTTAGGGGCTCAAACCCTCTATGCTGAGGGGTCTACTGATGCAAAGTTCGGTGATCGATTAACCTTTATGCCGGCCTTGTCTGTTGGTAAATGGTTTACGCCTTGGTGGGGATTGAGAGTTCAAGGTTTGGGAGGTGCTTTACATGGTTTTCAAAATGATGGGAAAATGATGTTGCACAAACATTATGGAGCTGTTCATGGAGACTTTATGTTTGGTTTGTTAAACTTCTTTGGTCGTTACAATGAGAATCGTTGCTTTGATTTGGTACCTTTTGCAGGAATAGGTGGTGCTTTTATCGGTAGTGATCAATCTTTTACTATTAATGCTGGTATTCAAGCTCGTTTCCGGTTATCTCAACGTTTTGATTTGAATTTGGAATATGGTGGGATAATTTTGGATGATGATCTCGTGACCAGAGGCGGATTCCCTAATGACGGGATTAGTAATCTGAGTGTTGGAGTTACTTTCAGATTTAAGAATCGTTCGTTTAAAAAGGCTGTTAGCCAGAAACAGTATGCAGACCTTCAGAATTTAGCAAAAGCACAAGACGCACGAATCAAAGAATTGATTAGCCGTACCCCGGATACCGTTGTTAAAGTGGTAAAACAAGAGGTGCCAACAACTGAAACGAACGTGGTATTTAAGGCTTTACCGACAACGATAAACTTCGCTTTCAACAGTTACAAAATTGATCCTACTCAGGAGGTTGGAGTTTATAACTTGGTTCAATTTATGAAAGAGAACCCCGAGGTGCGTGTTCGTTTGACAGGTTTTGCCGATAAACGAGGAACTGAGAAGGCAAATATGATTATTTCTGAAAAGCGAGTAAATGCAGTTGCAGATATGTTTATTAGTAAATATGGAATAAATAAAGACCGTATTGTGAAAGATCATAAAGGAGTTAGTTCTCGTTATGACAAGGATGATTGGAATCGTTGCGTTCTTGTTGAGATTATAAAATAACAGTTCATTATGATATAAGAACGATTTTGTTCTTGCATGAAGTCGCCCCCAAGAAACTTGATAATAAGCTCTTGGGGGCGTTTCATTTATTGTTAGTTCTTTTATATATGGGAAAAAATGGAAGAATATGTAATAGATTTTATACTTTTGCGAAGATTTAAAGAATATGAGCTATTTTGAGCTTTTTGTAGATGTATAGATTTAAAGAATGATGATATTATTACAGCGTTTTCGGGTGTATTTGCGTCAAATCTTGGACCCGTCAGATGAACAGGAGCGGGAAGAAGATACGGTGGAGGCTATCCGTAAGGGAATCGTGTTCCGGGGGACAAATTTGTGGGTATTGATTTTTGCCACGTTTATCGCGTCTTTGGGATTGAACACGAATTCGACGGCCGTGATTATCGGAGCCATGTTAATTTCTCCGCTGATGGGGCCGATTATGGGGATCGGTCTGGGAGTTGGAATCAATGATTTTGAACTGATCAAGAAGGCTTTCCGTAATTTGCTGATCGCAACTATATTCAGCGTGTTAACGTCTACGTTATATTTTTTGTTATCGCCTTTGAACGAAGCTCGTTCGGAATTGCTAGCACGGACAACCCCCACGATCTATGACGTGTTGATCGCTTTTTTTGGTGGGATGGCGGGAATCGTGGCGTCCTCGACGAAGTTGAAAGGAAACGTGATTCCGGGAGTGGCCATTGCTACCGCCTTGATGCCGCCGTTATGTACGGCCGGGTTCGGGTTGGCAAGCGGCAATCTGAGTTATTTTTTCGGGGCATTCTATTTGTTCACGATCAATTCGGTATTTATCGCGGTTGCCACGACTTTAGGGGTACGGTTGATGCATTTCTCGAAAAAGAAATTCATGGATAAGGAACGGGAAAAGAAGGTACACCGTATCGTGTACTCAATCATTTTCCTGACGATGGTTCCGAGTGTGTATATCACCTACAATATGGTGAAGACGAATATCTTCGAGACGAATGCCAGTCGATTTATCAAAAATGAATTTAATTTTCCGAATACGTTGGTGGTGGATCGTTACGTGAAAACAGAGAATCCGGAACGTCGGATTGAAGTATCATTGATTGGTAAGGAAATATCAGAGGAAGTGATCGTGTCGTTGAAAGAAAAGATGTTGCATTACGGGTTGCATGATATTCCTCTGGTGATTCATCAGGGATTCGGAAAAGAGGATACCGAGATGCAAAATGACGTTAGTAATATGTTGTTACAGGATTACTACATGCAGAATAAACAGCGGATTGCCTCGCAAGAGAAAGAAATTTTCGTGTTGCGTGAGAGGTTGAACTCTTACCTGTTATATGATACGATCGGGCATCAGGTTACTCCCGAGGTGAAGATTCTTTATCCTTCCGTGAAAAGTCTTGCTATATCCAGGGTGATTCGTAATCAAGTGGATTCTTTACGTGCTGATACATTACATATTGCTATCGTGGCGTTCGGACAACAATTATCTGATTCGGAGGAAGAGCAGTTCTCGGCTTGGTTGGCAGCCCGGATCGGGGTGAAGAATTTGAAGTTGATAAAAGAGTAAGTGATGGTGAGGTATTTTAGACTAAGTGAGATTTGTTGATTTCATAAACTTTTACCTGTTTTATTTCGTATATAGACCGTATTTTGGTTGATAATCGAATTAAAATAAGGTACTATGAAGAAATTAATGATTGTAATGCTTGGTCTTCTGACTTTAGTTTCGGCATGTTCAGACAATGATGATGAGGGATCTTATGGGGTAACGTCTGGATTAATTACTCCTAAAATAAGAGCCCGGGTAACCGATCCGCTTAATCAGAATCCTTTCACGGGGATTCTTGAAGTATATCCGTGTAAGGATGAAACCTCTATTTACTATGGTAACTACATAAATGGAAAGCTCACGGTATTTAATGGTTATTACGTCATATCAGAGGGGGACGTGTATGGGGACAATAACCGAGAACTTCACCTGCCTATCGGCGAGTATAATATGGTGTATTGGGGGACACCCAAATACGATGAGCCAATTTATAATTCTCCGGCAATTACTCACCCGGGGTTAACGAATGGAGCTGATCTGGCAAAACTCTATTTTAGCTTGCGACCCAATACTGACGGGACTTATATGCCCGTGTATGATTTGGTCCATGCGATAAAACCGGCACGTATTGGAACGGAGGATTTGACAGCTTCTCTTACACGGGTTACCGCCGGTTTGAAGGTAATACTGAAACAAGAGGATAATAGTGCGTTCAGTTCCAGCATAACAAGCGTGAACGTTCATATTGGAAATATTGCCGAGAAGATGAATTTTTACACGGCCGAGGCGGAGAACATGACGAAAACCGTGAAATTCGAATTGTCCCGTTCTGAGGATGCCACCATCATGAGTAATCTTACCGTGATGTTGTTTCCTTCCGCCCCGAATCCTTTGTTGGAGTTGTTTATCACCTTGGCGGATGGTTCCGTGCATACTCTTTCTAAATCATTGACTTCCACGTTATCTCCCAATACGCGGCTCACGTTGAATATTGTTGTCGGTAAAATATTACCCGGTGGTGATCCCGGAAATTTTACGATTGAGAGTTGGAACGAGGAAAGCGAGACGATCGAATTCCCGGTTGTCGACTAATCAATGGGTGAGCGGGATATATATAACAAAAGAATTATAGCGTAACGGAGAGGAAACAGATGAGGCCTTTTAATTTTTCTTTTAATATTTGTTTCCCCCGTTTCTTGTAGCTTTTCACGGAATCGAGTGATAAGTTGAGAACTCGAGCGATTTCCTCGTTGGATTTTCCTTTTAAACTAAGTTCATATATTGTTTGTATCTGGTCGGGAAGTTCGTTTATGGCTTTATGCATGAGAAAATAGACCTCTTCTTCGATGATTGCGTCCAGAAAATAATCTTCATCTTGCTGGAGTGTACTTGCTTGTAAGTAATTTTGTTTTGCGTTTTCGTGTTCAATGTAATTGAAACAACGGTTTTTGATAGAGAGATAGAGAAAAGATTTGAGTTTGTTGAGACTGGTAAAATCTCGTTTGTTACTGTATAAATCTAGAATGACATCGTGGACAATGTCTTCTGCAACATCAATGTCTTTCACGTATTTAAAAGCGAAGTGTGCGAATATCTGGTAGTATTCTTTAAAAAAGATCTTGTATGCAGCTTCGTCACCCTCGATAAGTTGTTTTACCCAAATATTATGATTTCCCGAGTCTGTCATTTTATTCTGGTCTTCTTTGAGTGAACAAAGATAGGATATATTTCATGCAGTACAAGTGCAAGAATTAATATTATAATGTTCAATTTTTTTTATTGTTTCTTTGACACTTTTAGAATGACATCCTGTTATATATTCAAAATGATGGTAGAATTATGAAGAATGTTTATCGGATAGCGAAATTGATTCAGGCTTATGTCTCGGGAAAGGTTTCCACGGAAGAACGTGAAGAAGTGGAGCATTGGATAGAGGAAAGTGATCGGCATCGGGAATTATTCCGAACTTTCGAGAGTGAGGAATTTGTAAATATACAGCGTGTAGAACATGAATGGTTTGACGAAGAGCGGGGATTTCGTCGGTTTATACTGGCAAAACGAACGATTGATAAGCGGCGTGTGTTTCGTCGAGTGGCCACGATTGCGGCAACCTTTGTCTTGTTGATCGGAGTCTGTCTGGGAAGATGGGTTATTCTTCAGGAAAAAGAGAGTGTGCCTTTAGTAAAATTAGAGAAAAATTCCATCGTACCTGGAGAACGTAAAGCTGTTTTAGTTTTGAGTGATGGAGAACATGTAGATTTAAGAGATACAATGCAAGTGGAAATTGTAGAGCGAGAAACCCGGATTTTCGTTGCTGGCGATAGTACCCGGCTTGTCGTTAAAGATAGTCCGATCGACCCTTCCCTGCACACCGTCTTCACGCCAGTTGGGGGAGAGTACAAGTTGACCTTGTCCGATGGAACTCGGGTATGGTTGAATGCTTCCAGTCGCATCCAGTTTCCTGCTGTATTCAGGAGTGATCGACGAGAAGTGCGGGTGGAAGGTGAGGTATATTTTGAGGTATCAAAAGATTCAGCACGTCCTTTTCTGGTACGAACGGGGGATGTGGTTGTGAAGGTGTTGGGGACATCGTTTAATGTACGAGCCTATCCAGGGGAAGAATACAAAACCACCTTGGTTGAGGGAAGTGTTGCTGTAGGATATTTGGGAGAGACGATGAAGATAAGGCCGGGACAACAATGGGTACTGGAAAAAGATGGCCCTAAAGTTCACGAGGTGAAAATAAAATCGATTGTGAGTTGGAAAAACGGAGATTTCGCTTTTGAAGATCAAGTACTGCCAGAGGTGTTTAACGAATTGGAGCGTTGGTATGATATTGATGTATTTATGAGTAATGATGCGATTCGAAACATGAAGTTTACGGGAATATTTCCAAGGTATGAAAATATAAATGATGTACTTCATATTATTGAATTGGCAACGTGTGTGAAATGTAGTATTTCAGGTAAAACGATAGTGGTTTCAATGGATAAATAAAACAAGGAAGTACGCCTAATACTTCCTTGCCGTTCAATTTAATAACGTCTCACAGTTGGGTGAGGCAATTATAAATGTAAAAACATAACAAAGTTATGAAAAAGTATGAACATTTTGGTGTAAGATGGAAATCTTATACGAAACAAAGTATTTTTTACTGTTGTTTGTTCTTGTGGCTGTGGCTGATTCCTGTGAAAGGGTACAGTCAAGATGTCCGTTTGACGTTGAAAATGAATAACGTGACACTTTTACAAGTGTTTGACGAGCTTACCAGGCAAACTGGTTACGAGTTTGTTTATAGCAGTACGATTTTGGAAAAAGTCGGGAAAGTGTCTGTTAATGTGAGTAATGGATCTTTGGAGAACGTGTTGGATTTGTGTCTGGCGAAAACCGATCTGGGATACAAGGTCGAGGATAAACACGTTATTATTTCTCCAAAATTGAAAAAGGAAGTACCCAAGAAAACTGTGACTTATTCCGGGATTGTGAAGGATAAGGTGGGAAATTCTTTACCGGGGGTAACAATTATTCTAGAAGGAACGACAGTCGGGGTGACGACAGATATTAATGGGAAATTCTCTATTTCAGTACCCGAAGCTCCTGACACGAGGCTGGTGTTTTCTTTCGTTGGAATGAAAAAGAAAGTTGTGACAGTGAAGGATCGTAAACCTTTAAACGTGGTGATGGAGGAAGAGGTTACTTCCATGGATGAGGTCGTGGTAACTGGTATATTTAACAAGCCGAAGGAAAGTTTCACGGGGGCTGCAGTAAAAGTTACTCGGGAAGAATTGAAGGCTGCCGGGAATCGGAATATATTGAAATCATTGTCTAATATTGATCCCTCTTTCCAGATTGTTGAAAACAATGCTTTTGGTTCGGACCCGAATAAGTTACCCGAGATTCGTTTGCGTGGTGTTTCCACAATACCGAGCGTGAGTGATTTACAGACGGATATGAGGGCGGAGTTATGTACCCCCTTGTTTATCCTGGATGGTTTTGAGATCACGTTGGAACGGGTGATGGACTTGAATAATGATGAGATCGAGTCAATTACGATTTTAAAAGATGCAAGTGCCACCGCGATTTACGGGTCGCGGGGAGCTAATGGGGTTGTAGTGATAAAAAGTGTCCAGCCGGAGCAAGGGAAATTAAAGATTTCTTATAATGGTAATTTGAACTTGGAGATACCAAGTCTAAGCAGTTATAACTTGATGGATGCTGCCGGGAAGTTACAGTTGGAATGGGATGCCGGGTTGTATGAGAATAGTGTGGCGACAGAAGATCTGAAGTTGAAGAATTCATATGCAAAAAAGCTTGAGAGAGTACTGGCAGGTGTCGATACGGATTGGAAGTCCATTCCCGTGCAAGTGGGAGTTGGCCAGAATCATTATTTGGGAGTTAGTGGAGGTGATGCTCTTTTCAGGTATAGTATGGGGTTGTCTTATAATAATGTTGTCGGTGCAATGAAGGGATCTAAACGTAACACGTTGAATGGTTCTGTGACGTTGTCTTATCTAGGAGAAAAATTCCAATTGAATAATTCGATGTCGTTTAATATTAATAATTCATCAGAGAGTCAGTATGGGACCTATTCTAGTTATGTGAAGATGAATCCTTATTGGGAGCCTTATGATAAAGAAGGGTATGTGGTGAGACAGTTTGAAACAGAAAGTACCGCTTTGTTTACGAGTCCTGTAGACAATCCATTGTGGGATGCTTTTTCTGGTAGTTTCTCAAAATCAAAATATAACGGGATAACGAATAACTTGGCGATAACTTACAAGCCGATAACTTCTTTGCAGGCAACGGCTAATGTTAGTTTCAACAAGACCTTTTCGGCTTCTGATAATTACCAGTCGTCTAAACATTCCAACCAGATTTGGAAAGAGGATATTTTAGAGCGAGGACAACGGGATTATAATAGTACTGAGAGTTCCAGTTGGTCAATAGGTGGTACTGTGAATTATTTTAAACAATGGGATAAGCATATTCTTTCTGCCGGATTTAACATGGAATTTCGGGAGAGTGTCACAACAAGTCGTTCTATGTCAGTTGAAGGTTTTCTGAATGACGAGATGAATAGTTTGGGAAATGGACATAAATATTATGGAGCTCGTCCATCGAGTAGTGACTCTAAATCTAGGGCTGTTGGTTTTACGGGGACAATAAATTATAATTACGATAATCGTTATTTCTTTGATGCGTCTTATCGTATCGATGGGGCCTCCTCTTTTGGTTCTGATTCTCGTTTCGCTCCATTTTGGTCGTTGGGAGCCGGATGGACTGTAAGTAACGAGGTGTGGATGAGAGAATATGTACCTTTTATAAATTATATGCGATTAAAATATTCGTTTGGCTGTTCTGGTTCAATGGCTTTTTCCCCGTGGCAATCTCAAGGAACTTATACCTTTGGTAATGGAAACGTGTATCATGGTTCAATTGCGGCTACGATCAGGGGATTGGAAAATCCTGATTTGAAATGGCAAAATACGTATCAACATAATGTCGGGGTTGATTTCGGTTTCTGGGAAAGCAAAATTTCAATCACGGCGAATTACTATCGTAAATTAACGGATAATTCAATCACGGATATGGCGTTACCGTTGAGTAATGGTTTTGAAAGTTACACGGGAAATTCCGGAGAGATTCTGAATACAGGCTTTGATTTGAATGTTTCTTTCTATATGGTTCGGAATGAAGATAAACAGGTGTTCTGGAATATGACGTTCGGAACTTCTTATAATAAGAATAAATTGTTAAAACTTTCCGAGGCCGTAAAAGAGCAGATGAACGAGTTGAGAAGTCGACAATCCTCAGGAATGTATTATGTCTACGAGGAGGGGAACAGTGTCGACGCTATTTACGCTGTTCCAACTGTAGGTGTAGATCCAAGTACGGGGCAGTTGGTTTATCTGTATAAGGACGGGACACAAAGTTACAAGTACGATGTTTCACAGCGTGTGGTTTGTGGAGATCGTATGCCGAAACTGGATGGACGTTTAAATACTTCTTTCTCTTGGCGAGGGTTCTCCGTGTATGCGGGTTTCACGATTCGTACGGGAGGACAACAGTATAATCAAACTTATGCAAATAAAATTGAGAACGTGAATTTAGCTTTTAACGTGGACCGTCGGGTGAGCAGTGAGCGTTGGATGAATCCGGGGGATGAGGCGATTTTTTCAGGGTTGGATTACAAGAATTATTATATGACGGATCGTTACATACAGGATGAAAGTACTTTTGAGTGTAACAATATAAGCGTGACTTATGATTTCCGTCAAAAATGGGTTCAACAGGCAGGTTTTTCCCGTTTAGCATTGACTGCAAGTATCGGTAATGTTTTCCATTGGTCGACAATAAAGCAAGAGAGAGGAACCAGTTATCCTTTTGCGATTCAACCCTCATTCGGAATTTCATGTTCATTTTAATAAGAATTTGTTATGAAAAAAGTGATACTAAGTTTAGGTGTATGTTTTTTCTTTTTGACTTCTTGTGATAAGTGGTTGACAATACGCCCGGAAAACGAGATCGAAAAAACAAAATTGTACGAGACAGAAGAGGGATTCTGGCAAGCATTAAATGGCTTGTATTCTATTATGGGCTCAAATTATGGCCCTGCGGGGCATTTACAATGTTCAGATGTTGAGTTCTTGGCAAGTATATGGATTGCTAGTTCCGAGAGTGTCGAGCAACGTTTGATTGATCATCAATATAAGGATGCTGATGCGGATTCTCGTCTAGCTGATGTGTTCTTGAATCAATATAATATGATTGCTCATGCTAATACTATTCTGGAATACTTAAAACAGCAGGATTTCCTTCCGGAAAGATCGTATAATATAATCAAAGGAGAGGCTTTGGGGATGCGGGCTATGCTCCATTTTGATTTGATACGTTTGTGGGGACCTATGCCGAATAATGTTGATGCTAGTTACCGGTATTTGCCTTACGTGCAACAGGTATCTAAAAAGGTAAATACTTATGATACATATGGGGAGTACATGGAGAAATTGCAGGCAGATTTGGATTCGGCTGAGTTTTTGTTGGGCAAGTATGAGCCTTTATTGACTCATACTTGTAATGAGCTGAATAAGAATGGAGGAGATGATTATGATCGTTTAGAGTATTATTGGCGTCAGAATCATTTTAATTACTATGCCGTGTGGGGATTAAAAGCCAGAATTGCGCTTTGGATGGGAGATAAAGAACGTGCATTGACATATGCGCAAATGGTGAAGGAAACTCTAAATGCGGATGGAAGTGCCAAATTTCGATTGGGAACTGCAAATGATATAAATATCACAAGTACTGATGAGGCGGTAAACACGTTGAAAGCTGAGTGTTTATTTGGATATTACTTGTCATATTATAATTGGCAACAAGAGTTTAGCGATAATAGTGCTGATTTTAAAACACCAATCTCTAATATAGAGGGGTTATTTGATGATAAAAATGATTTTAGGTATACCTTATGTTGGAAAGTTGATCCGGATGTTTTTACGGGTGAGCCACAAAATGTTACGACTTATAAGTATAAAGCTTATAACAATAATTGGATACCTCAGATTCGTTTGGCAGAGATGTACTTGATCATGATAGAGTGTGCACCCTTGGATGTTGCTAATGTTTTGTATAAAGAATTTTGCGATTCTCGGGGTATGGGGTATAAGGAATTGACGGAAGGGAGTCGTATGGATATACTGCAGAGAGAATATTATAAAGAGTTTATCGGAGAAGGACAGGTGTTTTACATGAGTAAACGTCTCGGAGTGGAGAGAATGTTGTGGGGAAATCAGAAATATGCAGAGGCCCAGTATGTTTTACCAATTCCTAGAAGAGAGTCTGAAATTATATAAATTGTAGACCGTTATGAGAAATATATTATTAAGTCTTTTCGTTTGTTGTATGTTTATTGCTTGTGAGGAGGAAAAACTAGAACCTTACACGGGAAATGATACAGTTCAATTTTATACCACGAATTTTGATGAGGACATTGTGGTCGAATATTCATGGGGTATGGCTCTTGATCCGAATGCAGAGTATGATACATGCTGGATTCCGGTACAGACTATGGGACGTGCTAAAAACTATGACCGTTATTTGAAACTTGTTCAGGAAAAAGCCGTGGGTTGGGATTATGTCTATGACCACGTGGGGAATATCGTGGATTCGCTTTCTTACGAGATTCCTAATCAAGCCGTGGAGGGAAAACACTATGTTGCGTTTGATGACCCGGGGTTACGCGAATTGTTAAAGATTCCCGCAAATGCATTTCGTGTGGATGTTCCCGTGGTGATGCGGAAAGATCCGGAAATGACGGAGAAATTAACTTTGTTGATTCGGTTGGTGGATACGGAAACGGTGAAAGTGGGTGATCCCCAATTTACCAAATGCCAGATAACCATAGAATAGTAATTCGGTAAAATTAAGATTATGAAAAAAGTTATATTTTTGTTGTTATCCATGATAGCTATGTTCTATGCATGTGATTATGCTGGTGATATAAAAGATTATAAGGAAGATTTGGCAGAAGGGGGACCGGTGAATACGATTCTAGTGAGTCCCAGTGCTTTCACGTTATATGTAGATAGCGAATTCCCATCTATGTCTTATGTGAGTGTTCCGACTAATACGGTAGATTCTGTTGTCGTGTGGAGTTCTGATACTCCGGAGGTGTTAGATGTAGATCCGGAAACCGGAGAGCTGAAATGGGGAACCGTGAGGAATTGTGAAGTGGTAATTTCTGCAACAAGTGCGACAAGGAAAGATGTGAAAGGAGAATGTCGGATTACGGTAAGAAATACCATGGGAGTCTATAAGTATTTGGATTTAAGAGCGGAGTTGGGATTATTTGTGATTGATCGAAATATGGGTGCAACGATGGTTTTTGATAAGACCGTAACAAATAATATGGCGGCTGGACTTAAGGGAAATTATTATCATTGGGGGAATAATACTCCGGTTGCCAATAAGGAATTCGGAGGAGATGATGGACGTGGAGGTTACTACACGTATCCCAATGAGCAGACTCTTTTGGGAGGATATCCGGAATTTGATCCGTCATGGAATGCCGAGGGAGAACATTTTTCGGATTGGAGTCAGGGGGGAGAAACTCCTTGCCCTGGTGGGTGGCGTTTACCGACAAAAGAAGAGTGTGAGAAAATAATTTATATGACCAATGTTGCTAATTTTAATACTCAACAAGAAAAAACGGCTGCGAGAGCTTTACGTGAAAAGTTGGGTGTTGCGATGTCTGGTTATCAACGAATACCTGGGGGAAACTGGCAGTGGCAACATGGTATGTTATGGACTTCAACATGGAATCCTGAGACTAAAAAAGTTTGGGTTTTGTGGGCTACCAATTCCGGGGATTGGAAGGATGATCCTTGGGAGATGAAAGAGATGGAATTGAAGGGGATTGCGATAGCCGTTCGTTGTGTACGGGATGGAAATGTTGAGGACGTGGAATAGCATTAAATAGAAAGTTATGAAGAGATTTTGTTATATATTTTTAAGTTTATGGGTATTTGCGTCATGTTCAAATGATGACGTGGAATCCTCGGACGTGACTTTAGAGGTAAGGGATTACGTGGAGGAGACCATTTACAATTTTAAGGAAGATCAAGCTGTTTATTTGTGGGCAACCAAGAGTTGGGCAGATAAAGGGGTATCTAAAGTCGAGTACGTGGTAGATGCGAGTGTGTTGGATAATTATAATCAAGAACACGGGACAACGTTAAAACTTTTGCCGGAATCTTGTTATCATGCGGAACAAACTGTGTTTGAGGTAACGGATGAGATGAAATATGCCAAGTTCAAAGTGATGTGTTCTCCGGATAAGATTGTGGAATTGGGAACATATGGAAAAATAGAGTACGCATTACCTTATCGTATCTATGTTAATGGGCAGGCTGCAGAGGATCGTTACGGGACTGTGATTGTTGCTTTTAATGTGTTGCAGCCCTTGGCTTTGATTGAAGCCGGAATTGATTCCGTGTATTTTCATCATGAAGACGAGTTAAGCTTGGATTTCTCATGTTCCTTGAATTTTGATAATCGTTTGACTATACCGGTGAACTTTTTTGCTGATGCTACTCTTGTGAGCGATTTTAATGCTGAGTACGGTGCGGATTATGAGGCTGTGCCTTCCGAGGCTGTTACCTGGGAAACAAGTCAGGTCAGTTTTGAAAGAAAAGAGACGGAGAAAAAAGTGTTGTTTAACGTGAAGGGGGATATGATTCCGGTAGGTGTTTCTCTATTGCCAATAAGGATGGATGTAGATAGTCAGGGTGTTAGTGTTGATCCTCTGAGTGATCGAAAATATTTCTTGTTTTTTAATGATATGATAGCTCAAAGTAACTGGGAAGCATCAGTATCCAAGACGTGGAAAGGAAGTGGGGATATTTTAATTGATGGTTCTTTGGGAGACAATTGGATGGTGAAAGGTGAGGCATCAGAGTTTTGGGTGATATTATCGCTTAAAGATGAAAATAAAGTGGCTAACTTTACAGGTGTGGAAATGTATGTTCAAGATTATGACCCCAATAAGGTGGGACAAAAAAAAGCAGAGATTTATGTCAGCATGGATAAGGAGGAATGGGAACTAGCCGGGACTTATAATTTTAAAACTGAGGGAGGAAAACCTAATCTTGACGCTCAACGAGTATATTTTCCGAAGATTACAGGAAAGCATATCAAAATAAATATAGCGGAATGGGAGAATTCTCCATATATTGGTTTTAGAGAGGTTGCGGCAATGGGAGAAATAAAAGATAAGTAGTATTGTAACTGACAAGGGAGATTATCTCCCTTGTCATCTAAAAGTAAAAAAATGCGTTTGTTTTTTGTGTTTTTAAGTGTATGGATATGTGGTTCCACGTACGCACAAGATCGTTCTATTCGATTGGAAAAAGCGGATTGGCAGCGAGTTATAGCGAAAGCGAAAGAAGAGAATAAATTACTTTTTATCGATTGCAATGCCGTATGGTGTAACCCGTGTAAGGCTTTGGTGAAAGACGTGTTCAGCAGGAATGTTGTTGCAGACTTTTATAACGAGAACTTCGTGAGCGTTTCCTATGATATAGAGAGAGATAAGTCTCCGGAGTTTTTGGATATGCCTAAAATCTCATTTATTCCCTTGTTGTTATTCGTGAATCCTTCAACTTTGAAAATCATGCATGGATTTTTGGGGGGAATTGATGAATCGGGGATGTTGGAGCTTGGACGGGAAGCTTTGGATGGTAAACGGAATTTGGCGGGAATGCGGGAACGTTATCAGGCGGGAGAGCGAGGGGAGGCTTTGCTTATTCCTTATCTGAGAGTGTTAAAATCTTTGTATTACGGAGAATATAGTGAGGTATTAGCCGGATATTTTAAAGATATGACAGTGGAACGTTTAGCTATACCGGAAAATTGGAGTTTATTTGAAAAAGAGGGGAATGATGCTTTGATGCCAGTTTTTCAATTAGCTTGGCATGGACGGGAGCAGATAGCCACTAAAATAGGTGATGAACGAGTAAAAAGTAAATTAGAAGAAGTTTTGACTTGGCAGGTCAAAGACAACGTGGGGAGGGTTGACCGGGGAAGATCGGAAAAGAATTACCAAAAATTAGTTGCTTTCAGAGACTGCATCAATTCTATGGATTGGAAGGAGAGGGATTTCAGTTTGTTCGTGTTAAACATGGCAGAGAAGGCCTATCAAGGTGATTATGATGATGTTTTAAAATATTTGAAACGTTTTATTAAGAAATACGGTGTCGGTGATGAGAAGGTCGGAGAATACGTGTATATCTTTTGCGAGAAGTTTAAGGAGAATGGAAGTCCGGAACAAATCCTGTCTGGAATAGAGAAACTTGATCGGGTTGTAGAGAGTCAAAAAGATGCAGGAATCCGTTCCCGGTTGATGTATCTGAAACGAGATATGTTGAGGGCTGCCGGATATGAGAAAGAGGCGATGCGAGTAGATACTTTAGCGACTAAAATATTGAATCCGCATTTCTATGATAGGAAATAAAATGTTATAAGAGTGTTGAGATAAGGGATATTCATGTGTTTGTGTTTTATATTGTTTGGGAAAGTCGTTCGTTTTCGAACGACTTTCATATTTTGATGTATTTCACGGCAATAAAACTGGGGATGGTACAAAGCATGATCCAGAGAAAGAAGTGTTGGTAGCCGATCAGTTCTTGGATATAGCCGGAGATCATGCCGGGGAGCATCATGCCGAGGGCCATGAAACCGGTGCAGATGGCGTAATGGGCGGTTTGCTGCGGACCTTTGCTGAAGAGCATCATGAAGTAGGTGAGGGCCGTGAAACCGAATCCGTAACCGAATTGTTCGATGGCGACGGCGGAGGAGATTAGCCAGATGTTGGAAGGGTGGACGAATGCCAGATAAACGTACACGATATTAGGCAGGTTCATGGCGGCGGTCATCCACCAGATCCAGTGTTTTAGGCCATTCTTGGCCATGAAGATACCGCCTAGGATTCCGCCTATCGTGAGGGCGATAAGGCCAACGACGCCATAGATGGTGCCGACTTGCATGGTGTTTAGTCCCAAGCCACCGACTTCGGGATTGTCCAGTAAGAAAGGGGAAGCGATTTTTACAAGTTGTGATTCTGCAAAACGGAAGAGCAGAATAAAGGCTAAGGCTGCAATGATTCCTTTCTTTTGGAAGAAGGTAATAAAGGTTTGGAAAAAGGCATTCAGCGGGTTACCGTTTTTCATGGGAATATCATTTTCCGGTTTGGGGAGGATGAATTGGTGGTAGAGGAAGAGAAGTACGAATAGGATTGCTAATAGATAGAAGGTGACTGACCATGCCCTGGGAACGGCAATCTCTTCCGGGAGCGTGGAGGAATAGGTCTTTTCAAGCCAACCGGCAAACATGACAATCAATCCTTGTCCGGTGAGCATGGCGAGGCGGTAAGCCGTGTTACGGATACCGACGAAGAAGGCTTGTTTCTTGGTGTCGAGTCCCAGCATATAGAACCCGTCTGCTGCGATGTCGTGGGTGGCAGAACTGAAAGCTAATAACCACATGAATGCTAACGAGTAGCGGAAGGCATGAGGTCCGGGAAGAGTCAGTGCTATTCCGGCTAATCCTCCACCGATCACTAATTGCATGGTGATCACCCACCAGCGTTTGGTCTTCACGATGTCTACCAGCGGACTCCATAGGGGTTTAATCACCCAGGGTAAATAAAGCCAGCTCGTGTAGAGGGCTATATCCGTGTTGTTTATTCCCAACCGTTTGAACATGATAACGGCAAGTGTCATGACAACGACATAGGGTAGACCTTGTGCGAAATATAGAGTGGGGATCCAGGACCAGGCCGATTTAGTGATTTTAGATTTCATGATTTATGATTTCATTTTCAATTTTCAATTCTCCATTTTCAATTGTTTGTAGTTTCGTGTTCGGGAAATAGTGCGAGAGGATTTGCTTGTAATCATAGCCTTTGGCACTCATGACGGCAGCTCCGATTTGGCAGAGACCGACTCCGTGTCCCCATCCCGCACCTTTCAAGGTGAAACGGGTAATAGCTCCGGAGGTATCTTTCTCTGTTTCCACGATGAAGGCCGAACTATACAGGTGGGATTGGGAGAAAGCTTTGCGAATGACAAGTTCTTTCCCGATAATCATGTCTCGTTTTGAACCTTGGATGCGGAGACGGGTGATGCGCCCGGAGACACCTCTTTCCACGGGTTCTATGGATTGAATGTCCCCGAAGTCTATCCCGATACGGGATGTTATTAATGCAGATAGTTCCGGGGGAGTGTAGGATACTTGCCAGCGGAAAAAGTCCTGAGTTTCCTGATCATAGTCGTTGAGAACGTTGGACAGGATAGCCTTGTCCCGGGTATTGCAGAATACATCCGGGGTGGAGAGAATCCATTTTCGGGCGTTCTCTTCTTGGGATAAGTCGGGAGTTGAAGACTGGGTATCGCTATCAATCACTTTTGTAAGATAGGGATGATTCACGGGTTCCCAGGTGTTTTCAAAATACTCGGTTACTCCCCCGCAGCATTTGGAGAACCGGGCATCGCAGACCTCTCCGTCATACACAAGGACCTCCCCCCGGGTGGCCTCAATGGCTTGTTGGACAAATGGCGTGTAGGCTTTGTTAATACCTTGGTAGCGTTGACAATGATCGTCTGCGCACACGTCGAAATGCTCGTGGTCTTCCCGGTCATACCACCGGATATATTGTTGTTCATCCTGTATGCAGGACTGGTAAGTGTCGGTTAGTTTCTCGCTCTTTATTTTTTGTGCGATCAGCCAACTGCGGGAAATGACCGCGTGGGCTTTTAGGAGTTCCAAAGATGAGGTGGCACTCATTTCGGAAGAGATCACGCTTAGTAAATAATCTTCTAGGGGTAATATGTTGATTGCTGTCAGATGTTTCCCCTCGTCCATGATCTTCAATGTACCTTTGAACTTCTGGTCTTCCGTGCGTTGCCAGTGGAAATTGATCCCGATCATGACATTTAACAAATCAAAGTTTGTCGTTTCATCGTTCTCCGGTGTAAGGGTGAAGTGATCCGGTACGATCTGTGTTCCTGAAGATGAATGTAGAATCAAGTTCTTCCCTTCTTTGGAAATGGTATATTCTCCGGAATATTTTTGATCCTTGTTCCAGTAGGTTCCGTTCAAACGGAAGGTGATGGCAGGAGCGAAAAGGATGCCAATGGAAAGAGTGATCGCCTGCGGCGAATTACAAGTTGATCGGTTACAAGTTACAGGTTCTTTCATCTTCATAAATCGTAAATCATAAATCGTAAATTCTCAAACTGTTCGTCGGTAAGGGTTAACTGGGAAAAGAGTTCTTCCAGCAAGGGGGCGTCCAGACGGTTGAAATCTTTTTCCCGGGGTGAGATGATCAGACCGGCAAAGTCTACACAGCCGGGACTGAACAGTATGTTTTCATCTCCTTCTGCGAAGAATTGCCACGGGCGGTGTTGACGACGGGGAAACATGACTACCCACCATTCGTTGTTTTCGTACCAGGCAAAGAGGTTCATCATGGGTTCCGGGTCGTTCGGGGTGATTTGGCCCACGAGTGACACTAATTGCTCGAAAATATCCATTAGTTGCTCCCGGTTGCTCGAATGAAGTATGATATTCTTGCGAAGATAGTGATGAATACTTTCGATTGTGGTTTCCCGTGATTCGGAAGTCCACAAGATTTCTTTCGGGCAGGAGTTTACATCGGTTTCCAGGGGCATGATATGACGGGCTGCCAGTTGGAAATGAAAATGATCCGGGGCGGAGGCTCCGCTACGGGGACCATTATAAAAGATCGTGTACTCCGGATAAGTTTGTGCAATGGCCAGCATATCTTGGAAATGTCCCTTGATGAGCTGGGGTATGTGTTGCTTGGCCGGAACCGTGTAATGGCGATCGAATATTGGATAAGGGTTTACCCGTATATCCAGTGTGGGGTTATAATCGAAACTAGCTTGTTCCGGCGGAATGTTTCCTTTACACAAGAAACAGGCTCTTGCCTTGATTGATTGCTCGTCTATTTTAGCCACGGCCGATTGAATCCGGTCCGGGTTGTACTGGATGCGAATCTGGAACCCCTCGAAATCAATCGTACGATAAATGACATTCCGCAAGTGTTCGTAATTGTTCTGGGCCAAGGGCCAAGAGGCTAGTTGTGATTTCGTAAATTCGTCGAAAAACATGATAAGGAATTAATTTTTGATTTAAGATTGTTCTCCATTTTCAATTCTCTGTTGCCTTGCCAATATTTCAATCATACGTATTTTATCTTTATAGTAATTATTTGCGTTTACACGTTGGATGTTCAAGTCCGCGTCGGAATTACCTTCCCAGCGACGACATAAATATAGCGGTTCATAAATACGTTCGATCCGGTATTCACGGGAGATTGCGAGTGCTGTGGCATAATCCTCCCCGTAACTGACGTTCGGGATTTTGATTTGCCGGAGTAATGGCGTGTAAAATGCTCGGGGCGCCCCCAGCCCGTTAATACGTAAGGCGTTGTTACGCCCGTTGTCCGGCGTCCATTCCTTGTGGTCAATGATGCCGGGAGGTATTTCTTCCAGCTTGAAATTAACCATCTTGTAACTACCGATAATCATGGCACATTGATGTTTGTGGAACGTGTCGACAATGCGTTGGAGTACGTGTCGATTGATGTACAAATCATCACTATCCAACTGGATGGCGAATCGTCCGCAATGTTCGCTCATGATGGCATGTGTCCAGCATCCCCCGATGCCGAGGTCGGTGCGAGGGGGAATGATATGGATTATTTGCGAGTGCTTTTGGGCCATCTTTTTAACAATAGCGGTCGTGTCGTCGGTGGAATGATTGTCGATAACGAGAATATTATACTTGAAATTGGTCTGTTGTGAAAAGACGGATCGTATCGCTTCCGCAATGGTCTTTTCCCGGTTGCGGACGGGAATAATAACCGAGACTTCAGTTTCAAAATGCTCGTCTTGGAACGGGACGGTTTTGAATGCAGGAGGCAAGTAGGCGCCTATGGCCTTCAAGTGAGCCGTGAAAGCCTGTTCCATTTCAGTTTGTACTTCCCGGTTACGAGGGTTCACGTAATCAAATTGCTTTTCACCGGAACGTCGGGGATCGTGTTCCTTTTCCGAGTACAGGAATTCGGGAATCCGGAAAATCAATCCTTCCCGGGAAAGACGCAGGCGCAGATCGTAGAGTGCGGCAAAATTGTACTCCGAGTCCATTTCGCTGATCACTTTTTTTAAAACGTCTGTTCTGAATAAAAGTATCGATCCGAAATCAAAATCATCCCTGACGCTCCCCAATTGATAGTCAATAGTCGGGTGTGCCGTTTGCGAACCATCTTGTTCCGTGTAATAATCCGAGTAAAGCATGACGGCTCCCGTGGCTTGTGCTACCTGAAGAAAACGTTTTTGCGCGTGTTCTCCTAATCGTGGAGTCGGGTATTTCGTGTAGAAAAAGACATAAGGTGAATCTATCGTGGTAACGATTTCCCGTAACGTGGCCGTTTGTTCAAAATGCACGTAGGTCTCTGTCTGTTCATCCCTTTTTAGCCGGGAAATGGTACAAGAAATAATAGACATAAATTACAAATTTAAGGTTTAAGCCAAAGATATATCTTTTTGTAGAAAGTGCATGAATTTTGGCGTATTTTAAGTGAAAATAAATATCTTTGCGAAGTTACAAATAGAAGATGTTGGAGTTTTTTATAAAGCTATATAGGAATCTTAGGTACACGGGGGTGTTACTTGTTTTGTTGTTCGTTTCCTGGACAACAAAAGGAGGGACCGGTGAGCCCGATTCCCGGATATTAATTATCAGTTCCTACAACCCGGAAACTTCCCAGACGGCTAGGAATATATCGGATTTTATAGAAGAATATGGCCTACTTGGTGGAAAATTTTCGATTGACATAGAGAATATGAATTGTAAAAGTTTCTCCGAGGCTTGTACATGGGAAGGGCGGATGAAAGAATTACTGGATAAGAATATCGAAAAGGGTTTACCGAAGCTCATTATTCTGTTGGGGCAGGAGGCATGGACGGCTTATTGGTCTCAGGATTCACTGATTACCCGGGATGTCCCGATCATGGGAGGGATGGTGAGTCGGAATGCAGTCTTGTTACCGGAGGAGGGTACCGATTTGGAGAACTGGGAGGCGGAGAGTGTGGACGTGATGAGTGATAATATTCGGGAATTAGAGGTTTTTGGCTTTGCTTACGAGTATGACGTGGTAGCGAATCTTCGGTTAATTCTGGATTTTTACCCGGAAACCAAGCATATCGCTTTTATCACGGATAATAGTTACGGGGGAGTCTCTCTGCAGGCTTTGGTGAAGAAGAAGATGAAAGAGAAATTCCCAGAGCTGGATTTGATTCTTTTGGATGGCCGGAAACACACGATTTATTCGATCAGTGATGCTATTGCCCGGTTACCGGAGAAAACGGTTATCTTGTTGGGAACGTGGCGAGTAGATAAAAATGATGGTTATTTTATGCGGAATGCCACGTATTCGATGATGATGGCGAATCCTAAAATTCCGGCTTTCACGATTACTTCTATCGGGATGGGGCATTGGGCTGTCGGGGGATGTGTACCGAAGTACCGGACTGTCGGAAAAGATATGGCCAAACAAGCTTTGGCGTTAGAGAGACAACATGATTCGACCGTGCTGGCGGGTATGCAGATCATTCCGAACGAGTATTGTTTTGATTATACCAAGTTATGTTCAGAGGGATTCTTGAATAAAGCGGAGGTCGAGAATGCTGTTCTTTACAACAAGAAGTTGTCCTATTTCGAGGAATATAAATATCAGATTATAGGGGTGGTTTCGGCTTTTTTAGTTCTACTGTTCGGTTTTTTCCTAGCCTTATATTTCTATTTTAGAACCAAACGTTTTAAAGATGCCTTGTGGCAGGCCCAGAAAGATAATATCTTAATACTGAATAATGTTAATTCCGGGATCAAGTTTATTCATCCGGATTTCACGATAAAATGGCATAACGGGATTGATTATGATGTCGATCCGGAAAAAATTAAAAGTTCCAAGGGCCAAGTTTGTTATAAGGTTTTGAGAGGACTGGATGAACCTTGTTCTTTCTGTCCGGCGGTAATGGCCATGAAAACGGGAAAAGTGGCTGATGTTGTTGTGAAACATGGGAATTATTACGTGTATATGTTGGCGAATCCTGTTTTTGATGATGATAATAATTTGTTGGGTGTCGTGGTGCGTATGGAGGATATGACAAAGCAAAAGCAGGCGGAGCTAGAGTTACGGAAGGCAAAGGAAAAGGCAGAGGAGTCTGATCGGTTGAAGTCTGCATTTTTGGCTAACATGAGTCACGAGATTCGTACCCCGTTGAATGCTATCGTGGGATTTTCCGGGGTTCTGACTTCGGATGATTGTGATGCGGAAAGCCGTCATGAGTACGTGGCTATCATCCAAAAAAATTCAGATTTATTACTTCGCTTGATCAATGATATTCTGGATATATCCCGTTTGGAGACGGGACGATTGAAGTTGTCTTATGAGGAGGTTGAGATCGTTTCTTTGTGCCAGAGCGTGTTGGCGACAACTAGTTACGGGAAACGGGATGTGGTGGAGTACGTGTTCCGGACACCCTGTGAAGAATTTATACTGGAGACAGACGTGCAACGTTTGCAACAGATATTGATTAATTTGTTGTCGAATGCCAATAAGTTCACGGAACAGGGGAGTATCACGCTGGGAATCGAGATCAATGAAGAGCAGGATTGTGTTTATTTTAGCGTGACCGATACGGGACGGGGAATTCCGGAGGATAAACAGAAGAAGGTGTTCGAACGTTTCGAGAAACTGGATGAATACGTGCAGGGTACTGGTTTGGGATTGGCCATATGTAAGTTGACGATCACGATGATGGGCGGAGACATTTGGGTGGATGGGGATTATAAAGAGGGGGCCCGTTTTGTGGTTCGCCACCCGTTGCACTTGGACCCGCTTTCTGAAGAATAATTCGCTTTATAATAGTACTTTTCTAGTTGTTCAATTGTCTTTTATTTGATATTGTTTGTAGAATTAATAAAAGACGTATGAAACAGAATTTTTTCTTAATCTTTTGTTTGGCCTTATTAGCCGGATGTGATATAAATAAAGGTTTCACGATTGATGGTGTTGTCCCGGATGTGGAAAATGGCAGAACGATTTACTTGGTGGCTTTAGCCATGAATAGCCAGTGGGATACGCTGGGGATGAGTGTTGTCGAGAACGGGAAATTCAAAATCGAGGGAAAGATCCCCGAACCCCGGATAGTCCAGATACGGGGAATCGAGAAACGACAATCTATCCCGTTATTTTTGGAGAATGTTCCGTTTCTGGTGAAGGTTACCGGAGAACGTCCCGTTGTGACAGGAGGAGAACTTCAAAGAATCAGTAATGAGTTTAATGATGTGAAAGCTGAAATATACAAGGATATGCCGGAGATGGAGAAGGCTTTCCGAGAAGCTCGTGAGCAAAAAGATTGGAGCCGATGTGAACAGCTTATTAAAGAAGAGGAGCGGTTAGATTCCATCTATAATGAGGCTGAACGACAAATTCTGGCAGAACGGGGTAACACGTTGGTGGCTGTTTACCTCGTCTCCCGGCATCACCCGAAAATGCGTTTCGAGCGTTTGAAACCGATGTACGATCGGTTAAGCGAGGAGATGAAGAGTAGTCCTTACGGGCAAGTGATCACGCAACGTTACCGGGATGCTAAAATTACTGCGGTAGGAGAGATTGCTCCTGATTTCACCTTGTTAACACCAGAAGGAGATTCTTTGTCTTTGTATTCTGTGAAGGCAAAAGTGAAAGTGCTGGATTTCTGGGCGTCTTGGTGTGGCCCTTGTCGTGCGGAAAATCCCAATGTGGTGGCCCTGTATCAGAAGTATAAAGACAAGGGATTGGAGATTCTAAGCGTGTCTTTAGATTCAAAACGGGAACCTTGGGTCAAAGCGATCCGGGAGGATGGTTTGACATGGAAGCACGTGTCGGATTTGCAAGGGTGGAAATGTGCAGCAGCACAACGTTATAAAATAAGTGCAGTACCTTCCATTTTCGTGTTGAATAGTGATAACCGGATTGTGGGGAGTTTTTTACGCGGGAAACAGCTGGAACAGGTGCTGGACAGCCTGATGATAGAATGATATAATTAAAGTTTTAGTGTAAATGATAATTTATTATTTATTGATTATTAGATAAAAAGTTTGTGCAATATTTTGACTGTGTCTGAAAATGGGTTATATTTGATCATCATGAACGTGTGCATAGGGAGATATTAGATGCAATCGGATAAATCAGATATAGATATTATTAAAGGGATGCGTGAAGGTAAGGTTTCTGCATTTCGGGATTTGTATACCCGCTATTCTAATCTGATTTATCGGAACATCTTGGTGCGTGTAAATTCGTCTTTTGATGCGGACGATATTTTTCAGGATTTTTTTATTCAGGTATGGGAGAAAAGAGAGTCGCTGGAAATAACTTTGTCCGTAAAAAATTATCTACTAGTCTGGTTGAGAAACCATATCTTAAATTCGATCAAGAAAGAACAGATTCGGGATCGTTATCACGAGATGTCCGGGGAAGGTAAGAGCGAGGCCGATGATTATACCTGGGTTGAGATCGTGGCGGCGGATCTGGATGACAAGATCAAACATATCGTTCGTAAATTCCCTCCCCGATTAAGGTCCGTGTATATGTTGAGTCGAGAACAACATTTGTCGGTGAAAGAGATTGCCGATAAATTATTCGTGTCGGAACAAACGGTTAAAAATCAATTGACTGATATATTGAAAAGACTGCGGAAAGAAATTAGTCGAGAAAATTTTTGTTTATAGAATAGTACTACTTGATGTATGGAGCTGTCCTATTTATGACAGCTCGGAATAAATAAAGGGACTCCAGGCTTTTTCATGTAGTGTTTGTGGTGACTCCCGTCGGTGACTCGTCGGTATCTTGATTGTATATCAGGGTAAAGTCAGGGTAAAATGAACGCCGTGTTTCGGTGACTTATCGATGACTTATCGGTAACTTATCGAAGAGTTATAGGTGAGACATAGGTGTAAGTGTCATGGAATACAGTCGGATAACCGATGAAAAACATGATATTTCTCCGAAAGGGATTAAGGTTTGATAACAATTATGTTGTGAAGTGTGAAAGTGAACGGGAATTAATGTAAAGTGAAACGATATGGGAGTAGATGAAATATACGATTTATTGAAGAAGTACCGGGAGAACACGTGTACACCGGAGGAACGAGAACGGATCGTGCGTTGGTATCGACAACAGGATGACGAGGTGGAGCAGTTACCCGAGATTCCCCGGAAGAAATTGGAACAGCTGTGGTATTCAATCGAGCGTAAAATGCGGGGACGGGAGAGAAGCTTGTTTTTTAGTTATGCAGCCATGCTGATCATCATGTTTTCCGTGGGGGGAGGTATTTTTTATCTGGCCAAAGAGAAGAGGGGGAATCATCCGGTGGAAACCGTTCATCAGGATTTGTTACCAGCGAAGGGTGTCGTGATGTTACAATTGAGTGACGGGCGAAGTATTCCGTTAACGGGAACGGCGATTATCAAGGAACGGGGAGGGCAGGTTATTGAAAATGATTCCGCGAAGGTGCTGGATTATACCGGTGTTCGGGAAAAAGAAGTTGAACCCGTGTATAATAAGATCACGGTACCAACCGGGGGCGAGTATTTGGTGCTTTTGTCCGACGGTTCCCGGGTTCGGTTAAATTCTTGTTCATCGCTAAGATACCCGGTCGTTTTCACGGGAGAAAACCGAACGGTGGAATTGGAGGGGGAGGCGTATTTTGAGGTAGAAAAATCCGTTCATCCTTTTTTCGTGAAAACATCCAACGTGAATGTCCGGGTAACAGGAACTACCTTTAATGTTTCTGATTATGCGGATGATAGCCGGGTAACGACAACTTTGGTCGAGGGGCAGGTAGTGGTGAACAAGCGTGATCAGGAGGAAACCTATGTCTTGGAACCGGGATTGACCTTTAAATATAAAAAGGATAATGGAAAGATTAAAATCAAGGCGGAGGACCCGGAGTTGTACGTGTCATGGATGCGGGGAAAGTTCAAGTTTGAAAATATGCGGCTGGAGGACATCGTGTGCAAGTTGAATCGTTGGTATGATTGTAACGTGGAATATGCGGACGATACGTTGCGGGACTTGCGATTCAGCGGGGCCGCGGAGAAAGACCGTCCGGCAAGTTACTTGCTGGAAATGATCGAGACGGTGACAGATGTGAAATTTGACGTGTCGGGAAAAAAGATAAGAATATCACGTAAATAAAAAACAGGGAGCTCTCACCCTCCCCGTTTTCAATTGACAAATACCATTCACGAAATGAATCAACACTATTTTTCGTGAGTGATTTATAAACTGTAATAACAAAGGTATGAAAAAAAAATGGATGTGTAAAATTTTAAGGTACATGCGAAATCTTTTTTTGCTATTATTGATTTCCGCCTCTAGCATTTGGGCAAGAGATGGTTATTCCCAAAAATCTCAAGAGATTTTTAGCGTGAAGAGCGGGACGATCGAGTCTATTTTCAGACAGATCAAAAAACAGAGTGGTTACGAGTTTTTTTACAACACGGCGGTGCTGGATGTAAAGGAAAACGTATCGTTGGCCACTCCGAACGGGACGTTGGAGGATATTTTGAGCCAGGTGCTGGGGAATAAATACAGTTATTCGATCCGGGATAATTATATCCTGATTTCGGGAAAGAAACATGTTTTGCCGGATGAGGTGAAGAAAATCGTTATAAAAGGTCTTGTGAAGGATAGAAAGGGGGAATCTTTACCGGGCGTATCCGTGCTGTTGAAAGGGACGACGGTGGGTGTGGCGACAGATGTGAAAGGAGAATTCATGTTGACGATTCCCGCGCAGGACACGATCGTGTTACGATTCACGTTTATCGGGATGAAGACGAAAGACGTGGTTTACCGGGCGCAGGAGAAACCGATCGTCGTCGTGCTGGAAGAGAGCGCTACGGAAGTCGAGGAAGTTATCGTGACCGGGTACCAGGAGATTAAGAAGGAACGGATGACAGGTTCCGTGGAAGTCGTGACTTCAAAGGATATCGCGAATAAAGGGTATACCAGCGTGGAGGACGTGTTGAAGGGACAGATGGCCGGGGTGGCCGTCATGAACTTGTCGGGAAGACCGGGAGCCCAGGCTCGAATCCGGATTCGGGGCATCAATTCCTTGACCGGGGACACGAATCCGATCTGGATCGTGGACGGGATGCCACTCACGGGAAACGTGCCGGAGGTGAGCATGGGAGGAACGGAGTTTGAAGAGACGGTGCTGACGAGCGGTATTGGTAACATTCCCCCGGATGATATTGAAAGTATCACGGTACTGAAGGATGCGGCGGCCACGGCGATTTATGGTTCCCGTGCGGCAAACGGTGTGATCGTGGTAACCACGAAACGGGGAACGGTTGGACGTTCATACATTAATGTTCAAGTGTCCTACGGGTTGAGTGAGGCTCCGGATAACCGATTGAAGATGATGAATACCAAGGAAAAGATTGCTTTTGAAAGAGGTATATACGAGGATTTTCCGGGGTTGAACGTTGGGGGACGGGTGTACCAGTTGTTGAAAAAGGTGGATAACGGGTTGTTGACTAAGGTCGAGGCTGAAACAGAAATCGAGAGATTGAGTAAAATCAATACAAATTGGTTTGACAAAATTTTCAGGGTGGCACATACCCAGAATTATAGCATATCCCTTTCGGGAGGTAACGAAACGACCCAGTATTATGGCAGTCTTTCTTATTTGTCGCAGGAGGGGGTGATGCCCAATAATAAATACGAGAGCATGGGGGCATCCATGAAGTTGACCCATGATTTCAATAAATTCCTGCGAGTACATTTTGACGTGCGTAGCAGTTTGCGTAACGATCGTAGTTCTGCCTCTCCGGTGAATCCGCTGGATTACGCGACTTATGCGAATACTTACGAGCGTTTGTATGACGAGGAAGGGAATTACGATTATGACCGCAGTTCGTTTTCCGAGCTTAGTTCCATTCGGGACGGGTACAGGTATGATTTTAATATCCTGAAGGATCTGAACGATAACACAACGAAATCAAGATACGTGAGTAATCAAGTGAGCTTGAAACTTGAATTCAAGATTATGGAAGGGTTGATGCTTTCTTCCATGGGGACATTCTCGAACTCGAATAATCATTCGATGAAGGAATTGGTTCCCGGTTCTTATGCCTCGAAACGGGCTTCTTGGTTGGCAGGTATATACACGGAGGGAGAGATTACGGACGATATGAACAACGGGATGGTTCAGGAGTCGACTTCCCGTTCCCAGCAGTGGACCATCCGGAACCAGTTGGAATTTGCCCGGGGATTCTCCGGTGGCGATCATTACGTGAATGCTTACCTGGGACAAGAGGTTTCCTCTTCTAAAGGATACGGTTTTACCAGCATGATTCCGGAGTGGAGTGACGTGTACGGTGTGGCGAGTTACCCGGATTTGACCGGAGTTACGTTGAAATCTTCTTTTACCGATTTATTGGCGAAACTGGGGTCCCATTCCGAAACCCAAGACCGGAGTGCATCGTTCTTTATGACCGGATCTTATAGTTACAAGGACCGCTACGTGGTACAGGGAAGTGCCCGTCTGGACGGGGTGGACATTATCGGTACGGATAATCGTTTTTCACCTCTTTGGAACGTGAGTGGTAAATGGAACGTGCATAATGAGTCTTTCATGACCCGGTTCGGTTTTATCAATCAGTTGGCTTTCCGGGTGTCCTATGGTTTTGTCGGGAGTATTGACCGGAATGCCTTGCCTTTCTCTGTTTTACGTAAAGTGAGCAATTATTCGTATAACGGGGAGAAGATTATGGACCGTTATGATCCTTCCAACCCTTCAATCAAGTGGCAACGGCAGGAGAATAGGAACATTGGTTTTGACGCCTCTCTATTGAATAACCGGATCAACTTGGTCGTGAACTACTACGATAATGATACCCGGAATTTACTGGATGATAAAAAGATTGCCGCCTCGACGGGACGCCTTTCCGTGGCTGCAAATGTGGCTTCCGTGAATAACCGGGGATGGGAGATCAGTCTGCGAACTCTGAATGTGCGCACGACTGATTTCAGTTGGGTGACCTCGGTGAATTTCACGAAGAATAAAGATAAGGTGACCGAAACTTATTACCAGGATTTGAGTGAAGTCTCTGCTAGTACGAACTCGACTTTCGAGAGCATATATAATTTGTATATCCAAGGACGCCCCGTGAAAGCATTCTATGGTTACAAGTATGCGGGAGTCGATCCCTACACGGGAAACTCGCTGGCTTACGTGGACGGGTTTGATGATGATGGGAATCGTTTGGGGACTTTGACCCCGGAAGGTAAGTATGTCTATAACATGGATAATGACTTGACCACTCAGTTGGCTAATTCGTCCCGCGGTTACTTGGGACGGAGTGACCCGCCTATCACGGGAGGTTTCACCACGCAGTTTAATTACAAGCGGTTTAGCCTTTTCGCACAATTTACTTATATGACGGGACATTTGGCTCGTTCGTTCCAGTACTACGTGTCGGGAGGAACAACCAGTGCCTCTGCGAGAAACTTGTTGAAGATCGAGGCGAATCGCTGGCGGAAACCGGGTGACATGACCGATGTTCCCAAGTATGGTACTAGCCGGACCGAGTACTTGTACCAATTGTTTGATTTCCGTTTTGAGAAAGGAGACTATCTGAAGTGTAATAATATTTCATTGGGATATAATCTGGACCCGGCTTTGTGTGCCAAGTTGTACATCACGAGAGCCCGTCTGAACCTGAATATGGCGAATGTTTTCACGTTGACAAAGTTCAGAGGAATAGACCCGGAAACAAAGGGAGCTTTCACTTATCCAAGCGCTCGGACATATAGTTTCACGTTATCAATCGGAATTTAATGTAAGAATTATGAAAAGAAATATATGGTTATTTTTTAGCATGGTGTTTTTATTCGGGGCGTGTTCCGATTTTTTGAACATGCCTCCCAAGAATACAAAAGTGGTTTATACGATCAGCGATGTCCGCGATGCGATGTCGACCCTGTTATTCGCAACTACTTCCTCTAGCTATCATAGTGGGGGGACCATAAGTAATAGTGTGAGGTTTAATGACGAGTACGTGCAGTTTCCTTTCACGAGGTATTGTAACGTGGCATCCATCTTGTACACGAATGACTTGGATATGGTGAATTTCCTGTTTGATGATTTTGCTAACCCGGCCCGGGGAGGACGTGGGTTTATAAAAGAGTACACGGAGGGGAAAAATTGGGAGGGATATACTTTCCCGGCGCTATTGTGGAAGAATGTTTTCATTTCTGTCGGCTATATTAATATGGTATTGAAGGATCTGGAAAACGTACCCGATTATAATAAAACGGATGCAGAGAGAATATCGGGAGAGGCACGGGTGATGAGGGCTTACTACCTGCTTCGGCTGAACCAATTTTTTGCTCCCTACGATAAGAACGAGTATGGTATCCCGTTTAATTTCGATGCAGACGTGGTGCAGGGGGGAAAGAGATGGAAACAAACGGATTTGTACGCGAAACTGATTGGGGAGATTATGGAGGTGTTGGAGTATGAGACTGTACCGGAGGAGGCTTGGAACTTATTCTTCAATAAGAGAGTGATGTACGGGATTCTGGCCCAGACCTACCAGTACAAGGCTGGGTCTTGTGCGGCTGAGGCGGATGATTGGAGTAAGGCTGAGTCCTACGCAAAGGCGGCCCGAAATGGGGAACGAGTGGAAAATACGGTGGACGAACAGTTTGAACTGACAACTGTTCCTCTGGCAAGGGGAACCACGAAACCTCACAAGTTTGCCTTGTTACGTTTTTCTTTGTATGCCTCCGCCATGAACGATTACGCGCCCTGGGGAAGACCTTCGCAACTATTGGTGCAACAGCCTTCGGAAGAGTTGTACGGTCTTTATGATGAACACGATATTCGTCGGGAAGTTTATTTCCAAGAGATTGATGGGAAGATATACGTGACTCGGTGGCAATACACGAACAATCATAACGCGAATGACGTGCATGTGTTGTTCCGTTTTTCTGATTTGTTGCTTATCGAGGCGGAAGCGTTAGCCCGTCAAGAGAAGGACGGGGCTTTGGAATTGCTGAATGAATTTAAACGTAGCAAGATTCCCGGGTACACGGGGTATTCCGGGAATGACGTGATCGGGGAGATCCTGGTGGAGCGTCGTAAGGAATTTGCTTACGAGGAAATGATGAACTGGCTGGATATGAAACGGACCGGGGTTACGCTCACTCGCCGGGTGAAGGACGAGGCGACGAATGAAGTGGTGACGTACACGTTGGATAGCGATGATTACAGGTATGCGTTCCCGTTACCTGCCGATTACGAGTTGATGTATAATAATGTTCCCCAGAACCCAGGTTGGAAGTAATAAATGTAAATGAATAGAATATGATGAGATATATAATCATTTTTTTTATCACGATGCTGTTTTTTAGTTCGTGTGAAAAAGAAAAGAGCGTGATTTTTGATTTGAATATTTTACCGGATGAGATTTCAAGAATCGAGTTACGTGCAGATCACAAGATGTTGGTGCCTAACGGGGTGAGCCAGATGGGATTTCATACTTTCGTGTATGGTAAAAGAACCGTGATGTCATACGGGCGGGACGAGGAGACAAAAGAGTTTTACGGGAAAGAGATCGAGGAAGAGTTTTTGATTCCCAAGGATCAGTTGCCAGCGGATTATATCAAGGTGTATGATCAAAACGGGAACGTGTTGGAGGGAAGTTATTACACGACCACGACGGATGCTCCCGGGACGGTAAAGCAATTTTACGCGAAAGGAGGAAATTTGGAAAGCGAGCGATTGAGTATCACGATCCGGGAGTTGCCGGATGAAAACTATGAAGAAGTGGTGATTCCCGTGGTGTTTCACCTACTTGTGCCACCGGCCACGGCGGCACCATCTTACGATGTCAGCGTGGAGTTGCTGGAACGGCAGTTGCAACGGGTGTCGGATGCTTTCAACCGGAAAATTACGACAGATCCTAATGCGGGAAATGCGAAGGTCGTGTTTAAACTGGCCACGTATGACCAGAACGGATTGAAAATGCAGGAACCCGGAAAGAACGTGGAGAATATAACTGCGGCAGATTTCACGGCTATGGGAACGTCTTCCACGAAGACGACCCAGTATTTGGCGTATATTTTGGCGAATTCAAAGCGTATTATCTGGGATCCGAATAAATACATGAATATCTGGATTGCAAAGTTCACGACGTCGACTTCCAACACGGGAACCACGACGTCTTACCGAATGCTGGCACCCACGGTGATGCACTCCGATTATGAACTGACATCCATCCCGGGGATAACGATGAAACATAAGGATGCTTTTAATCTTAGTGATGTTACAAATTGTTTGGAAGTCGGGTTTATGTTGAACTTGAACGCTCTGTTGTCCCCGACGACGGTGCAGGGGAAAAACGAGTTTAGCTTGGCAACCCCGATCGCGGAGTATTTGGGTGTTCTCCAGACGAGATGCGACAAGTATAGCTATTTGAATGCGGATGGCGATAGTGATTATTGCCCGGACACGTATAGTTTTGACTACGGTTATTATCCTACCGTGTTCAAGGGAAACAATTTGGATGGTCAGCCGGAGAATGATCCGACCCGTCCGATGGAATATTTCACGTCTTTCAACGTGCTGGACATGTATAGTTACAAGAATTCCCTTTCTATCGATCAGGTGAAAAGGGTGAGAATGGTTTTGAAACAATGTCCTTCCCGGTGGGCTTATAAATCAAATTGGGCTTTCACGGGAGAAAATTGATTTTCGTGTAGTGTGGTAAATTAAAACCTTTGGCAGGACATTGGGGTGTCCTGTCGAAGGTTCTGTTTTTGGGGGAATGTTGACGTGTCGAGGAATGAAAAATTTACACGGAAGTTATCGAATTGATATTCAATAATAAGTTGGAAATAATACATATAAACTACATCGGCTTGTGACAGGTTATTCTTGTATGGAGTATGAGATTAAATGCTCCTTTTGAAAGAATCATTAAACGAACGTTTAATAATATTTCGGAAAGACCGATTTCCTTTTTTAGCCTCATTAGTGAAATCCTTGATTGTTAATAGAAAAAAGTATCCGGATTTTTGGGACATATCGTAAAATTGGATAATTTTGGAATATTATTAAACGTTCGAATATTTATCTTTAAAGCTTGGATCGTGTCGGAAAAATCGGACATTGAAATTGTACGTG